>JAJRTE010000110.1 GCA_024278455.1 Myxococcota bacterium
GACGCCGGGGCGCGCTATCGGAGATCTCTCGAGGGGGATCAGCCTCCTCACCATGGATGTCTTTCCCTTTTCCCACGTCCGGTTTCCGTGGCGATGGACTATGCCGGCCCTCCTCGCAGCCACGACCGGCGCCGCCTTGGGCCTTCACCGTTTGCGACGCCTGCCGCACCTCCGCAGGCTGCCCGCCACCCCCGCTGCGGCCTGCGGCCTGGCGCTGGGCCTGCTCCTGGCTACGCTTTCGCAGCACGCCGCCGCATACCGGACAACGTTGCCTCGCGTCCCGCTCCCCACCGTCTCGGCCTGCCAGTGGATCCGCGCGCAGGAGGGCGATGGCGCGGTACTTCTCTTGCCCACGTTCAGACAACCGGTCGACGAGGGCAACGGCGTCTTCGGGCGCATTGGCAAACAACTTACCGGGATGGACTGGATGTGGCTCCAGTTGCAGCACGGGCGTCCCCAGAACTTCATGGCGGAGAACGTACCGACACTGATTCCGCTGGGCGGCCCGGGACCTGCCGCTTCCCGGTGGATCCGGGAAGCCGACGTCATCGCTTTCCAGTGGTTCGCACGGGCGCCCGTCTCGAAACCTCGAGTCCAGGGATGGCTGAGCACCGAACTGCCCCGTCGAGGTGTCCGGGCACTGCGCGATGCCGGCTACCGTTTCATCGTCGCCGACTGCGCTGCCTACCCGGGAGACTGGATGCGCGCACTCCAACTGCTCCTCGGCGACGCGGGCCACGCCCCGATGCTCTTCTCCGACGGTGCGGGGCTCGCCGTGTTCGACCTCGAGGACTTGCCAAACCGCTGACACCCCCCTACGGACAGACTACCTCGTCTCACCTTCGAACTCCAACGCTACCGCCCGCACGTCCAACCGCTTGAGCTTGGGGTGCTCCGCAAAGATTCGCGCCCTGTCCAGGTACACATGGACCAAGTTCGTTCGATGGGGGGCGACACGGAAACGAACAAGGTCCCCGCGACCCGCCAGGGGCGGAGGCGCCGGCACCTGCTCGTTCACCACCCGGACATCCCCGGATGTCAATTCCACCCCCCTGGCCAGCCTGATGAACATGCGGTAGACCCCGGTCGGTGTCACGTCAGGAATGGCCACCAGGTGGCTGCGCGGACGGGACAGTCCATAGACGACCGGCACGGACAGGCCATCGACGTTCGTCTCGCGCCGCGCCACCAACTCGGCGCGATCCCGGCTTCGTAGCGGGCGGTCCTGAAAAAGGGATATCGTCGTCCGAATTGGAAGGACTCGAGGTGGCGTTCCGTCCGTCCTTTCAGGCAACCCGTCATGGAAACAGAACCACACATCTCCTTGGTCTGCTCTCAGGACCCGGTTGAGCCGCCTGGTCTTCCGTTCGAAGTTTTCGAGATCCAACGGGTCGTCCGGATTCGGCCGCTGCATGAACACCCGCTGGCGAAACCCCGGTGGCTCCGCGGCGTCCGCTGCCGGCAGCGCATCGGGCTCGAAACGGTCTTCGCCTGGCGCACCCACGATCCGGAATGGCTGCAGGAGCCTTGCCGGGTCGTTCTCGAGGGTGCCCGCTTCCTGGAAGCGCGCAATGGCGTGAATCAACACCTGCTGCTCCCGCGCCTTCCACGGCTTGTCTTTCATGCGCACCATCTGCTGGTGCGGCACGCTCGAGATGAAGGTCTCCATGCTGTTGTGCGGAAAGAGCGGGGCGATGTTGCCGGAGGCGAAACGTGTCACGCCATCGCCCCGCACCTGGGCGAGCCCCTTGCCCACCGAGAGGCACACGAGCCACGGGGGTAGCGACCGTCCCTCTTGCCTCATGCGGTCGCCCAGGTCCCTCCAGCGATCGTGGCTCTCCCAGAGGTAGGGACTTCCGAAGCTGAGGGTTCGAGCCTGGGCGTCGGAGATTCCACCGTAGGCACTGCCGCCGGGGGGATACACGAAGCCCATCACCGCGGTCCGTATCAGACCGTTGACGAGGACAGACAGGAAGCCATAGGTCAACCTGGTGCGCACGGAGCCGAAGAACGGGGTCCCGGTGGTTATCACGCGGCCGATGTGCCACCCTCCCTCGCCCTCGGCGGCGAGACTCCCGGGGGCGTGGCCCAGGCCGCCGTGGCGTTCTGCTTCGCGCAGCAGGAACTCCCGCACGATGATACCACCGAAGCTGTGCCCGACCAGGGTGACCTGCACGGGCCGGGACGCCCGGCGCCGGCATACCGGACAGGTCTCCGGCAGCTTGTGATAGAAATCTGAAAACGTGTCGGCGAGCAACGGCAATGGAATGTTGTAGTCCGACCCGGCGTGGGTGAAGGCGCCGAAGTCGAAGCTGTGAGCGTGGTAGGTGACCGGCCGACGCGCTCCATGGGCGAAAATCCATTCGCCAGGGATCCCGTCCCTGGTGAAGGCGTGAATGAACTCGGACATGGCGTCGGCCTCGGCGACATAGCCGTGGACGAAGATCATGAGCCTGTCGGGGGCCATGTCGGCTTCCGCGGGCAGGGGGAGCGCCGGCTGTCGGTGGCACCCGATCGTCGAAAGCCCAACGAGGATAGAAAACCAGTGGAGCTGGAGCAGCGTTCGAGCCATCCGCCCTGTCCCGGCGCGGGGCGCCGGGGGCCAGCCGGCAACCCGGGCAGGTTGAGACGAACGCACCGATGCGGCAGGGCGGAAAATCGCCATCACGTTCCTACTCCAGCACACCACGATAGGATATCGCCAGGGTGGCGAGACCTGCCCAGTCCCACGTGGAGCCGTCGATGCCCCGGCGCCACGTCAATCGAGGCGCCAGTCCGAGGGTGTAGCAGGCGCCTCGAGACGAAAAATGGATGGCCGGTGCCGCCGCTGCCAGCGACATGCGCCCCGCGCTCCCGGGTTTGCCCGGGACCCCGAACCAGACGGCGGACACCTCTATCACCGAGAAGGTGACCGTCCACAACCCGGCGCGTCCTCGAGCCGGACGGTACAGTTGAAACAGGTAGGCCAGCCGGACAGTCGGGCCAGTACGAGCGGGGTCGACCCCTCCCGGTACCTCGAGCAAGGGGCGCAACGCCACCCCCAGTTGCGCGTGGAACGACGTGGCCACCCCTGCAACGGGGAAGCTCATGCTTTCAGCCGCCCCGATCTCGAGAGACGGCATCGTCTCGTCCACGGCCTGGAAGCCATGGCTGCCCTGGTAGTAGAACTGGGTCGAGGTGAAATGGCGGAATCGTGCACTCTCGATCACCGGGAACCTCAGCCGCCAGGTGAGGTCCAGACCGTTTTCCTGCCCGTAGTTGAACCGTTGCAAGTAGCCGATTCGAGCGGAGAAATCGCGAAAGAACGACGTTTCGAGAGCGACCTCGAGGTTGCCCCCACCCGTCCCCGCGCCTCCGCGCACCCAGCCGCCACGCTGGAGACTTCCTGCATCGAAGGTCAGCGGATCATAGAGGTAGACCTCCCCGAGACGGGAGACCACGGACGCCGCGACATGACCGGTCCCGGCGAGGCAGACCATCCCGGCCACCAGCCCTACCGCCCGGCGCAGCCTCCGCCCCTCTACCGACTCTCGCCCGGTCCTCCCGGGCGCCACCGGGCGGCCGCCGGCCCCAACAGCCGGGCTGGTCCGTTGCGCTCCGTCCCGGCGACCATCGTGCCCGGGTCGCCCCGCTCCCGCGTTCATTGCCGGCCAGCCTCCGCGCTAGAGGTCTTGAACGGATTGCGTGACGGCCACAAGCCGCGTGTCCGGAACGCCGGGTAGTACTTTCGCCATTCCGACATCATGAGGTCGAACGGGACATCCGGGAATGCGCCGTAGTCGTGCACATACTCCATGAACAGCCCACCTCGCCGGTCATACTCCTGGAACACGGAATCATGCTTCCCGTCGAACTCGAGGGGATCCACGCCGAGATGGTCGCAGAGTTCCTTGTTGAATGCCGGGGTGGCGGCGACCCATCGTCCATCCAGATAGAGTTCAACGTACCCGTGGAAGACGAGCAAATCCGTACCGAGCACCTCCTCGAACGCTTCGGAGCCGAGGTGGTTGCGAACGTTGGCAAAATGCAGGCGGCTCGGAATCTCCAGGACCCGGACGCACGCGGCGAGGAGATTGGCCTTGTCGATACAGTGGCCCCCCTCGTCCCGGTCCCGCTGGAGCACGTTGCTTGCCTTGAACGCCGCCCGGTCGGCCTTCACGTTCCAGGGGTTGTATCGGAAACCGTCACGGATGGCGTAGTACAGCCGGATGGCATTGCTCACAGGGTCGGCCCCGCCCTCGCTGTACCTGCGCGCAAACTCGATGATGGCCGGGTGGTCCGAGTCCACGAAATAGTTCGGCTTGAGAAAGCGTTCCAGATTCTGTATCAAAAGTCCGTCTTCCTCCTTCATCCGGAAACAGAACAGTTCTGGCGCCGTCATCGAGCACCCGAATCGGTCCGGGCGATGCCGGCGCAGTGTCGTTTGCACACGTGGGACAGACGCGCCGAAAGACCCGCACCGGCCAGGTCCACCGGGCAGCGCCGGGGACAACGTAGCACCAGTGGTCCTCGAGCCGCAACAGCCTTTTGCCGGTCACGGTCACGCCATTGGCGTTCGCTCCGGGGCCGGCGTGATTTCCCGTTGTCTGGCACGCGCCGCTCCGGTACACTGACGGTAGCGATTGCGCGCCGCTGCGTCTCGACAGAAGATTTCGTGGAGCTGGCCGTGAGGGTTGCACGCCAAAGGCTTTTTTTCATCACCGCCGTGATGGCTGTTTGCCTCACAATCCGCCCCGGCGCGCCCGCTCGAGCCGGTACTGCCGAAACCGTGCTGGAAATCACCGACCTCTTGCCGCGGAGCTGCACCCATGACAGCCTCGAGGCACTCGTTCCAAGGGGCGTGGACCTGTCGTTGGTGCTCGTCCCGCCGGACCGGGGCCTGGTGGCCGAGTTGCGCTGGGCGTTCCCAGACCCGAACCGCAGGGCGTGCGGCATGACCTCCGGTCGAGCGCGCAGTCTCCTGGGGTCGTCCATCGAGGCCGGTGCCTCCCCCTCGGAGCTGATGGACGCCCTTCTCGAGAGAACCCGAAGGCAGGTCATGCTCGTGGATCTCCAGGATGCCCTGGAGACCCTTCGTGCGACGAAAGAACTCGTGCCTTGCCTCGAAGTGATCCCGTCGTTGGACACGGTGCAAAGACTTCTCGAATACGAAGCGGTGGCCTATCTCTTCCTGGCCGATCCGCGGGCGGAACCCGCGTTCCGGGACCTCGCCGCGGTCACGACGGAGCCCCAACTGGACGCCAGCTACCCACCGGCCGTGGCGGAGGCGTTCATGACAGCCTTTCGCTCCGCCTTGAAGGCTCCGCGGGTTCCCGTGGACACCGGGGGCGTCGCTGATCCGGTCTACATCGACACGCTGCCGGCAAGCCGCATGCCAGACATCCTCCCGGGACGCCATCTCATCCAGTTCCAGGGGCCTCGAGGCGCCGTTCGCAGCCGGCTCGTGACCGTCTCGGCAGAATCGGACGCGCTGCGCGTGTCGTCGGCGGTCGACGTCGGGCTGCTCACCGCCGAAGACGTCCGGAGCAGCCTGGCTCGAGCCCTGGTCCAGAACACGTTCTCCAGGAGCCAACGCGAAGCCCTGGACCGCTTCGTGGGCAGCCAGGGCAGGACAGAGGCTGCCTTCGCCGTGGCAGTCGGCACGGACGAGGCACCCACGGTGCTCATCTACCGGCCAGGGACCGGCGCCAGCACCTGGACACCGCCTCCGCCACCCGAACGCGTGCGAAAATACGCCGGGGCATCCCTGGCGATCGGACTTACCACGCAGGCCTTACGAGGACCAGGGTCGACGTTCGTCGCCAACGGGTACGCTCTCGGCTACTCCTTGCTCGCTGCCTGGCCGGCCGGAAAGATGGTCGCCCTCGCCGACCTCGCGATCTATCCGCACATCGCCGGGAGGGACACCGGCGGTCAGGAGTGCGGCACCTACGACGGCAGTGCACCCCCGACAGCCAACGAGATCGCCGCCGAGGCGTCGTGCCTGCCGGCAAGGCCCCTCGCGTGAGCGGCGGCCGGTGCAGGCTTCCCGCTCTTTCCGAACAACAGGATCACCTTGACACCCGCGATCCTTGCTCGAGTCGCCTACCTACCCAACACGATCACCGAAGACGACGGGGTCACCGGAACGATCGTCGTGACCCGTGCGGTCCTGCCGGGCGCCGAGGCACGGGCACTGCTCAGGTGGCGCGCTGCCAGGTCCAACCCGGCCTTCGATGTCACGCTCGAGGCACTCGCGGGCGCATTGAGCGGTCGTGTTCAGGGCGGCGGCGTGACCGCTCTCTTTTTCGGTATCGCATGCCACGCCGGTCTGTCGTTCTGAGCGTGGCCCGAAACCGCGTCTGGAGGCAATCATCGAATGACATGCGAGACAACGCAATCCCAGGGCCACTCGAGGCATGAATCCGAGCCGGCGCGGGCGGCAAAAGACACATCCAGCCGGCCTCTCCTCATCGCCTGTCTTCTTCTGCTCGCGACCGTCCCCACAGGTTGCGACCAGGACGCCGTCCCGCTGTTCGACAAGGACGGAGATGCCGTACCGGTGGGGATGGACTGCGACGACAACGATCCCGGCATCCAGTCCCGATACCCGGACAACGACGGCGACGGCTTCGGTGCCGGGAACCCTCTCGGCGCCTGCACGGCCACGACCGGGTTCGCCACTTCCGGCGAAGATTGCGACGACGACAACCCCGATATCCATCCCGGCGCCACCGAGACATGCAACGGCTTGGACGACGACTGCGATGGCCAGACCGACGAAGACGTGTCCAACACCTTCTACCTGGATGACGACTCCGATGGGTTCGGCCTCGACACCGGGATCATCACGGGCTGCGTCGCGCCGGCGGGCTACACCGAAACGGGGGGAGATTGCGACGACGACGACCCGGACATCTATCCGGGAGCCACCGAGACCTGCAACAACCTGGACGATGACTGCGACAACCAGATCGACGATGGCGTCGCCCTGATGCTCTACCGCGATCAAGATGGCGACGGGTTCGGCGTCGACACCGAAACCACCAAGAGCTGCGACACCAGTTCGGGCTGGACCGACCGGAGCGGCGACTGCGACGACACAGACCCCGCAACCTACCCGGGTGCAGAGGAGGCCTGCGACGGCAACGACAACGACTGCGATGAGGACATCGACGAAGGTGCCTTCACCTCCTTTTTCTTCGACGGAGACGGGGACGGTTTCGGTGTCGATGGCACCCCGATCGAGTCTTGTACCAGCCCCGGCAACGGCTTTGTCACAGACGGCGCGGAATGTGATGACGACGATCCCACGACGTACCCCGGTGCGGACGAGACATGCGATGGCAGGGACAACGACTGCGATGAGGACATCGACGAAGGTGCGGGCCGAATCTACTACCTGGATCGCGACGAGGACGGCTTCGGCGACGCTGCCACCGCCGCCGTGTTCTGTGAAACGCCGGCAGACGCCGGCTACGTCCTCACCACCGGCGACTGCGACGACAACGATCCCGACATCCATCCCGGCGTAACAGAAACCTGCAACGGCTTGGACGACGACTGCGACGACCTCATCGACGAAGGTCTGCAGTCACACTGGGTCTTCCCGGACAATGACCAGGATGGTTACGGCGATACCAGCGGCGCAAGACTCACGTGCGAGGACGGCACATACACCTTGGCCAACTACGTCCCCTACCGCGGCGACTGCAACGACGCCGACGCCAGCGTCTACCCGGGCGCAAACGACCCGGCCCTGGGTGAAGACAAGGACTGCGGCGGCACGGACGGTGGCGACCCGTTCGTCACCCCCGCGGGGGAGGAGCAGGACGCTCGAGCACACACTTCCCCCGGAAGCCAACGCACCGCTCCCGCAGGCGCCGCACCCACGGCAGGGAAGGTCTACGACAACATCCAGTCAGCCATCGAGAACGCTTCGGACGGCACCATCATCTGGGTCGCTCCAGGTACCTACTACGAATTCGGGATCGATTTCCAGGGCAAGGCAATCCAGGTGATGTCCATCGCCATGGCGGGGGACACCGTGATCAACGGTGAGAATGACGGCGGGGGGGACGCACCCGTCGTCACGTTCGAGACGGAGGAAACGAACGATGCGGTCCTCGATGGATTCACCATCACCAACGGCTCCTCGTCCCTGGGTGGGGGCATCAGTATCTTCAACGCCAGCCCCACGATTCGCTATTGCACGATCAGTTCCAATTCCGCCATCAGAGGTGGCGGTATCCGGGTCCTGGGGGCAGCGCCCGACAATACACAAGCTGTTCTGTCAAACATTCTGGTGTCAAACAACGTGGCACAGACCGACGGTGGGGGGATCTACGTCAAAAACGCCTCTCCCATCCTGAGCAACTGCGTCGTGTGGAACAACACCGCCGCAGATGGTGGTGGCCTGTACCTGGAGGCGGCCGGGGGTACCCTCGAGAACACCATCGTGGCATACAACCAGGCCGACAACGGTGGTGGCATTGTCATCACCGAGTCGCTCTCCGGCCAGACGATACAGATGCGCTACACGGCAGTGACCGGCAACACCGCCACCAAGGGCGCCGGGGGAGGACTGGTGTTCGCCAGCGGTGCGCTTGCCACGCTCGAGAATTCCGTCATCACCAACAACGTTTCATCGGTGTCGGGAGGAGGCGCACACATGGAGTCCGTCACGGTCGATATCGGGAACTGCGTGTTCGGCAACAACGATGCGGTTTCTGGAAACGATATCTTCTTCGGTGAAGACTGCTCCGCTAAGATCATCAACACCATCTTCGTCTCCAACGCGGATCAGTTCGCGATCTCCGATACCGGCGCACCGTTCGCCACGATTTCCTACAGCGATGTGTTCCCCCTCGCCCTCGATGGGCTACCGGAGGCCATCGTGTTGGGCGACGGGATGAGATCCGAGGACCCGGACTTCATCACGCAAGGCATCGAAGCGACCATCGTGATACCGCACCTGGCCCTCTCCTCCACCCTGGTCGACGCCGGAACCCCCGACGCCCACGACCCGGACGGGTCACCAAACGACATGGGATGCTTCGGCGGTCCGTTGGGGGACGGCTGGGACCTGGACGGGGACGGCTGCCCGGCCTGGTTCTGGCCCGGGGAGGCCAGCGACGCGCCACCCGGTCTAGACCCCCACTCCTACGACACCGATGACCTCGATCCTCTCGCCAACCCGTGCGAGCAGTAGTCCGCGCGCGCCGCTCGCGGCATCTGGATGCTATGCTAGTCTGCTGGAATGGTCCCCGTTCGCCCGGTGCCGACCCGGAGACGGACAGTAACGCGGCACCAGTCACCGCCTCGCGGACGCGCCGGTGCCACGCGCAGGTGAGCGACCGACAAGGGGGGCCAGGTGCGACAGAACACGGGGAGGGGATAGGCTCAACGAGCCATCCGGAGGTGCCCAAGATCATGCTTCATCCCGAACAACGGGCGTTGCTCGACCGCTACATCGAGCTGCTCCTCGAGAAGAATGCCGAGGTCAACCTGACCGCGGCTCGAGACCGGAGGTCGCTCATGCAGCGGCATGTCGGCGATGCGCTCAAGCTGCTGGACGTGCCGGAACTCGGCGCGGCACGCTCGGTGCTGGACCTGGGGACGGGCGGCGGGCTCCCGGGCTTGCCTCTCGCCATCGCATGCCCCGATCTCGAGGTCATCCTGCTGGATGCGACCAGCAAGAAGGTGGCGGCCGTGCAAGGATTTATCGACACTCTCGGCCTCGAGAACGCTTCGGCGGCATGGGGTCGGGCGGAAGTCATGGCCCACGCGCCGGAGTGGCGTCAGCGCTTCGACCTGGTGGTGGCTCGAGCCGTTGCACCGTTGCGCACGCTCCTGGAACTGGCGGCACCCCTGTGCCGGCCCGATGGATACGTGGCAGCGTTCAAGGGCCCCGGGGCGGACAAGGAACTGTCCCATGCGACTCGAGCCCTCGAGACGTTGCGCTGCCGAACAGTCCGGCGCGTTTCGTACTGCATCGGCGACACGTCTTTTCACATCCTGGTATTCCAGGTCATTGGCAAGATATCGAAACGGTTCCCCCGGGAGAGCGGGGCGATCAAGGCACGGCCCCTGTAGCCCGGCGCAGAGACCTGCGCCGGCGCGGACCAGCGGCGAAGTCAGTATTCTTCCAACGTCTGGAGACTTGCCCGAATCCCAAGCCTCGCCATCGCGTCCTTCAGTTCATCCTTGTTCACAGCCTTGATGAAGGCTTCCTCGGGGGAGATGATCTTCTGCTTGACCAGGGAGAGCAGCGACTCGTTCAACGTCATCGAGCCGGCAGCCTTGGTGGTCTGCATGGTCGAGTAGAGTTGGAACGTCTTGCCCTCCCGGATGAGATTCGCCACTGCACGATTGCAGATGAGAATCTCGAAGGCGGCCACCCGCCCTCCGTCGATCCGCTTGCACAGGGTCTGAGCGATGACGCCCTTGAGCGAATCGGACAGCATGACGCGAATCTGTTCCTGCTGGTTGGCTGGAAACTGGTCGATGATACGGTCCACCGTCGATGGCGCGGTAGACGTGTGCAGCGTCCCGAACACCAGGTGCCCGGTGGCTGCCGTCTCGATTGCGATGGCGATGGTCTCGAGGTCTCGCATTTCTCCGACGAGCACGATGTCCGGGTCTTCCCGGAGAGCGGCCTTGAGCGCGCGCTTGAACGAGCCCGTGTGCTCTCCCACCTCCCTCTGGTGAACGAGACACTTCTTGTTGTCGGGATGGACGAATTCGATGGGGTCCTCGATAGTGATGATGTGGTCTTCCCGGTTGCTGTTGATAATATCGATGAGCGTGGCCAGTGTCGTGGATTTCCCGCTCCCGGTCGGCCCCGTGACCAGAACCATGCCCTTCGACAAATGGCAGAGATCGAGCACCTTCTTCGGCAATCCAATCTGCTCGGGCGTGAAGATTTCGTTCGGGATCACCCGCAAGACCGCGAACACACCATGGCGGTCGACGCCGACGTTCACCCGGAACCGGGCCAGTCCCTCGATGGCGTGAGCGAAGTCGCCGTCCTTGGTGCGCGTGAACTCGTCCTGGACCCGCTTGGGCATGATCTCGAAGAGCATTTCCTGCAACGCGCTGGCGCTTATGGGTTTCTCCCCTGGAACCGGCGCGATGTTCCCCGCGATACGACACCTGGGGATCTGGCCCGACGTCAAATGCAGATCGGATCCTTGGGCGGTGACCAGCTTTCGGAGAATGCCGTCTATCCTGGGTGGACGACCTGATTGCGACGCCAATTCGGTGGCACGCGCCTCAGACCCCGGAGCGGACTGCATCGGACTCATCGGGCGCGAAAAGGGTGAAGCCTCGATGGCGCCGGCCGCGGGGACAGGCTCCGGCCCCAGCGTGCCCAGGGTGTGAGGACTCGAGGGGGAGTCGGTCGAGAGAGACCCCGGCTCCGGCCCGAGCCAGGCTCCCGAGGGCTGGTCCAACGGCTCACCGGAGAGAAAACCGCCCCCCAGAGGCGCAATGGCATCCCCGAGTGCCGGAGACCCGCCGGACGGTTCAGACAGCTCCCCTGGTGCCGTCGAAGAAGCGGTTGTGCCCACGCCGGGCGGCTTGCCCGCGGGCATGGCCACGACGGGGTGGATGGACGGGGCAGCCTCCGCATGCGCGTGGGAAGGCACGGAACGCACCCCCGTCTTCCCGGGGCGACCCTGTTCTTTCACAACCCCCTTGCTCCGGTCCCCCCACGGCGGCTCGTCCTGGCCCGTCCACGACAGGCCCAGTTCCTGCCGCTCATCTCCCGGCTCCGCCTGGGGATCCCCTTCCCCGGCGGCCGGCCCGCCCCCCGTGGATGTCCGGAGCGACAACCGCCTCTTGGCGTTGGTCCGCTCCCACGCGACCTTGATGCTCCACGTTCCCCCCAGGGCATCCACGCGCACTACAAATGGTTCGTTCTGGTAGAGATATCGGAACGCCGGCGGGGGCTTCCCTACCCTGATCCCCGGCCGGTATTGCTCCGGCGCGGCCCGCAAAAGGATCTCGCTCAGTTGCTGATGCGAAATGGGAACCTTGGTAAACTTGTTGCCCGACGGCAGGTGCAGGAGTCCCTTCCTGTCCGAGTTCAATACCAAAGACCCCGCCGACATGCGAATCATTTCCTGAATGAAGTCGTCCAGATTCAACGCAGCCCTCCGCGATCACACCGGCAACGATACGCGATCCGCCGCCGGCGACACCACCCCACGCATGCTCCGAGCCTACCGCGATACCGGCGTCGATGCACCCGGCGCACGCTCGAGCAGCCCTTGCGCCTGTCGCTCTCTCCTACATAGCACTTGCAGTCGCGGTTCACAACGTGCCAGGCTACGGAAATGCCCGACACGGATTTCAGTCGCGACCCCCAAGCACACAGGTTCCAGCCCGCCTGTCGAATGCGCAGCGTGGATGGAAGCCGCAGCACCCCATCGCGTTCCCGGACCCCAATCCGGGCTTTCTGGCACCAGCCGCACTATTCCACCAGGTGCCGGACAACAGCGACGTTGAGCGCGCTGAGGTGATAGAGGAGGATGTAGTAGTAGGCCAGGAACGCGGCGAACACGGCGCAGACAGCCCAGGCATGCCGCCTGAGCCGCCACAGAAGCATGGAGCCAAGGAAAACGAGCAGCATCTTCGCCATGATGAACACGACGGGCCCGAGACGCAGCAGGGTTTCCATGAGGGGATTGGCTTCCGTGGCCGCGCCGGAGAAGATCCAGTACAGCGTGAGAATGCCATCCAACGCATTCAGAACGAGTACAACGGCGATGACACCATGAAGCCACGAGAAGTGCCTGGCAGTTCCCACTCTCAACCGACACATCCTTGCCAACGGTCCACACCAGAGGGCCTTCTGCCCCGGCCCGGCCTGGTGGCGAAAACATCCGATGAGGGCTTGCGCCACGGATCAGAACCCACCTGCCGACATCGAGACGACATCCCGGCCTACTCCTCGAGCGACAGCACGACGCGAAACCCGCAAAACTTCTCCGGCTCGGTGGGAAAGACACCGAACCGCCTCGCGAGCCGGCAATTGGGCTCCGAGGCCAACCAGAAGCCACCCTTCTGAATGGCGAGAATGCCGTCGCGATTGAATGGTCCGGCACACCATTCGATCACCCCGCCAGCCATGTCCATGACACCATAGGGCGAACAGTCGACCGGGAACGAGCCTATGGGCGCGAGTTCGGGGGCACCCGGCTGAGAGTCCTTCATGTTGCAGAACGAGGGGTCGAATTCGTCCCCCCAGGGAAAGGCCCTGCCATCCACACCGCGACCGGCCTTTTCCCATTCCGTCTCGGTGGGGAGTCGAGCGCGCTGCTTGAGCCTCGAGGAGCGCCACAGACAGTACATGACGGCGTCTTCTCGTGAGACGCACCGAACGGGGAGCCGAGGTGACCACCGGCCGCCATGAGGGTCCACACCGGGGATGCGATACCCTGCATCCGGCGCCCGGGGCCAGAGCGGTTCACCGCCTTTCGGACCCGGGTTACGCGGCACCCTCTTGGCCGCTTCGTTGGGATTCCTGTGCACCATGTCCTGCAAGAACTCGAGGTACTCTTGACAGGTGACGGGATGGACGGCGATGAGGAAGTCGTCGACCCACACCTCCTGGCGCGGTCCGGACCCTGGTGCCTCCCGGTCTCCGCCGAACACGAAGTGGCTCCCGGGCACGAACACGAATCCGTCGGGAATACGACGAGGCACGCGCACGTGCCCGTTCCATTTCTCCTGCCGGCGGATTCTCAGGGGGTACTTGACCACCTGTTCGCCGTCGTCCTTCTTCCAGCGGAGTTCCAGCAGGTACCTGCCCATCGGCATGTGGGTCGACAGGGGCGTTGTACCCAGGTAGCGCCCTTCGGCGGGCAACAATTGCCGATCCCTGGGCCGCAGGTCGAAGCTCCAGACGCCGGCGGCGTCCGGGTCCGAGGTCAGCTCGAGGGCACCGAACCCACGTAGGGCGGTGGCCAACAAACCGTCGTCGAGCCGCTGGAGTTCCGCCTCGAGGCGCCGCGACTCCCGAGTACGCCCCCAGCGTTCGGCCTCGAGGAGCTGTTCGTAGTACAACTTGCAGAGTCCGCGACGCGCCCGCCGGTTGTCAGGGTCGTCGCCGAGGGCTTGCGTGAACAGTTCATGGGCCTGGGCCAAGGTATCATCCCGCCTCTGCCGGGTGGCGCGCAGCCTGTCCTCCTTGGCCCACAACCTACGCTTCTTGCTGATATCTGCCCACGGCTGGACCGTTTTTTTCAGAAGTTCGACCTCTTCCTCGAGCAGCGAGATGTCGTCGTCTATCTCTGCAAGCATGGAGACCTTGTGCTCCGCGTCCAGAGCACGTCGCTCCGCTGCCTCCCGGCGCCGTTCTCCGGTGGTGTAGGCCTCCAGTGCCCGTGCGAAGGTCTCCGCCGTCGGGTAGCGACGTTGGGGATCGACCTCGAGACACTTGACACAGATGTCCATGAGTTCCGATGGGATGGGCTCGCTGTCCAACCCTGCTGGGTCGGGGTCGGTGAGCGAGGGGATCACCCCCTCTCTGGCCATTTTCATGGCGGCTTCGCCGCCTGCACCGGCTCGAGCAGGCTTTCCGACAAGGATCTCGAAGAGGACCAGGCCAAGGGCATAGACGTCCGTCCACGGCCCCTGGGCAGCCACTTCTCCACGCGCTTGCTCTGGAGACATGTAGGCGGGAGTGCCCTTGATGATCCCTTGCCTGGACTGCTCGGGATCGTCCATATCGAGCATCACCGGTCCCTCGTCCAGGTGCGGCGCGGCTTTGCCGAGGACTCGAGCAATCCCCCAGTCGAGGACCAACACCTCGCCGTAAGGGCCGACCATCAGGTTTCCCGGTTTGACATCGCGATGGATAACGCCACGGTCATGGGCATAGCCGAGCGTGTGGGCGGCGGAAACGAGGATCTCGAGCAGCCGCCTTCGGGTGTAGACCTTCTCGAAGGGCAAGGAATCGGGGGCGTCTCTCTTTCCCGGGTCGGCTGCCTGCTGCTCTTCGGTGTCGGAGACGGGGCCCTCGCCGCCGGTCCCTGATGGCGGTTGCCCCTCTCCATCGGATTCCGGCCCCCGTTCCCAGGCGTAGGTTTCAGGCTCTATCCCGACCTCCCCCGCGCCCCCGGCGGGCTCGGGTTCGCCAGCCGCGATCCGGCGGAGCCTCCTCAGAATCGTCCTCAGCGTGAGCCCTCGCACACGCCGCATGGTGTAGTAGGGAGACTTGTCGGAAAGCACGCCGATGTCGAAGATGGGAACGATACCCGAGTGGGACAACTGGCCGGTTATCTGCGCCTCGCGCCAGAATCGATAGACGGCCTGAGCGTTTCCGGCCAACTCCTTGCGCAACACCTTGAGCGCGACCTGCCTGGCGAGATAGCGATCCCTGACCTCGGCGACGACCCCCTGGGAGCCGGCGCCGATTCTCACCCTTGTTTGATAGCGGTGGGGGTGAATGAGCGGTAGATCGAGCACCGGGGTGGGCCCAAGGTCTCCGGTCCCCTGAAGCGAGATATCGGCCAGGTCGACTTCCTCGCCGAGGCGTCGAGCCGGTCCGCTCGCTCGCCCCGGCGCCCGGACCTCCACGGCATGGCCTTCACTCGTCCGCGTGGTGTCCCCCGTCCGGCCACGAAGACTCGAGTCGACGCTCCCGGAGGTGAGACTATCCATCGACCCGAGTTCCAGCCCCGAGAGTGCCCCTGGTGGGGCGCTCTCTGCGGCGGAGGCGGTGTCAGGCTCGTCCGGCAAGGCTGCTCCGGCTTCGGCGGGAGAATCCTCGACGGCCATTCCCATGCCGGACGTATCCAGCGACAGAGCAGGAACGGGTGGCTGCTCGCCGTCCCCCCCTCCCATGTTCCGCTCTTGGGGCCCACCCGTGACGACAGGCAGTTCGCGTGGGAGGCCAGGAGGGACCAACCCCGGGGGCTCACCAGGTTCTGTGCTCGAATCCACCCCAGGCTCTTCACCGGGGGGTACTGCCAAACCGAGGGACAACTCGGCTTCGACATCTTCAGGCTCCTGGTCCGGCTCCCAGGACAGGCCGTCCAGTTCGGGATCGTCTCCTGCTCCGGCCGCGTCCGTGCCGTGCGACACAGCGTCCACATCGAGGCTGCCCCCCGGGCCAGGACCCGGGATACCAGGGGGGGGCTCGCCGATCGATACCCCGGCCGGCATGTCGTTCGTGGCCAAGTCCTCCGGTCCCGCGCCAGCGCCAGGATCCCTCTCCCGGGCAGGGGGAGGCGCTTCCACGCCAGCGCCGACAGCACCCGGTACAACCGGCGACGATCCCGCCACGGGGTCGCCCGTTTCGCCCCCGGTCCCCAACGCGGCGTCTCCATCGGCCAGTTGGAATTCCGGCCCCGGCTCAGGCACCTCTGGCGGCGGAGCTTCTTCGTCCGGCACCTCGGTCGAAGGCTCTCGCGTCGCCAGCCTCTTCAGCTCAGGGGAGGCTTCCAACACCCGGACCGCCACCTTGGAATGGTCGATCTTCGTGGCGACAATCTGGCCAAGCAACTTCGAACCGCCGCCCTTTCCCTCCTGTTCCTCCAGCGCAATCCTCAAGGCATGGCGTCGCTTCTCCCGATCCTCTTCCCCCCCCGCGCTGGCATCGAGCGCCAACTCGGACGTGTCCTTGGGGACATGGCCCGGCACCTCGGCCGGGCGGGAACCGCCTTCCTGCCCGCCCGATACCGGGAGACTCTCCCCCGCCTCCTCCAGCCGCGCACGAATCGCCTTCAACTGCTCCTGGATCCACTCGGACGATACTGGCTCACCCGGTATCTCGTCCAGCAGGCCACGAAGCGCTTCCTCGAGATCTTCCGGATCAATCAGGTCGGACATGGAACTACCATCAAGGGACGAGGTTGGACAGGATCAGCACCACGCTACAGGAAGTTCTATCACTCTCGAGCCTCGGTATCAAGCCAATCCGGCGACAACCGCCGAACGGCACGGCAACAGGGCCGGGAACCGACCCCTGGCCACCGGGGCGCCCGGCGATCTACCAGGAAAAGACGCGGATGGGGGGCCAGGCCGCCACGAACGGGAGACAAAAAAAAGGCCGGTGCATGGTGCACACCGGCCAGTCATGGTGCGAGGGAGGGGACTTGAACCCCTACAGGCTGTCGCCCACCAGCCCCTCAAGCTGGCGCGTCTACCTATTCCGCCACCCTCGCACAACCTGCGATCTGCGCGTGGATCGCGCGCACACTATAGCCAAGCCGCTCCGCCATGACAACCCTTTTTTGCCGCCCCCACAGAGCTGCCGCCTCACTCCGAGCCAGTCCCCGGAGAGGCGGCACCCTCCGGAGCAGGTGCCTGCTCCCCCGACAACGCTGCACCCGGTTTCGCACCGCCGGCATCGCTGGAAGGGGCCGCGCCTCCTGCACCTTCCGGGGCACCACCAAGAGAAGCCGGGCCACCCCCTGCGTCCGTCTCCGTGGCGAGATTCTTCAGAACGCCCTCGTCGATGACCGACTCCCGGCTCACGCTTTCGCTCGAGTACCAGGCCAGGGTGATCGTGGTCACCATGAACAAGACCGCGGCGTAGGTCGTGAGTTTCTGCAAGAACGTCGTGGCCCCTCGAGCCCCGAACACGGTCTGGCTGCCCCCGCCACCGAACGCGACGCCGGCGTCTCCGCCCTTGCCCGGCTGAAGCAAAACGACAATGATCAAGAAGATGCACAAGATGACGTGCAGAACAAGAATCAGGGTTTGCATTTCCCCTCCGATCGGCCGGCCCACCCGGACCGGCTCGAGAATGGCTGCCGCCAGACCCCGGCTCACCCCGCCAAGGAGGCATGGGGACCGTAGTTTACGATCCGGGCGAAACTGGCGGCATCCAGGCTCGCACCGCCAACGAGCGCGCCATCGATGTCGGGCTGCGCCATCAACCCATCTACGTTACCGGGCTTGACACTCCCCCCGTACAGGATCCTGCAAGACGCGGCCACGTGGTCACCACGTTGCTCGGCCAACAGCGCGCGCAGGAAGGCATGCGCTTCCTGGGCCTGCTCCCTGGTGGCCGTCCGGCCGGTCCCTATCGCCCACACCGGCTCGTAGGCCACGACGATTCCGGCCACACGTCCGGCAGGGATGCCCTCGAGCCCCGCAACGACCTGGCGGGTCAACACGTCGAACGTCCGGTTCGACTCGCGCTCCTCCAACGTCTCCCCGACACAAAAGATCGGCGTGAGACCGTGCTGGAGCGCCGCCTTGATACGCTTGTTGACCGTCTCGTCGCTCTCACCGAAATACTGCCGCCGCTCGGAATGGCCGACGATCACGTGGTCGCACCCGACAGACCGGAGCATGGGGGCCGAGATCTCGCCGGTGTACGCCCCGGATGCCTCCCAGAACAGGTTCTGCCCGGCCACTCGGATCGACGTTCCCTTGACGGCTCGATACACTTCGCCGAGCGCGACGAAGGCGGGTGCGACGATCACGTCACAGTGGGTGACGGACCCGACCCGCTGCTTCAGTTCCAGGGCGAACCGAACGGCCTCGTCCGTGGTCTTGTTGAGCTTCCAGTTGCCTGCAATGATTGTTCTGCGCATGCCTCACTGCTCCAATGCGGCGAAACCGGGGAGGACCTTCCCCTCGAGGAATTCCAGCGAGGCGCCTCCACCGGTCGATACGTGGGATATGCGATCCTTCAGCCCGAACTTGCCGAGAGCGGCAGCGCTGTCCCCGCCACCGACGACGGTGAACCCGGGGTGCGCGGCGAGAATTTCGGCAACGGCTCGAGTCCCATCCTCGAAACGGGGATCCTCGAACATCCCCATCGGGCCGTTCCAGAATATCGTCCTGGCATTGCCCAGCAAGCCATGGAAGAACTGAACGGACTGCGGCCCGATGTCGAACCCCATCATCCCCTCGGGAACGTGGACGTCTTCGGTGACCGACCGCTCCCCGGCCGGCTCCGCGGACCGTGCGACCACGTGGTCGATGGGCAAGTACATCTGCACGCCGCGCTGAGACGTCTTGTTCAGCAAGGTGGCTGCGAGATCCAGCTTGTCTTGCTCGACCAGCGAAGCGCCGACTCGAACGTCCTGGGCCTTCAAGAACGTGTAGGCCATCGCACCGCCGATGATGAAGGCGTCCACCCGCTCGGACAGGTTCTCGATCACGGCGATCTTGTCGGACACCTTGGCCCCGCCCAGGATGGCGAAAAAGGGCTTGTCCGGGTTCTCGAGCAGCTTGCCGAGGCTATCGTACTCCTTTTGCACCAGGAAACCCATGCCCTTCTCGGGGACGTACTCGGTAATCCCGACCACCGATGCGTGAGCACGGTGCAGCGACCCGAATGCGTCGTCGATGTAGACGTCGATGCCCGAAGCCAATTGTCGCGCGAACTCCGGGTCGTTGGCTGTTTCGGCCTTGTGAAACCGCAGGTTCTCCAACAATAGCACTTGCCCGCCGGACAGGCCCTGGACAAGGTGCCTGACGTCCTCGCCGACACAGTCTCCGGCCATCACCACATCCTGTGCCAACAACTCGGACAACTTGACCGCCACCGGGGCCAGACTGAACGCGGGATTACGCTTCCCCTTGGGCCGGCCCAGGTGGGACGCCAGAACGACTCGAGCGCTCTGCTCGATACCATATCGTATCACCGGCAAGGCGGCTCGAATCCGCGTATCGTCGGCCACCACGCCGTCGGACAGGGGCACGTTGAAGTCTACTCGAATGAAGACGGTCTTGCCACGAATCTCAAGGTCCTTCACACTCTTGATCATGGCTTGAAGCCTCCCGTATCCGTGTGGTTACGCTGCGGGCAAGGCCGCTCATGCGCCAGGCGACGCCAATCGCCGCCCGTCGTCCTGGAAAGGTGCAGTTATAGACCGCAGACACGCCTGCGTCAAGGATATCTCGCGTCCCGAAGATATCCACGCCCGCGCCGGGACCTGCGTGCGCCCCGACCCCTGTATCCGGCCCAAGACACGCGTCCCCATCCGAAAGATGTTTGGGATTGAAATGTTCGCCGCCGGCGCACTAGAATCGGGAGCACACGACCCGGCGGTGGTACGCGACACCGCGGTCGCACGCTCGAATGGCACGGGCACAAGGGCCTGTCCGCGATGTGCCAGTGCCCGCGGCCATCCCAATCACAAAGAGGCGAACATGCGGATAGCACTGGTTTCATACTCCCTCGGGTGCGGTGGAGCGGAACGGGTCATGACCACGCTCGCCAACGCGCTGACCGATCGACAACACAGGGTGACGCTCTTCACCCTGGTGGATGATGCGCAGCCACCTTTTTTTCCCTTGTCTGCCGAGGTGTCTCTCACCCCCCTGGGCGTGGCCTGCCCGTCGCCGAATCTCCTGGCGGGCCTGAAAAACAACCTCCGGCGGCTGCACGTGCTTCGGGCCGCCGTCGTGAAGAACGATCCCGATGTCGTGCTGAGCTTTCTGCCACAGGTGAACATCCTGGCCATCCTCTCGCTCCGGGGTACCGGTATCCCGGTGGTCGTCTCCGAAAGGATCGTCCCCCTCCGCCGCGGTGCCGATCCCATCTGGAGGATGTTGCGGAACACCGTCTACCCGATGGCCGATATCCTGGTAGTGCAGACGTCGAGCACAGGACGGCGTTTTTCCAGGGCTATCCAGGCAATCACGCGGGTCATCCCCAACCCGGTGCTCCCCCGGGACCTCCCCCCGAAGCCCCGCCCGGACGCTCGAACGACCAACCGGACCGTCCTTGCACTCGGGCGCCTTCACCCTAACAAGGGATTCGATCTCCTGATACGCGCCTTCCACCGCCTCGCACACCAGCACCCGCACTGGAACCTGACCATCGTGGGTGAAGGCCCGGCCCGGCCTTTCCTCGAGTCTCTCGTGGTTGAATTCGCCCTGGAGGATCGCGTCCGGCTGCCGGGCGTGTCGCGGGATGTGAATCGAACGTTCCAGGAAGCGGATCTCTTCGTGCTCTCCTCCCGCCTGGAAGGATTCCCGAACGCCCTGTGCGAGGCCATGGCCAGCGGCCTCCCCGTGGTCGCGGCCGACTGTCCCAGCGGCCCGGCGGAGATCATCCGGCACCAGACAGATGGCCTGCTGGTTCCCGCCGAAAACGTGGAAGCGCTGGCGTCGGCCATGGATCGCCTGATGCAAGACCCCGAAGCACGACACCGGCTCGGGGCGCGGGCGGTCGAAATCGTGGACAGGTTCAGCCTCGAGAAGATTCTGCGGCAGTGGGAGGACTGCTTTCGAGACGCCATCGAGAGGCAGCGTTCCCGGTGAGGCGTGGCGGTTTCGTACCGAAGGCCGAGGTTTCCGGCCGGCAGACTCCCCCTGACCCGGCGCATCCACCCTGCGAGCATGGGGACGCTGCCAGGCAAGGACCCTCCCACTACTTCTCGCGACCAGGCCGCCCCGGGAGTGATACCACTGGCGCGCGGACACAATCGGCAGGGATCGCCCTCGAGACCTATCTTCCCTCGACGAGTCCATGCTTCTGGAGCCGATAGTAGAACGTGGTGCGGGACAGCCCCAACAGCCTGGCGGCCACGGCCTTGTTGCCTCGAGCGCGCTGCAGGGCGGACTCGAGCTTCCGCCGTTCGAAGTCCAGGAGCAGTGTGTCGAGGTCGCAGCCTCCCTCCACGTCTGCATCAGGTAGAGGATCTGCCTCCTGTTCGATTCCGGCAGTGCGGCCTCGAGGCACCACAGGGGCACGCCAGCCGCCTCCGAGGCGCGAGGCGTCCAGTTCCAGGATGTCTCCGGGGCTCAGGATCACCGCCCTCTCGATCACGTTTTGCAGTTCGCGCACATTACCAGGCCAGCGATAGGCTGTCAGTTCCGCCATGGTTTCACGCCGGACCGTCAACGGCGGGCGCCCGGAACGACGGCAGAAACGTTCCACGAAGTAGATCACCAGGGCGGGAATGTCCTGGGGCCGCTCCCGCAGAGGTGGCAAGAACAGCGGAAAGACGTTGAGCCGGTAGTAAAGGTCTTCGCGGAACTGGCCTTCGCGAATCAAGGCCTCCAGGTCTCGATGGGTCGCGTAAATGACTCGAGCGTTGACATGGATGGTGCGCGTGCCTCCCACGCGCTCGAACTCCTGCTCCTGGAGCACGCGGAGCAGCTTGACCTGCAGGTCCAGGGGAAGGTCACCCACCTCGTCCAGAAAAATCGTGCCACGATGGGCCAATTCGAACCGGCCGGGCCGTGCGGCCACCGCCCCCGTGAACGCACCACGCTCGTGTCCGAACAACTCGCTCTCCAGCAGCGTCGGGGACAAGGCGGCACAACTCACCTTGATGAACGGACCGTTGCCTCGAGGACTCCGCGCATGGATCGCCCGTGCGATCACCTCCTTCCCGGTCCCGCTCTCCCCGCGCAGCAGCACCGTCGAAGGCGTGACGGCAACCTGCATCGCCATCTGGTAGAGAGGCGCCAGGCCTCCGTCGATGCCAATCACCGTCGTGACCGCCCTCTCCTCCTTCAACTCGTCCTGGAGATACTCGTTCATCCTCGATAACTGCTTGACAAGCCTGCGGTTCTCCTGCTCGAGCGCATAACGCTCAATGGCTTGCCGGATGATGATGTCCATCTCCGCCTTCTTCCAGGGCTTGTTGAGATAGCGATAGACGATGCCCGAATGAAGGGCCTGGATCAGGACCTCCCAGTCGGAGTAGGCGGTCAAGATGATCCCGACCGTGCCCGGGCAGCGTTCGGCTATCTGCCGTAACAGGTCGATGCCATGACATACCGGCATGCGCTGGTCCGCGATCACGACCGCGGGTTCCCACGAACCCGGACGGACCTTCTCGAGCGCGTCCTGGGCGCTCGAGGCGACGTGGATATCGTACTTGCTCCGAAACTGCAGCCGAAACACGTCGAGATTGCGTTTCTCGTCATCGACCACGAGGACCGGGAACTTGCCGTGGTCGATTCTCATTTGCTCCATAACCACTCCTGTGCTGGGCGATTGGCCATCGCCGGTGGTTCGGCCGGCGTTCGGCGCGCCGGTGCCGCTTGTGCGGTGCTCATTCTCCGCGCTCCGGCGGGCTCTTCCGCCCTGCCGTCGTACCGTCGGTTTCGGGGCGGGAACGTTCTTCCTCCCCACGCACGGGACGTGGCAACCGCACGGTGAAGGTCGTCTCCTTCCCGGGGGTACTGACCACGAGGATATCACCGTTGTGCCTTTGAACCACACGATAGCATAGAGAGAGACCCAGCCCGGTGCCCTTCCCGACCTCCTTGGTCGTGAAGAACGGGTCGAACAGCCGATTGATGTTTTCGGGCGGAATTCCGCACCCGGAATCCCGTATCGAGACCTCCACCGAGGTGTCGTCCTGGCGAATGTCTATCCAGATATGCCCCTCGCCATCGATTGCCTGGACGGCATTCGAGAGCAGGTTGAGGAACAACTGGTCGAATTGCGAGGGGTCGCCCACCACGTCGTCCACGTTCTCGTAGTGCCTGTGCACCTGGATGCGTCCCTTGAGTTCGAAGTGAAGGAGTTCCAGGCATGCGTCGATGATGGGTGGGAGCGACACGGGCGCCACTGTGCTGGGACCGTCCATGCGGGAGAAGTCGCGGAGCTTCCGGACGATGGCAGCGGTGCGCTCCGCGCCGTCGGCCATGATCCGGAGAATCGTGTCCAACTCTTCCAGCGTCGTTCGGGGATCCGGGCGACTGCCGCCAGGGTCCGTGGCACTCGGCCCGCTGTCCGGCTCAGGCGCCCGCTGCTGCCCTTGGGCGAGCTGCTCGAGGAATTCCCGCACGAGCGAGACGGACTGTACGAGGTAGTTGACGGGGTTGTTCAACTCGTGCGCCACACCAGCGACCAGTTCGCCGAGCGCGGCCATTTTCTCGGCCTGGATGAGCTGTCCCTGAGCCTCCTTCAACGCCTCGTGGACACGCTGCAGTTCGGCATGAGCTTGTTCGAGCTTTCGCGCGACTTCCAGCTCGTTCTTGAGCCTTTCCCGGTCCCGGAGCCCCTCCAGCATCTCATTGAAACCGGCTACGAGGTCCCGGATCACGTCCCGGTGCCATACGCTGCGGCGCAGCACGACAGGGGTGTGGAGGTCGCCCTGTTTCACTCGCTGGACGCCCTTTGCGAGCGCGAGCACTGGCTGGACGATGGTGCGCGAGAAGTGGAGGTAGAGCGTCAGTGTCAGCGGACCGATAATGAGGAACGCCCAGCCCATGGACTGGAGATACCCGGCCCGCAGCTCGGCCTTGATTCGCCGAGTAGACAGCCTGACGACGAGGGTTCCCCACCGGAGCTGCTCGACGGCAAGGGGTTGCGCGGCATCCACGACGTCGCCGTATCCGGGCAACGATCGGGCCTGGCTGACGAAGTCGGGCGAGGCCATGGCGGCGACCACGAAGGGATCGGTCGCCTTCTCGCCGTACCGCTCCGGGTCGGTGTGAGAAACGTACCGGCCCTCGTCATCGACCACCGCCGCCTCGATGACATCGAGTTCCTTCTGGTCGAGCAGGGCGGCGAGGTAGTGGTCGAGCTGTCCATGATCCGGTTCGTTGGGCTCGGCAAGAGCCTCGAGGCATGGTTGCATGAGCGAGGTGACGAGAGCCTGGGCCTTGGCGTGGATACTCTCCTGGAGCACGAGCCTGCGCGTCCGGATGGCGGAATGGGTCCCCATGACCATGACGGCGACGAAGGCTAGGAGCGAAGCGATGAGGGTGTGGCGGAGCCTGATCATGGACGAGTCACGCTTTCTTCGACATCGAGTGCCTCGCGGGCGGTCACATCGAGCATGCGTCGCACTTCATCGAAATCACGGTCTCCGCAGGAGACGAAGCCATTGATGCTCCATCGGGCGTCCCGCCTGGGAGTGATTCTGGCCAGTGCGCGCGGGCGCGTGAGGCCGGGCTGAGTGGCGCGGAGGTACAGTTGCTTGAACCGCTTTCCCTTGAGCCGGCGGAGCACCTGGTGCATCGTGTCCTGCGGCAGCCCCGGCCTCGCCACGTAGGCGATAAAGGGCACGCGACGACTCTTGGCCAGCACACGGAACGCTCTCTTGGGGATGTCGATGGCTTCTCCGAGGCGCAGGACTTCGTCGAGCACTCCGGCGCCGTCGGCGCGCCCTTCATACACCATGCGCAGGCTCTCGAGGTAGTCCTTTGTCATGATGGTCCTGGAGAAGAAGCCGCGGGGTCGCATGCCGGCCCTGATGAGGGCGTAGGTGGGAAACAGGTGCCCACCAAAAGCGTCCGGGGCGGTGAAGGCGAACCGCTTCCCTCGCAAGCCGGCCAGGTCTCGAATGCCCGAATCCTGCCTGACGACCACGTACCCCTGCATGTAGCGCATTCCGTTGACCACGTGCGTGGCGAATGGCACCAACGACGGGTAACGCTCATGCTGCCGGACGTAACTCACCGGGGCGAAGACGCCCACATCGATATCCCCGGCGACAAGCCGGTCAGCCAGCACGCGCGCGGACGTCGTGGTGACGCCACGGATGACGACGCCGGCCTCCTCCAGGTAGTCCTTGAGCGGCTCGAGGTCCTCTTGGCTGACGGAAGAGACCAGGTCCGCTGGCGCCCCGACAGCCAGCGCGACGCCGGGTGCATCCTCGATCCTCGAGGCGGTCGCGACGACCGTTGCTGCCACCATGGCAGGCAGCCCCACCGCCACGAGCGCTCGAACGCTTTTTCCGTCCCGCCTGCGTCTGTTCATGGATTCGCCGCGAAGTCCAGGTCCGGCTGACGGGTGTCGGCCGGCCTCGATGTCAGGATCACGGTGCGGACAGCCGCTTCCGATGATGGTCGGCCCGTTCCAGGTCTCCGAGGTCCCGGTAGATCCGCTCCAACAGGTGGTGAACCGCCATTTTTTCGTCCCGCACCTGGCGCGTGGCGGCTTCGTCCTGAAACCCGGCAGAACTTCCACGGCTCATCCGTTCGAACGTATCGACCCCTCGCTCGAGCTGCGCAGTGGCTGACCGGATTCGGCCTTCGCTCAGGAAGGTCTTCCCGATACAAACTCGAGCCCGTGCCAACCTGAGGAGCGATGTCGCGTCAGGGGAACGCCCCTTCGCCGCCCTGGCGCGGAGCACCTCGAGTTCCACGGTGCGCTGGAGTTCGACCATGGAAGCCGTGGCCTGGTCCAGCCTCCTGAGAATGTCGCCAAGCACGAGCCGGGCGTCGATGAACCCGGGATCGATGGACAGCGCCCGCCTGGCCTCCGCCTCGCTGCGCCCGAACTCCGCCTCGCGAAAGGCCACGACCGCAGCCTCGAAGCGCTCCGGGGTGCGGCCGAAGGCTTCCTCGAGCAGCACTCGAGACAGCCCCTTCTTCCGAAAGGCGGCCCTACCATGGACTTGCCAGCTTTCCTCCACGTCCTCCGGCGATGTCCCGGCCGGATACGTCCCGGAATAGTCCTCGAAATCGTTGGCGGCCAGCCACTCGGTGCGATGGGCGGGAAGACATCGCATCGCTTCCCGGACCATGTACAGCGGCCAAAGAGCCGTCTCGATCTCACCGGCCTCGAGCACGTCCAGGAACTTCATCCAGTACTGGCCGGCACGGTGCCACAGCTTCTCGTAGTTCTGCCGGGAGGGTGGCTGGTACCGCAGCTCGAGATAGGCTTCCCGGGACTCGAAAGCCCGCGTCAACTCGCCACGATCGACACCGGCAATCTGGGTGATGGCCTCGAGGAGTCTGTCCGTCTCCAGGCGCGCCACGTCGCCACCAAGGCCCCGGAGCGCCGCTGAAGCCCTGTACACGCCCCCGCATACCGTCTCGAGGTCGTTTCTCGACAGTGTGTCAGCCTGCCCACTCTTGCGACCCTCGCCCTGACCGGCTCCCTGGCGACAGGATCGGCTCCACGGACCTGCACGACGATCTGGGGGAGGACGCCGGGACGGCCCCCCTGTCCCATCCGGCCGGACCTTGGTCTGCTGCGTCTTGACCGTGTCCAACGATGACAGGTCCCTGCTCGAGGTGGCTCCAGAAGTGCCTGCCACGACACGCGCTGCGTCAGGCCGGTCCCCTTCTTCCTCCTCGACCGGCCCCGCATGCAGGTAGGGACCGGCGAACTGGTACTTCAGGTTCCGTAGGTACTCGGCCCCGTCCCGGGGATAGTACCGCTTGCCCCTCGAACCGATGATGACACCGCCGTTGGAGTTCATCAGGTGCTTCCAGAGTACGGGGTTGTCACAGGCAATCTCCTCACCCCGCCAGAAGAACGTCGCTACACGACGGCTCGTCCCGTCCTCGAGATGCTCATGTATGTCGACTTTCATGCAAACACGCTCCGCCCGGCTCCCGGACTTCATGGAACAGCGCGACATGGTGGATTGTAGAAAGGCGACGGGGGAAAGTCAAGGACCCTCCAGGCCAGGGAGCCGACCATAGTCGTGGAAGTGCAAATCGACGCTTCGCATGGCGTTTGGTCGAGCCTCGAGGCTAATCGAGACGGTCAAGGGCTACGTATCAACCGTGCAGCACGGATGGGATTGACAGGCCCGCGCCACGTAAGAAAGAATGAACAGCACCTGAAGCCATCCGGGCACAGGCGTCCGACTCGGAGAATCCATGAATCGACGCGATTTCCTCGTCCTCTCCTCCCGGTTGTCCCGCTACGGCTTGCTGACCCTGGCTGCCGGGTCGACCTCGAGGATCCTGTTTCGGCCTCGCGAAGCCTCGGCGGAGATCCCCCGGCCGACCATCGTCCTGGCCCGGTCCGAGGATCACGCCGGCCTGGTGGACCAAGCACTCGCGCCCCTTGGCGGCATGAAAGCGTTTGTCAAGGCGGGGGCCAGGGTCGTGGTCAAGCCCAACATCGGATGGGACCGCCGGCCGGAGCAGGCGGCGAACACCAACCCGGTCATCGTGCGCCGTGTGGTGGAACTCGCGCTCGCCGCTGGTGCCTCGAGCGTCCACGTGTTCGACCGTCCGGTCAACGACGCGCAGCGCTCGTACGTCAACTCGGGCATCAAGAAGGCTGTCGAGGACCTGGGGGACAGCCGCGCGAAGGTGGAATACATGGACAAGCGGTTCTTCGTCGAGATGGACATCGAGAAGGGTGGGTCGATCCGGTCGTGGAAGTTCTACAAACCGTGCCTCGTGGCCGATACCTTCATCAACATCCCGGTGGCCAAGCACCATTCGTCCGCCAAGCTGACGATGGCTCTCAAGAACATGATGGGGCCGGTCGGGGGACGGCGAGGCCAGCTCCACCTCTCTCTCCACCAGCGTATCGCGGACCTCAACATCGTGCTTCGCCCCCACCTGCACATCCTGGACGCGACGCGCATCCTGGTGGCAAACGGGCCCCAGGGAGGCAACCTCTCCGACGTTCGCCAGCTCAATCGACTCGGTGTCAGCACCGACCCGGTGGCCCTCGATGCCTGGGGAGCGACCCTGTTCGCCAAGGAAGCCGCGTCGATCGAGCACATCGTGTTGTCACACAAGCACGGCCTGGGAGAAATCGACCTGGACAAGGCCGACTTCGTGCGCGTATGACCCGAAAGTCTGCATCATGCCAGCCACGCGCGGGGAGGTTCGAGATTCGCCGAGTCGCCCGACCGGAGGTCAAGAGCCCTGCCGGCGCACCGCACGGACGCCACCGCGGTGTCTCGGTCCGCCGCCTCGCTCAGATCGCCAGTCTCGGCCTGTTCGGCTGGCTGTTCCTGGCGACCACGTTCTCCGGCGCCGAGCAACTCGGACCACACTTGGGCTGGTTCCTGCGTTTCGATCCCCTGCTGCTCGCCGCGGACATCCTTGCTCGAGGCATTCCTCACCCCGTCCTGCTCTGGGCACTGTCGCTCGTCGCGGCCACGTTGCTGCTCGGCCGCTTCTTCTGCGGCTGGATCTGCCCGATGGGTACCGTGCTCGACGGTTGCGCACGCCTGCTGCCGGGCCGGAGACACGAGGGCGCCCGGCACGGGCTGCGGAACCTCAAGTACTACCTGCTGATTGCCCTGCTGCTCCCTGTCCCGTTCTCGGGACACCTTGCCGGTCTCCTGGATCCCCTCTGCCTGCTGACCCGATCCATGGCCATCGTCATCCACCCGGCTTCGATCCTGCTCGGGGAGAAGCTCGGGGATTTCTACGCCACGCCGGTCGCCCCGGTCACGGAACCGGTCTACCAGTTCCTCCGCACGCACTACCTGCCGGTCGGTGACTACTCCTGGACCTGGCCGCTGCTCTTCCCCACGCTCCTCCTGTTCCTCCTGGTGCTCGGTCTCGAGGTCGCGGGACGCCGGTTCTGGTGCCGGTACCTGTGTCCCCTCGGTGGACTCTTGTCCGCCATCTCGGTGTTCGCCTGGCTGCGGCGCAGACCGGCCCGCAACTGCCGCGACTGCGGGGCATGTGCGTCCCTGTGCAAGGCCGGAGGGTTCGACGAGGCGGGGAGGCTGCGGACGAGCGAATGCATGATGTGCCTGACGTGCGTGGAAGCATGTCCTGACGACCGTATCTCGTTCGTGTTTCGGCGACCGACCCCTGCCCGGTCGGCCCCGGACCTTACGCGACGTTCGGTCGTGGTGTCCCTGGCGGCCGGAGCGCTGGCCGGTCCCGGTATCGCCATCGCGGGGCTCGACAGGCCCCATGCTCGACTCCTGCGCCCCCCCGGAGGCCAGGATGAGGGCACTTTCCTCCATCGGTGCGCCCGATGCGGCGCGTGCACCAGGGTTTGTCCCACTCAGGGACTCGTGCCGATCTTCCTCGAGGCCGGTCCCGGCGGGCTGTGGACGCCGAAGCTCGACCCGGGGTCCGGGTACTGCGAACTTGGTTGCACATTGTGCGGGCAGGTCTGCCCCACCGGCGCAATCCCCCGCCTCTCCCAGCACGACAAGGCCCACACCCGGATCGGGCTCGCCATCTTCCACCGCAAGGTCTGCCTCCCTTTCGCCAAGCACCAGAACTGCCTCGTGTGCGAGGAGGTATGCCCAACGAGCCAGAAAGCCATCGTGTTCGACGCCCGGCGGGTCGAGACCAAGGACGGTCCGCGGGACATCCTGTTCCCTCGAGTCCAGAGGGACCTCTGCATCGGTTGCGGCATCTGCGAATACAAGTGCCCGCTCGAGGGCGAGAAGGGGATCATCAACTACCGGACGGAGGCGGTCCCGCCGGAACTGCCCGCGCCCCCAGGGGAGCCGCTCGATGCCGATGTGATCAGGGCGACGACTTCCGGACCCTACGGCGGGTACGATGGTTACGGCGAACCCGGCGAATCCGAATAATTGGGGCCCATGGCCATTCACCCCTACGCGACCACGACGGGTTCGTCCGGCAGAAGAGGATTGATACCGAACCGCCGGAGTACCTTGAGGAGCGGGACCAACGGTAGCCCCAGGACGTTGAAGTAGTCCCCCTTGATGCGCTCCATCAGGTGGATGCCCCGGCCCTCGAGCCGGTAGCTGCCGGCACATCCCCGCCATTCCCCGGTCTTGACATAGGCGTCCAGTTCGCGGTCGGACAGCGCCCGCATGGTGAGCCGGGTCTCGTCCGAGAAGCCTTCGACACGGCGAACCCCTCCTCGAGTCGGCTGGACGCCGAACACGGTGACGCCGGTGACCAGCCTGTGGGTCTGGCCCGACAGTTTCTCGAGCTGTTTCCGGGCGGAATGGGCGTTGTCCGGCTTGCCGAGCAGTTCGCCATCCAACTCGCACACCTGGTCGGCCCCGATCACCACGGCGTCCGGGTGGTGGATCGCCACGGATCGGGCCTTGGCTTGCGCCAGAGACAGGGCCACATGCTCCGCCGAGCGGCGCTCCGCCATGGTTTCGTCCACATCCGGCGCGACACAGATGAACCCGAGGCCCGAGCGTTCCAGGATCTGGCGGCGAATCGGCGACGTGGAAGGAAGAATGAGCAGCATTGAGATTCCGTGTCAGAAGAAGACTGCCGACGAGTAGGGTGGCAGTTCGATGGTCAGTGTGGTTCCCACGACGTCCGCGGTCGCTCCAGATAGGGCATCCGTGAGGGTGCCGGACAGCCCCATGGAGCCGACGTCGAGGTTGACGACTTGCGAATTGCCGGACCGGTTGAACGCCACGACGGCCTTGTCCGTCCCGGCCGCCTTGCCATAGACCAGCACATCTTCCCAATCGGTGAGCAAGGGCAACCGCTGCCCGGTACGCAGGCTGGCGTGGTCCTGCCGGAGACGCATTACCGCCTGGACATGGGCCAGCGTCTCCTGCTGCCACGACGACAGGTCGTCAAAGACCATCATCCGCCGGTTGTCCGGATCGCCCGCCCCGGGCATGCCGATCTCGTCGCCATAGTACACCAGCGGAACGCCCCGGATGGTCGCCAGGAACGTGAAGGCCATTTGCAGCTTGCGATAGGGCACTTCGCTCGTTGGAGCGGACGGCGGGTTCGTCCAGCCCTGCTCCTTGGCATCGGCTCCCCAGAGGTCGGGAATGTCTCCATTGGCCTGGGAAATGAAACGCACGACATCGTGGTTGCCGAGAAACAGGGACATGATGGCGCTGGTCCCGTAGTAGGCCTCGTCCTGGTCCAGCAGGTAGGCGAGGTCGGCCAACGAGACCTCGTTGCGGGCGAATGCCATGACGATCTGCCAGTAGAGGGGAAAGTCGAACTGTCCGTCCAGCATCCGGTCGCCGATGAAGCTGTTGACCAGGGCCTGGGGACAGGATGCGCTGCCATCGCAGTTCCAATCCCAGGTGCCGACGAAGGTCTCCCCCACCAGGTAGAACTTGTCCTTCGCGGCCGTGCTGCCGTGCTCCACCCGGTCTGAAATGCCGGTGGACAGGTGATACAGGTAACAGTTCTCCATGTGCTTCACGGCGTCGACCCGGTAGCCATCGATGTCGAACTCCTCGATGTAGCCCAGCGCGTCGCCGACCATGGTGTGCAGGGCGTCGGGGTTCTGGTAGTCGATGTCGGGGAGGTAGGGAGCGAACCAGCACCCGATGGGGTTCTGGTTCCACCCGTCGTCCTCGGTGCACAGGGAAAAGGGGTTGAACCACCCGGCCGAGATGTTCTCTTGCGAGTAGTAGGGGTGCTGGTTGTGGACGTGGTTGGCCACCAGGTCGAACATCACGCGAATCCCGTGTTCGTGTGCGGCGGCGATCAGGTCTTTCAAGGCCTGGCGGTCCCCGAAAGCGGGCTCGACGGCGGATGGGCTTGCGGGCCAGTAGCCGTGATAGCCGCTGTACAACCGGCCATCTACCCCGTACTCCGCGCTGTTGGTGTTGTCGAGCTGTGGGGAGATCCAGATCGCGTTGATACCCAGATTGTCGAAGTAGCCGGAGTCGATCTTGTCTCGAATCCCCTCGAGGTCTCCTCCCTGGTAGTTCGACTGGTATGGGACGCCGCCGACGTTGATGTCATTGGCGGTGTCCCCGTTGTCGAACCGGTCGGTGAACGCGAAATAGAGGTTGGCGTCGCGCCAGTCCCAAGTCGTGGAACCGACCCAGAGCGGCACGTAGAGCGTCTCGGCGGCCCGGCCCTGGTCGTCGGAGACATCCACCCAGATGGAGTGCTTGCCCGGGGCGATCGCATCGACCGTGACATCGATTTCGTGGGCGTAGGCATCGTAGGACACCGCGCCGCTCGGCACGGGTGCGCCCGAGAAGAACTGGACCCACAGGCTGTCCTGATCGATGAATCCGCCCGCGGCCCCGTCCGTGTAGCGAATCCGCACCGAGAACGATCCCGCCCCGGTGTCCCGTGTCTCGAGGCTCAGCAGCGGGAGGGTGCAGTCGGGGACGTGGACCTCCGAGTTCTCGAAGCCCCCGTCCCATGCGGTGAGCGGATTGGCCGGATCCTGGATCCACTCGCTCCCGTTCCTGACGAACTTGTATTGGTAGTAGCCCGGGTCCAGGTTCAAGGTGGCGGTGTAGACGCCGGTGCCGTCGTTGGTCAGCGGTGTGGCGGTGGGGGACCATGCGTTGAACTGCCCGGCCACGGAGATGCTCGCCACCGGCCCGTACTCCCTGGCGTCGTATGTGAAGACCGTCTCGCACCTCCGGCGCTCGTGGACGAACACGTCGAGTTGCGTATCGGCGCTGTTGCCTTCCGGGTCCACGACCTCCACCATGAAGACGTAGGGACCGGCTGCATCCCGCTGGGCCGTCAACGTGAGCACGTGGGAGGTACCGTCGATGGCAGCGGCCACGCCGTTGCCGCCCCCCTCGATCAGGAAAACCAACTCCGAAGTGTCGTTGTCGCCGTCGGTAACGAAGTCGTCCAGGTCCAACTCGCTGTAGACCTGTCCCTGGACCAGGCCCACGTCCGGGAGTTCCTCGGACCATTCCGGGCTCGAGTCGGGGGTCGGGGGGCAGGTCTCCGTCGGGGCGCCGGCGACGAGCACGGCGATTCCCAGCATGGTCACGTGTTTCATGGCGTTCCTCTCCCTGTGGCTTCGGTCGCGGGACCCGCGGTCCAGGCTACTGGCATCTCGGCGAAACGTGAAGAGGCGAACTTCGAAGAGGCGCGTCCTCCCGTCCACTTTTCCACAGGATTCCACGAGCACGCTGCGGAGGCAACCACAAAGGATCCGCTGCCCATCCCCCGGGCGAACGCCCCCTGCTCCAGGTGCCCCTCGAGAGCGGTTACCACGACCCATCGCCTGCACGTGGCGATACAGGGGGCGCCACCCCCTCCCGCCCGCGCGAGCGGAACAATGCCAGGACCGGCTCCCGCCACCCCACAGCAAGCCAGCGGGGGTTGGGGTCCATCCGGGCGAAGACGGCCCCGTCTCCTCCGGTGTACAGAAAATCCGTGGTCACGACGCCGTAGGTCATCCCGTCCTCGACCCGCGTGCCGCCGGGAAGCGTGATGGCATCGACGACTCGAGCCCCGTTCTCCGCCCTCGAGTCCATCGCGCCTCCTCCGAGGACGAGGAGGGGATTGGCGAGGACCTCTTTGATCTGTGCGCCGGTAAGACGCACGAGCACCAGGTGGTTGGTGAAGGGCAAGACGCCCAGGATGTCACCGACAGTCACCTCCCCCGCATCGATGGGCTGCCGGATCCCGCCGATGTTGGTGATCGCCAACCGGGCACCCGGAACACCCGCCAGCCAACTCTCCGCCACCAGCACGCCGAGGGGGCTGAATGCCCGGTCCCCCACCTCGATGGATTCTCGTGCGACACCGACGACCTCGTTCAAGGTCGGCCCGACCTCTGCTTCGGCCTTGCCGGCGATGGCCGCTACCAGCGCCGACGAGGGATACGGACCGTCGGCCAGGTTGCCCCCCACCGCCACCTGTGCCTCCGCGTGCCCGACCAGCTCCGCCCCCCGGAACCGCAGCGCCAGGCGACTGTAGCACCGCCCCTTGCTGCGAGGCACCGACAAGATCACGTCGTCGGCCGGCGTCGCCGGATCCCGCTCGAGGACCTCCAACGCGGCGACATGCGTGTGGCCGCCGAGGAACACCCGAATGGGAAGATCCGCGGTCGCTCGAGCGAGAGTGCGCAATGCCTCGATGCCGTCGTGCACCAACACGATGAGCACCTGCGCGTCTTCCTCCTCGAGAAGGCGACGCGCCTCGAGCCGCAAGGCAGGCTCGTAGTCACCGAAGGCGAGCCCGGCCACGTTGGGGCGAAACGTGACCACGGGGGTGTCGCGAAAGGCGAGCCCGATGATGCCGACACGAATCCCCCGCATGTCCACCACCAGGCTGGACCGGCGGAAACCCAGGTCGACACTGCTGTCCGGGGACGACATGTTGGCGCCCAGGAAGGGAAATCGCGCACGACGCGCTTGCTCCCGCAGGTTCTCGACGCCGAAATCGAACTCGTGGTTGCCGATGACGGCAGCATCGTAGCCAACGGCCCCGTAGATATCGACTATCGGCCGGCCTCGAGTCAACGTGGCGGTGGGCGGACCGGTCCACATGTCGCCGGAGTCGAGAATCAGGACGTTGCCTCTCTCCCCACGCTGCCGGGCCTCCACGTCCACGCCTTCCATGTCTTGCCACAGGGCGACGATCGGCTCGAGACCGCCCTCCCAGGTTCCGGTTCTCGCGTCGACTCGCGGTCGCATCCAGCCGTGGACGTCGGAAGTGGCGAGAATCGTCACCGTCACGATGTCGGGCGGGACCATGGCCGCTGGCCGGGGGCGACACGCGCCGGTCGTCGCCAGCAGCCATGCCGAGAAAAGGATTAGGGCACGACAGGTCATGAACGCGCACTCCCGAACGCCGGACACGTTGCCGGCCGCTTCTGCCTGCCTATATTACTACAAGGAATCCAACCGATGTCGAGCGATGGTGCCGCTTGCGGCTCGCCGGCTGGGTCGAACCGGTGGTATTCTCCTCCAGTTGCACCGGGGGGCGCCCGGTGCAGCGATATCCACCACGACGGAGCGGTTTTCTGCAACGCCTGGGCCCGGACAAATCGGGAATGACGAGCTGCGCCGTTGCGAACGATAGAGCCCAACGGAGGTTTCATGGCATCGAAGCGTGACCTGTACGCTATCCTCGGGGTCGCCAAGACGGCCAGCCAGGAGGATATCAAGAAGGCCTACCGCCGCTTGGCCCGGAAATACCACCCGGACATCAATCCGGGCGATACCAGGGCGGAACAGAGGTTCAAGGAGATTTCCGCCGCACACGACGTGCTGAGCGACCCGGAGCAACGGAAGCTGTACGACGAGTTCGGCGAGGATGCGCTCCGCCAGGGATTCGATCCGGAACAGGCTCGAGCCTACCGGGAGTGGGCCAGGGGTTCCCGGGCCACCGGCGGAGGGTTCGAGCAGATGCGCGGGGGCTTCGGCGACATGGGAGACATCTTCACCCACTTCCGGACCAGCGGCTCCGGCCCGGACCCCATCAACCTGGAGGACCTGCTCGGCGGCATGTTCGGCAAGCGCGGCCCGAGCAGCCGGCCGTTCTCCGGCGCCGACCCGTTCGGTCATGCAGATCCCTTCACATCGAGCGGCGGAGGACGGCGAAAGGGAGCCACGGCCCGGACTACCATCGAAATCGACCTTCTCGAGGCCATCCGGGGCACAGAGAAAACCTTCACGCTGTCCGGCGGACGGGGTACCCCACCACGGACGGTGACCGTCCGGATACCAGCGGGCGTGGAGGACGGGGGCAAGATCCGCGTTCCCGGCCAGGGCATGCCAGGACCAGGGGGCGGCCCCCCAGGTGACCTGGTCATGGAGGTCAGGGTCAAACCTCACCCCCTGCTTCGCCGGGCCGGAAACGACCTGGAACTCGCCGTCCCGGTGACCATCGGCGAGGCATACCACGGGGCGAAGATCCAGGTTCCCACGCCAGACGGCACGGTCTCCGTGACCGTGCCTCCCAACACCAGGTCCGGAACACGCCTGCGCCTCCGCGGGCGCGGAGCAGGCAGAAAAGGCAAGGCAAAAGGCGACTTCTACGCGGTGATCCTGGTGCAACCCCCGGATCGCCGCGACGAGGACACGGATCGAGCCATCACGGCACTCGACAAGGCCTATTCCAGGGATGTGCGAGCCGACTTGAGGCTGTAGCCATGAGTCGATACTACCTGCGACATCTATCCATGCCGCCCCTCCCAAGAAGGCATGCGGCCTACCCTAGCTTCTCGAGCACATACACGCGCACGTCGTCGCGAAGGCGGTGGGCGTCGGCAACGAGGCCGTCGAGCGTGGCGGAGAGGGAGTCGCGAAACGCCTCGTCCTCGATAGAAGGCAAGTTGATCTTCACGTTGTAGACGGCGGACTCGACCCCGGCGGCGGCCATGAGCGCCCCGACTCCAGCGTCGGTCACCGAGGCAGCATTTCCCTTGCGCGCTACTTCCCCGGCCAGCTCGAGAGCCTCGAAACAGGCTCGAGCGGTCTCGAGGGGCACCTGGGAAGCCTCCTTGTAGCCCTGCTGGATGGCCTCGTGCCTGGCCTCGCGCTCGGCAGCCGTCCCTTGAGGCATGCGCATGGCTTCGAGCACCGCGTTGAAGGCGTCGGTGTCCGTATCCACGGATCTGACGAGACGGTCCTTCACGCGCTGGGCACGGGCGGCCAGGCGGTCGAGGTCCTTCCACACCCCCTCGTAACCCTCCTTGCCCACGGTCAGATTGGCCACCATCGACGCGAGTGCTGCCCCGAGAGCACCGGCGAGCGCGGCGATGCTGCCGCCTCCAGGGGCAGGCGATTCGCGCGAAACCTCGTCCACGAAATCTCGAGCCGGGAGCGCCATGAGGCACTCATCGGGACGCTCGGGCAGGCCGAGCACCTTCTTTTCCAGGTCGAACGGGGCGACGTCATCGAGCTTCATCGACCGAATGGCGAGGCGGACCAGGTCCTGCCACGGCAGCCCGGTGGGGCCGTGGTACCGCGCCTGGTAGTACGTTCCGGCCTCGAGCAGCGCGTCGAAGGGCACCAGGCCGACGATTTCCGAACCGGTGACGACCAGCCCGCGCCTCGCGGCCAGCTCCCGGCAGGCCTCGAGGAAGACATGCGGCGGCGTGACATGATAGTTGGTCAGGTTGACCGTTATCTGCGCACAGCCATAGTCCTCGATCACCCACCCGGTCGCCTTGCAGTGCTTGAACCGGCCAGGCTTTTTTACCGGACGGCCCTCGAGGTTCGCGGCGTCCTGCCCCTGGTCCCGGAGGAATTCGCGGAAATCCATCTGGTGTTCCTGGTCATAGTGCCGGGCGAGGGCATCGAAGGAATCGGCGATGAAATCGCACGGGCCGCACGGAAAGATCCCCTTGCTCGGGTAGTAACGCACGATCTCGCCGCGGAAGTAGTCCGGCGAGATGTCGCCGGTCCGCTTGCTCCGCCCCTTCTCACGAAGCTCGAACGCGATGTCGGTCGCGAACCGCTTGTCACGCGTGTTCAGGTTGACGTTGTAGGCGATGAGGAATTCCCGGGCGCCAATGGTTACCACGCCGGTCCTGGCCACCCGGTCGTTCCACTCCGCCGGCCCGAAATCGGGCTTCCAATCGGGATCGACCAGTTTCTGCGGCAACGCCTCGTACTCCCCCTTGCGCACCCGGGCCAGGTTGCGCCGCTCCGGACTCGAGGCCGCATGCTCGTATAGGTAGACCGGGATCCGCAGCTCCTCCCCTACCCGGCGACCCAGGGTTCGGGCCAAATCGACACAGGTATCCATGGTCACACCGCTGACCGGCACGAATGGACACACGTCCACCGCCCCGTGCCGCGGATGAGCGCCGTGATGCCGCCGCATGTCAATCAGGTCCCCGGCCTTCCGGATGAGCTGAAACGCTGCCTCGACAGCGACCTCCGGTGGAGCGACGAAGGTCAACACGGTCCGGTTCGTATCCGCGCCCGGGTCCACGTCGAGGACTCGAGCACCGGCCACGCCGGACACGGCAGCTACCAAGGTATCGATGACTCGACGATCCCGCCCCTCGCTGAAATTCGGCACACACTCGACCAGCTTCACTCCACACCTCCACTTCTATGACGTGGCCTCCGACTCGTTGGCAGTTTATCATGGTACCGAGGAATCGCTCGAGGCAAGTGGTACCCCGAATGCCCGCGACGGTCAAGGACAAACACCGACCACCCTCCCGCACTCGTACCGTAGTACGGGACAATTACCGCCCGGGTACAAGAAAGGGCCGGAACAGCGCACACGGGACACCCCGGCGCGATAGACATGCGGCGGTACCGGCAAACGGCAGGTGCTTCGTTGCCGCCGAGTCGAGTTCGGGACCACTGGCGGCACGCCAGGTTCACCATGCCCCTCACCGGCCGCGGGGGCACCGCTCCCCCGACCACCTCACAGCCCCCCCCTCCTCCCTTCGCCAGGATTCCGGCCCCGGTCTCCTGCAGAGGGGCTCTCGAGGGACAGGATGGCAGCCTCGAGCTGGCCGGCGAGGAGACGCTGCCCCTCGGCGGTCAGATGGATGTTGTCCCGGTAGGGGTCAAGCCCGGCTTTCCACGCTGCGACGAAAGCCGGTCCAAGCTGCACGATCAGCGCGCCGCGGGCTCGAGCCACCTCGGCCAACCGGGCGTGGCCGGGCATGAACGCGCCACTGAACTCCCGCACGTCGAGATGCTGAGCCACGATGACCCGGGCGCCCGCCGACCGGGCCAACACGAGGCACTGGTCGAAGGCGTCCAAGGCTTGGCGTATCGCCGATTCTGGATAGACAGGCAACGAAACCGGGTACCCTAACGTCCCGCGGACCCATCGCCATCCGGCCTCGAGGTATCTCGGCACGTAGCGGTAGAGGAGTTCGCCGAGCGCGGTCCAGGGCTTCCTGGTGGGGAAATTCCGGTGCTTCCCCGCCAGTTCGAAAGTGGGAACGTCGGCGTAGTCGTGGCTGGACACCACGAACACCACCACGTCGGCGTCAAAAAGGCCGAACCGCTCGAGGTAGGCCAGTTGATTCGGCGGCCCCCAGCTTCCCGCGGAGATGTTGCCCACGACCACCGGCCGCTCCAGCGCAACCTCGAGCAAGCCTTCGAGCAGCGTGGTGGCCAACTCGGACTGATCGGTCAGGGCGCCACCGTTCACCACGCTGTCCCCGACGACCATCACCCGGAATTCGTCCGGGGTCGCCTTGTGTTCCGGAAATGGCTCGCTGCGCATGGAAAAGGCGTTGTAGGAGACGACCCTGCCAAACCGGTGCCAGGTCGACGACGGCCGGAAGCGGTATTCGATCGTGGGGTCGACCACCAGGAGGGGCGGGTCGCCGAGGCCCAGGCCCCAACGGGCGACCATCTCGCCAGAGACCACGAGCGACACGACGGCCATGACCGCCGTTCCCACCTGCCTGCCGCTCCATTTCCGCACGTTCGTCTCCTCCCGGGCGGTGCCCCGGCGTCCATTCTGGTCTTCGCCCCACCATCGCGTCAAGGGGGACACGCCGGTCGATGCGGGGACGCGGCAGCGATACGCACATTTGACAGCAAGCCGCCCAGGCGCTATGAACAGTGTAGCCACCGGCCATTCGAGAGACGTGCGGCGGCGTGCGGGACGGTCTCTCCCGGCGCGGGCGTGCGCACGGAGACCTAACGATGCGTTACACGGACGTCGCCTTGCTCGCAAGCTGTTTCGCACTCCTGGGATTCGACACCTGCACCGGAGACGACGACACGACGACACCAGGGACGACCCCGGCCCCTGGTGTCACCTCGACACCGACCCCGGCAGAGATGGACACACCGCCGGTCACCCCGTCGCCGCCTCCATCGTCGCCGACGCCCGTTCCACCCTCCGACGCCATCCACGACATCCAGCAGGGCATGGTGCCCACCGGCACGCGGGTCCACCTCGCCCACGTGGTCGTCACCGCGCCCCCCACGCCGTGGGGCGACATGTTCGTCCAGGAACTCGAGGGCGGTCCATGGTCGGGCGTTTTCGTCAGCATCGCCGACCCGGACGACCTGGCGCTGGCCATCGGCGACCTGGTGACCCTCGACGGCACCTACAACGAATCCTACGGCACATCGACGATATTCGTGGACAGCGGCGGCGACGTGACGCTGGTGGGCACGGTGGAACCGCCGGAACCCATCCTGGTCGCACCGGATGCCATCGCGACCGGGGGCGCCAGCGCAGAGTCCTACGAGGGTGTGCTGGTGCGTGTCACGAACGTGGACTGCGTCGACCCCAACCCCGACAGCCCGGAAGACTATGGAGAATTCACTGTCACCGGCGGCCTGCGCGTGGATGACATGTACTTCGACTTCTACGAGCGCTTCATGCCGGAGGCCGGGGATCCCATCGACGAGATCGCAGGCGTGCTGCACTACACCTGGAGCAACTTCAAGCTCGAGCCACGGTCCGCGTTCGACATCGATCCACCCCGGGACCTCCCCGCGGATCCGTCGGGACCGGACCTGTTCGTCGTCACGTTCATCGACGTATGGCAGGGGGATTCGGCCCTCCTCGAGCTGCCCGGCGGGTACGCGGTGCTGATCGACGGGGGCGACGACGGGCACGGCAACTGGGACGTGCTCCAGGTGATGGAAAAACGGGGCATCACATCCCTCGACCTCATGGTGATGACGCACCCGCATGCCGATCACGTCGGTGGGCTCGACGAGGTCATCGAGCAGGTCGATGTCGCCGAGGTCTGGGAGAACGGAGAGACGTTGACGACTAACGCCTACGAGGATTTCGTCACGGCTCGAGAAGCCCGTGGCGTACCGGTATCCTACCCTGAGCAAGGCGACGAAACGTGGCTGGGGGACGTACACCTCGAGGTGCTCAATAGCAACGAAGGGTACCCGGGACAGAACAACGACTCCCTGGTCATCATGTTCACCTACGGCGCCGTCCGGCTGCTGACCACCGGCGACGTGGAGGACGAGGAGCAGCACGACCTGGTCAACGACTATGGCGACGCTCTCCATGCCGATGTCATCAAGGTTCCCCACCATGGTTCGCCGAACTATGACACCGAATTCATCGCCACGGTGTCGCCGGACTATGCCGTGATATCGGTGGGCGAAGGAAACGACTACAACCATCCGTCCCAGGGCAACATCGACGCCTACCAGGCCGCAGGGGCGACGGTGTGCCGGACAGATACGTCCGGAGACATCATGGCGGTCCTGGACGGGATGCAAGTCGAATTCTTCTGCCGGAATCCCGAGTAGGCATGGCGCTGGCACCACCTCGAACGGCGTGGCGCCCGTCCAACGCCATCACGAGCCAGACGCGGATTGGGGTTGACAGGTAGCCCCGGCTGCGGTACGTATCGCTCGATTTCGGTGCCTGCCGGGTCCAGGAGCGGAAGCGAGCGGAACGTGACAGAACAACATTGTCGAAAGGGAGTGGCGATATGGACATCGAAAAGGTACAACGTTGGGTGAAAGAGGGTTTCGGTTCGGCGATCGACGGCTTGCCCACGGAGTATGGCGTGGCGAGGCTGCTCACCCAGGCCGGCCAGTTGGGCGAAGCGGTGTTGCACAACGGGGATGTGGGCAAGGAGCTTGCCGACGTGATGTTCGTGCTTGCAGCGCTGGCGAACAGGGCCGGTGTGGACATGAACGAGGCCATCGAGAAGCATCTGACCGGCCAGACGCCCGAAGCGTTCATGGCCCGCCTCGATCGGCGCTGACCCCGGCCACCGGGACCTGTCAATCGGAACGGGAACGCGCGCTCGCCGTCGTAATCAAGCCGCTGTCATCCAGCACCGCTTCCACGGGAAACACGTCCATGGGTTCGCTCTTGCCTTTCAGGTGCACCCTGGACGACGGCCCAACCTCGATCCGGTTCCCGAGAAGCGTCCGCACCACGCCAGACACGAGGACATCCGCCCCGACCGTCTTGCAGGCAGATTCGATCCTGGCCGTCGTGTTCACGGAGTCGCCGATACAGGTGTAGTCCATCCGCTGGGACGACCCCACGTTGCCGACGATGGCCTCCCCGGTATGAACGCCGATCCCGACGCGAATCGCCGGCAACCCCTCGGCCTCGAACGACTCGTTCAACTCGCGCAGGCGCTCCCGCATGCCGATGGCGGAACGGACCGCCCGCATGGCCGACTCCTCCGGCGTCCGCTTCACCGGAGCACCGAAGATCACCATGATGGCGTCCCCGATGAACTTGTCCACCACCCCGCCGTTCTCCATGATCACCTCCACCATGGAGGTAAAGTACCGATTGAGCAGCCGGACCACCTCCTGCGGCGGCAATGACTCGGACAAGGGTGTGAAACCGCGGATGTCCGACATCAGGATGGTCACGGTCAACAGTTCGCCGCCCAGCTCGAGCCGCCCCTGCAAGATGATGTCGGAGACCTGGCGCGCCAGGTACCGGCCGAAGGCGTCCTTGATGAGTTCCCGCTCCTCGAGCCCCGCGAGCATCTCGTTCACTGTCACGCCGAGCCTGGCGACTTCGTTGGTGCCGGCAACGGGATAGCGCCGGTGGTAGGTCTCCGGGTCGAGCGTCTTGAGCAACTCGGCCATGTCGGATATCGGTCCGGTCGCATGCCGGGCCACCAGCAGGCACCCTCCGAGGGTCACCCCCAACCCGACCAGGGTCACGAGCACGATCCGAATCGCCAGCCACCCCAGGTCCCCGCCTTCCTGCAACATCAGCGTCGCGCCCCGGTGGGCGAGCGTCCCGGAAACCACGGCACCGACGACCGACGCGTTCACGATGACCAGTCCCATCTGGCCGCCAAGCCCCAGGGCCACGATGCCCTCGCCACGGACCGGGAGCAGTGGTTGCCGGGAAGACATGGCCCGAGATACGCGACGCATGGCGTAGTCCATGTACAGGTACGCGAATGTCGCATCGAGGAGCGCTGCGAGCAGACCGCCAATCAGCACCTGCAGGGCGAACCGCAGGCCGCTCTGCCACATCCCGAACAACGCAGCGCCCGCTGTCACGCCGAAGGCGGCCAGTCCCACCGATGCCGCCATCAGCAGGGAGTAGTTAAGAGACCGTATCCACGCTTCGCTCGGCACGTCGTCACTCGGACGCCGAAGCCAGTCGAGAACGGGTTGTGTGAGACGCCGGTGCACCGAGTACATCACCCCGATCGATACCAGCACGCACCCCGCAAGGACACCCAGGAAAGGTCCCAACTTTTCATGGGCAATGGTCGTGGTCAGCGTGATGTAGTACGCACCGACGGCCGCGGCGCTCGCGCCGATGGATATGGCCACCCAAAAGGTCCAGGCAAGGTAAGAGGGTCGCGGCACCGCCACGACATCAGCCCGAACCTCCGCAACCGCTTCGCCCGCTTCAGGGCCGCCCCCAAACCCCTCGCTCATGCGTCCCTCAACAACTTCCGGTGGAAATCCGCCGCCAACGCCAGGGGATCGCGAGCCTCCTCGTAGATGTCGCTCGGCGTGATCACCACGTCCGTCCCCAACTCCGCTGCACGAACCGCGCTGAACGGCGTGAACTCGTCCGACACCACGAGCTTCATCCCCTCGAGGCGTTTCAACATGCGAATGACCTGCTCGCTGATGTCCAGGTCCGGATCCTCGTAGTCCAGGGCCAGGTAGGGATAATTCAGCATTCTCGCGTAGTTGGCATAGGCATAGATGAGCTTCGGCTGCCGGATGAGAAACGCGTCGAAATACCATCGTGCCGTCGAGTTGCCCATGATGAAGTAGGCGACAGGAACGTAGTCGATCCCCTTCGTGGCGATGTTCAACGCCGTCGCGATGGACCCGGAGCCGAACGGCCGCGCGAAATGGGAATTGGAGTTCATCACGTCCGGCAAGATAACCACGTCGGCAGCATCCGTCACGCTGTCCGGGCCGGCCGGATAGAGCACGACGGTCAGGTCCGTCCGGGACTTCACTTCCCGCGCCAACCCTGCCAGGTCCGACGCACCCGTCCCACCGAGAAGCACCTGCCGGTAGCCAATCTTCTCGAGTTCCTCGTAGAACGCCACGTCCGAGAACTTCTCGGGATCCAACAGCGGTAGATATCGCTCGAACGCAAACATCGCTCCTCCTCGTTCGCCTCGCCTCCACCAGCCACAATCGGCCCACCACCGGATGCCGCCAGCGAAATGCACGGCGACCCGTGGCAGCCACCGACCCCTCCTACCCTACTACCGAAGCCCGAAGGCAGCAAGCACTAACGCCCCGTTCGCCGGGCATGCCGCCCGCCTCCAGCGTCGATGGACCATCCTACCAGGAGGTTCGCGACATGTATTTTCTTACCGGCGTATTTTTTTATGAAAAACAGCTAAAGACATTTGCTCTTCTGCCGGTCATCGGCAAACCTGAATACAGAACAGGCATCATGACACACGACATTGCCGGTCGTTCACGAACAGGTTCCAACCAGGAGGTACACCATGTCGTCTGCTCGCTTTGCCATCGTCATCATTGTCGCGGCTGCCTTTGGTATCGGGGGGTGTGAAGATCTGGAGAGCATGGAGCAGTGCTACGACACGCTCGAGGCGATGCAATCCACGGTGCGGGACGTGCTGCTTGCCGGGGAAGGGTGCATGAACGATGCGGAATGTGTCATGTACGACCCTTCGAACAGTTGCTACGGCGCCTGCCCTGTGGCGATCAACATGCGGGACATAAGCTGGATCAACATGACTATCGAAGAGGCGGAGAAGGTGTACTGCGAGGACTTTTCCACGATGTGCTGGTATGATGAGCCGGAGAGTTGCCCGGCGGTCAGGCCGGTGTGCGAGATGGGCCGGTGCACGGTGGAACCGTTCTGAGGTGCCGGCTGCGCCGTGTCGTCCTCCTCCTGTTGCCGTATCCCCGCCCTGACTTCTCCCCCGCTCGTCCAGTCCGTTGTCCTTGGCCGTTTTGTCGCGCGCACCGCAACAGCACCAGGCGATGGAGCCGAAATGCCGTTGCCAAGCCAGGGGCCCTGGTGTATACGAGTATCGACTTCTGGCGCGTTCGGGGCACTGTCGGCACGGGCGCGTGACACGGGATCACCGGCCGAAGGCATGAACGTGCAGCACGCTTCCCTCGAGATTCTGCTTGTTGTTCTCTTCTGCCGTCCTCTGCCCGTAGGCGCTGAAAGCGTGAGCATGGAACCTTGTCTTCGGGTATCGTCATGAGCGAGAAGAGAGGGGAGCCGCCCAGACCGGTGCGGGCGGCCCGGCGATGGGGAGCGGTTGCGGCGTTGGGCATGATGTTCCTGGCGGCCGGCTGCGGCTCCTGCGAAGCACCGGAACCGTCCGTGGAATCGACGGTTGCGCCGCCGCCGACCCCGTAGCCGACCCCGACGCCCTTTCCGGGAGTACGGATCGAGGGGCGGTTGCGCAATGGTGACAACCTCGTGTCCGCGCTTGAGCGTGTGGCGATTACGCGGGAGCAAGCCAACGACGTGGCAAGGGCGCTCGCGATGGTCGATTTTCCATTTACCGGGCTCCGGCCGGGGCAGACGTTCGTGGCGCAGGTCAAGGACGACGGGGCCGTTTCGAGGTTCGCGTACCAGGTGAGCGATCTGGTGACCTACGTCGTGGAGAGGCAGACCGGCGGCCTGGTGGCCCGCCGTATCGAGATTCCGACGACGCTCGAGGTGGAAACCATGGGTGCGTCCGTGGAGACATCGGTCTACGCGGCGATCCTCGAGCGCGGAGGCAACGACACGCTGGCCACGCTGGTGAGTTCCCTGTTCGCCTGGGACATCGATTTTTCGACCGATCCGCGCGAGGGGGACACGTTCCGGCTGATCTATGAGACCCACTACTTGCCGGACGGACGGGTGAGCCATTACGGGAGGCTGCTGGCAGGGGCCTACGATGGCAAGAAGACCGGCAGGCACGAGGGGTACTGGTTCGACGCCGACGACGACGCCTTCGACGGCTTCTACGACGTCAACGGCCAGCAACTCCGGCGGACGTTTCTCCGTGCTCCGCTCGACACCATGCGTGTCACGAGCCGCTACGGGTACCGGAGGCACCCGGTCCTCGGACGCACGATGATGCACCACGGTGTGGACTACGGCGCGCCCATCGGGACGCCGGTCCGTGCGGTGGCGGATGGACGGGTCATCTCGGCGGGGCGTGCGGGCGCAGCGGGGAAAATGATCAAGCTCAGGCACAGCGCAGGCATCGTGACCATGTATCTTCACCTCTCCCGCATCCGGGTCAAGCGGGGCCAGTGGGTCCAACAGGGTACGACCATCGGCAATGTCGGCTCGACCGGCCGCTCGACCGGCCCGCACCTGGACTTCCGCGTGCAAAGAAATGGACGGTACATCAACCCGTCCAGTCTCAAGATGTACTCGGAGCCGGCGAAGACGCTTCCTGGCACCTACCGGGAAGCGTTCGAGGCATTGATGGCGGACATGCGCCCCCGTCTCGATGCCATCGATGTCCCGGTGTCTGACGAGGTGGTCGTCGTCACGCCGACGCCAGGTGTCCCACTCGGGATGGCCACGCCTGAGCCCTGACTGGCCTGGCCGGAGAGGATGGAATGGCCGGCACACCGGGAGCGCAGGTCGAACCCGTCGAACCGAGACGCCGCACCGGGCCGACATGGCTCGCCGTGTTCCTCGCCACCGTCTACGTGGCCTGTCTCGCCAACCCGCTCACCCGTCTTTTCGATTTCGATGTCAACCTGGTCCTGGCACCGGCAGCGGCCGTCGGCGGAGCCGTCTTCGGAGCGACCAGGCCGAGGAAGCCGCGGCGCGAACGGAACGACGTGCGCGCGACCGTCGGCCGCACGGGTCCGGGAACCGTGTATGCACGCCTGCTCCTCGAAGGGCTGGCCGCGTTGGCCGCCATACTCGTGCTCGCGGCAACGACCCGCATCTTCTTTCCCTGGTGCGGCTTCTTCTGGGGCATGGTCTACTTCCTCCTGGGACCAGTGTTTTCCATGGCCTTCGGTCTCTCGGTGGGCCTCGCCGCCACCTTGCTGGCTCGAGGCACAGGGCGAGCCGCAGTGCTGGCTGCCGGCGTGGTGCTGGCGACCCTGCTCTACCCGACCGTCCGTGCCCTGTTCGTTCCGGTTGCGTTCGCCTACAACCCGACGTTCGGTTTTTTCCCCGGCCCGGTCTACGATCCGGTCGCCACCGTGGAGCCCGCCTACCTGTGGGCCCGGTTGCACACGGTCCTCATCGTGGCGGCCGTCGTTTCCGGCACGGACATCGCCCTGTACCTGGGCAAGTACGTTCCTGCACCGCGCTCTGTCGTGGGGTCGGGCCTGGCGCTCGCCATCTCGCTTCCTGCCGCGATCGTTCTCGGCATACTCGGGGACCGCGCGGGAATCTCCTCGAGTATCTCTGCCATCGAGCGGGAGCTGGATGGGACGGCGGCCACCGCCCACTTCGTGGTCCACTATCCGGCCGAGGGCCGGACGGCAAGACAGATCCAGTGGGTCGCCGCGGACCTCGAGGCGGCTTACAGCGACCTGTCGGCAACCCTAGACGTCGACGTCGAAGAGCCGATACACGCCTACATCTATCCTTCCCGGGGCGCGAAGAAGCGGCTGATGGGGGCGGGCCGGACCAGCGTGGCCTTTCCGCGCAGCCGGTCGTTGCACCTCAACGCCGACACCTACCCGCACCCGGTCCTGGTCCACGAACTCGCCCACGTAATGAGCGGCTCTCGAGGCATGCCGCTCATCGAGGTATCGCCCCTTCCGGGCCTGACCGAGGGGCTGGCCGTGGCCCAGGAGGAGGTCACCGGTGACCTGACGGTACACGAATGGGCCGCGGCCATGGCACGTATCGGAAAGCTCCCCGACGTGGCGGCCGTCCTGTCCGTCACCGGCTTCTGGCAACATCCCGGCGGGATCGCCTACACCGCGTGCGGAAGCTTCGTCCGCTACCTGATCGAAACTCGAGGCATCGAACGCTTTTGGGCCGCCTACCGTTGGGGGCGAATCGCTGCCGCCTACGGCTCGAGCATCGAGACGCTGGTGAACGAGTGGGAGGCGTTCCTGGACACCGTCGAGGTCAGTGACGAGGCGCTGGCCCGCGCGCGCTACCGGTTTTCCTCGAGGGGCCTGTTCGGCACCCCCTGCGCGCGGGCGAAGGACCGGCTGAAGGCTCGCGCCGACGACCTGTTCGTGCGATCGAGGCCTCGAGCCGCGGCAGAGACCTATCACCAGGCGGCCGAGATGGCCGGGGGGGACCCAAGATTGCTGCGAGCGGCGTTGCGCGCCTGGCTGGCCGCGGACGCGAACCTCGAGGCCCGCCAACTGGCCGAGCTACTCCTTGCCGATGCCGGAGACCTTGGAGCGCTCCAGCGCGTGCCGATAGAGGTCATGCTGGCAGCGGCCGAGTACCGGCTGGGGGACCTGGCAAGCGCGAAGCAGCATTGGGAGGCGGCCGCGTCGGTGGGCGTAGCCACGAGTGACGTGAGGCGGGCGACCTGTCTGAGCATTGCCGCGAACGAACCGGCGCGCCTTTCATCCGTGATCGCGTACCTGGCGCGGGAGCCCAGGGCTGGCGCCGACCTTCTTCGCTTGGCCGAGGCATGGCGCGACGCGCCGACCCATCCGGTTGTGACCTACCTCCTCGCCCGTCGATTCCAGATGGCGGAACGGTGGACGAAGGCGGTGGATTTCTACGGCAAAGCACTCGACGCCGGGCTTCCAGGGGCCTTCCTCGAGCGGGAGGCCCTGCGAAACCGCGCTATCTGCGCCCTGTTCACCGAAGACGCGACTCTCGCAAGAGACGCGGCCCGCACCCTGGCCACACACCCCGGGGCGACTCGAGCCGACCGTGTTCTCTCGAGACGGCTGCTCGAACGGCTGGCGATCGTCGCGGCCGGCCCGATAGTGCCCGCCCGGCACGAATAGAACGCTTGTCGAACGGCATCGATCTGGTTATGAAGTGCCATTGACGCAGGAATCGCCCATCGCGGGCGGGAGGAGAACGTGTTCAGCTACGTAGACAAGAAGATTCGGGAACGTCTCGAGCATGACCGGCGGCTGGTGACCATCGACAGGGGGGGGCGCCCGGTGACCGAGACCGGGAAAGCCCCGTTCATCTCGATACTCGGCCCCATACCCCTGCCCAGGATGATCGGGGACGAGGAAGTCGTCTTGAACTGGTATCCATTCGTCCGCCGCGTGGAACTCGGTCGGGTGCTTGCCGCAGCCGAAGCGGCGCCGAACGGCCACGAAGAGGCGTTCAGGGAACTTCTGCAAAGCCGGATGTCCGTCAACTCTGTGCTCGCGTGCCCCGGGTTTCTGGAGCAGGACGAGCCGCTGGTTCGCATCCATTCGTGCTGCATGACGGGTGACGTGTTCGGCTCCATGCGCTGCGAGTGCGGACCGCAACTGGCCGCCGCGTTCCAGCGTATCATGGAAGAGGGGGGCGGGGCTGTCGTGTACATGTCGGGGCACGAAGGGCGGGGCATCGGATTGTGGGCCAAGGCGGTGACCTACTTGCTCCAAGACGACGGCCAGGACACGTACCAGGCCAACGTCACCCTGGGCCTTCCCGAAGACTCGAGAGACTTCACGGACGCCGGAGTCGTGTTGAAATTCCTGTTGGGAGGCCGTCCTATCCGGCTTCTGTCCAACAACCCACTCAAGCAGGCGCACCTGGAGAGAGCCGGACAGTCCGTTTCGAGGCTCGTTCCGCACGTGGCCGGCGTGTGCCACCACAACGTCCGGTATCTGCGCGCCAAGAGGTCGAAAGGACACCGGATACCGCCCCTCTGATCGCGTGCCGGGGGGGTCAGCCGGGACTGTCCAGCGTTCGCCGACGCAACTCGGAGCGACAAGGTCACCGGCAGACGAGTACATAGTCGTAGGACGCGGGAGAATTGTAGGTCCTCAGTCCAATGGATCCATGGTCGTAGGTCCCATCGGTCGTGTCCACGAGTAGTTCGTCGTCGAATTCCACCTGGATCGCGCTGCCCGACAACCACACTCGGACGGTGTAGAAAACGCCCGGGTCGATGACCACGGACGCGGCAATCCAGGTATTCCATGAGCCGTTCATGAAACCGAGCTTCACGACGTCCCCCGAGGGATAGAGACCGAAGTAGTAGTGGGCGCCCCCATCGTTCGTGGTACTTACCTCGGTGACCCGGAACATGATGCCGGGATCACCGCCGTTGTAGTCCGGACGCATCCGCACTTCCATCACGTAGTCTGCCCAGTCTCGTTCTCCGATCCAGACGACGTTGCCAGACTGCACATCGATGTTTTCGTAGGTCCCCTCGGCAGGATCCCAGGTCCAGGTCCCTTTGACGAGGTTCCATTCGGGCGCGGGGTCGGCGGAAAAATCGTCGTAGAAGAGGAGTTCGGTATGGCACGCGGCGTGGACAGGCGCGGCGTCGTCGGCGTCACTGACCCCGTCCCCGTCGGTATCCGGATCAAGCGGGTCTGTCACGAAGCCGGTAATGAGCCCGTCAATCTCTTCGAGATCTGTCAGGCCGTCGTTGTCGTCGTCGGTATCGTAGCAGTTCACGACACCATCGGCGTCGCTATCGCCGTCCGGCCCCACGCCGGCATCCTGGTCGTCGCAATCCTGGTCGCCGCACACGGTCAATCCGTCCCCATCCAGGTCAGCCTCCATGTCGGGAAGGATGCCGTCGCAATCATCGTCCAGCCCGTTGCAGATTTCCGAGGCAGCGGGATTGATGGCCGGGTCCCCGTCATCGCAGTCGCCAGCCCCATCCACATACCCATCAGGCACGTCACAGGCGTCCTGGGTGACGGCCGGGTCGCCAAACCCATCCCCGTCAGCGTCCAGGTAGTATGCCACCTCGACATCCTCGTCGACGGACCCGTCGCAATCGTCATCGACCGCGTTACAGACTTCCGAGGCGGCGGGGTTGACGGTTGCGGCGACATCGTCGCAATCGAGCCCGTTTTCGACGAACCCCGCCGGCAACGAGCAATCCTCCAGGGTGGACGCAGGGTCGCCGTAGCCATCACCGTCGATGTCGGCAAAGTAGACCGTTGTCTCGATTCCCTCATCGGCCTCTCCGTCACAGTCATCGTCGAGGCGGTTGCACACTTCCACGGCGTCGGGGTGGATTGCTGGGTCGCTCGGGGCGCAGTCTCCGGAGACGAGTGCGTAGCCTGCCGGGGCCGCGCACCCTTCGAGCGTATCCCCGGCGACGCCGTAGCCGTCTCCGTCGCCGTCCGCGTAGAAGATGGCGGTGACCCCTTCGTCGATCTCCAGGTCACAGTCTTCATCCACGCCATCGCACGTTTCCTCCGCCCCCGGGTGGATCGTACTGTCATCATCCCGACAGTCCACGGCAGCCACGTATCCATCCCCATCCGCGTCCACGGCCGGCGTCGGTGTTGGGGGCTCGGGCGTCGCGGTGGCCGGCTCCGGCCCGGGCGTGGGAGTGGCCGGCTCCGGCCCGGGCGTGGGAGTGGCCGGCTCCGGCCCGGGCGTGGGAGTGGCCGGCTCCGGCCCGGGCGTGGGAGTGGCCGGCTCCGGCCC
>JAJRTE010000111.1 GCA_024278455.1 Myxococcota bacterium
CACGATCCAGAAAGGGTGTGACAACCGCTGTGCCTATTGCATCGTGCCCGAGACACGTGGGGCCGAAGTGAGTCGGCCGCCCATGGAGATCGTGTCCGAAGTCGAGGCCCTTGCGGCTCGAGGGGTCAAGGAGGTGACGCTTCTGGGTCAGAACGTCAACGCTTATGGACGCAAGGCACGGTTCGGGATGACCTTTCCTGAACTCCTACATCGCGTGACGGAGGTGGACGGCATCGAGCGGATCCGGTTCACGACGTCGCACCCGCGTGACCTGTCTTCAGAACTCGTGCAGGCCTACGCGGAGCTGCCCAAACTGTGTCCGCATATTCATCTCCCGATCCAATCGGGCTCCTCGCGCATTCTCGCGCGGATGGGCAGGGGATACACTCGAGAAACCTACCTGGAGCGGGTTGCCGCGCTGCGGTCGGCGGTCGCCGGTATCGGTATCACGACCGATTTCATTGTCGGTTTTCCCGGAGAAACGGAGCGGGATTTCGAGGAAACGCTGTCGGTTCTCGAGGAGGTTCGATTCGACGCCTCCTTCTCGTTCGCCTTTTCCCCTCGCCCCGGCACCCGTGCGGCGCGGGAAAAGGAGAACGTTTCCCCGGCGGAGAGAACGCGCCGCTTGGCCCGCCTGCAAGCGGTTCAGCGGGCGATAAGCGAGGAGAACAACCGCAGGCAGGTTGGATTGCGAACTGTGGTCCTGGTAGACGGTCCAAGTCGGCAGAGCCAAAGGGAGGTGGCAGGCCGAACGCCGGAGAATCGCACGGTGAACTTCGCGGGCAGTCCAAACCTGGCCGGTCGGATCCTGCCGGTCCGAATAATAGGTTCGAGCGTGAATTCGTTGCGTGGCGAGCCCATTTCCAGCTAGAATGGATCTACGTGATCTTGTGGATTGCAACCCGTGTCCTGGGTGGGTCTCGAGGCGCCGAGTGGTTGGAGGTACCAGGGGTCTGTGCGGTGACTCTGGCCAGGACAGCTCCGAGGTGGTCATGAGCATCGAAATGACAGTGGCTGGTCTGGGTATCGATCCCATGAGCAGCGCGCCGGTACTCGTTCTCACCGATTCCGAGCAAGACCAAGAGCTTCTTGTCGCCATCGGCCTCGTGGAAGCCTCCGCCATCGCCATGGAACTGGAGCAGGTACGTACTCCGCGCCCCCTTACCCACGACCTCTTGTGCTCGGTCATCCGCTCCCTGGAGGCCCACTTGCTCGCCGTGGAGGTGACCGAATGCAAAAACGACATCTACCATGCCAGCCTCCTGCTGAGTCAGGGTGACCGGCAGGTGCGGGTGGACGCACGCACCTCGGACGCCATCGCGGTGGCTCTCCGGATGAAGTGTCCGATCCTGGTGTCAGAGAAGCTCCTGACCGAAAGCGTTGTCGCAAACAAACAGAAAGACAATGGGCATGGCGAGGATAGCCAAACCGCCGCAGACGGCGCCCGGTGGGCCGAACTCCTGTCACATCTGCCCAAGGCCGACAGCGGCGAATACATCATGTAGCCCATGTGTTGCACATTCCCGCTCCTGTCACATCGCCCGCAACTCCACCCATCCGTGTACATCGCACCGACCGCCGTGCTGATCGGCGACCTGGAGATAGGCGCTGATTCCAGCGTCTGGTACCAGGCGATCATCCGCGCGGACGTGAATACCATCCGCATCGGCTGCCGCACGAACATCCAGGACTTTTGCATGATCCACGTCTCGACGGACACATATCCCACGGTCGTCGGGGATGATGTGACCCTCGGCCACCGCGTAACGCTGCATGGCTGCACCGTCGGAAACCGCGTCCTCGTCGGGATGGGCGCCATCGTCCTGGACGGCGCTGTGATCGGGGACGACTGCATCATTGGCGCCGGCTCCCTGGTCACCGGAGGCACGATCGTCCCGCCGGGAAGCCTGGCCATGGGCTCGCCGGCTCGAGTCCGGCGGCCTCTGTCGGCCGAAGAAAGACAGTCCCTTGTCAGATCCGCAGTGCACTACGTCGCTCTCGCCCAGGCCCATGCCCGGCACAGGCCCATCGAACGCGGCAGAGGGGAGCCGCAGCGTCATTGACTTCTCGCACGCGAGTCGATAGAGTCCAGCCGATCCTGCAGGTCCGGTCCGCCCGCCGGCCTGCCGTGCCGGTTGGAGCCTGGCTGCCCCGCCGGCGAGCGTCCTCATCGGGCTACCAGGAGGGAAACCATGAACGTGAGTGATTTGAAGGTCATCGTGACAGGTGCCGCCTCTGGCATGGGGCGCCACTTCGCCCTCGAGCTGGCGCGGGAAGGCGCGGATGTCATCGCCTGCGACATCGACGGCGCGGGCCTTGCAGACTTGGCCGAAGCGTCTGACGGGGCGAGCGGAACGCTGGGCACGGTCAGGGCCAATGTCGCCGTGGAATCCGACGTGGTGTCCATGGTTCAGCACGCCACCGACAAGCTGGGATACATCAACGGGCTCATCAACAATGCCGGGATCTTCCGCGATCACCTCCTGGTCAAGGTGGACAAGAAGACCGGGACACTCAAAAAGCTGCCGCTCGACCTCTGGCAGGCCGTCATCGACGTGGACCTCACCGGACCCTTCCTGTGCACTCGAGAAGTCGCCGCACAGATGATCGAGAACGGTGTCAGGCCGGGCGTGATAATCGGGATTTCGTCCATATCCCGGCACGGCAACCCGGGGCAGTCCAACTACTCGGCAGCAAAGGCTGGCCTGGTCGCAGACACGAAGCTCTGGGCCGCCGAACTGGCACGCTACGGCATCCGCACCGGGGCCATCGCGCCGGGGTTCGTGGACACGCCGATCTTGCAGGCCATGCGGCCGGAGATGCTGGAGAAGCTGCTGTCAGGCGTTCCCGTCCGGCGACTGGGCACGCCACAGGAAATCTACCAGGGGATCAAGTTCATCGTGGAGTGCGACTATTTCACTGGCAAGGTTATCGAGATCGATGGCGGGCTGACGATCTGACGATATGTCAACCAAGCCCTGCTCGCGCTTCGTCGAGAAGCTCGAGGAGCGGTAGATCCCAGGCGTCGTCCCCGAGCGCCTGGAACGCCTTGTCGAGTCCGGAGGGACACAGGCTCATTTCGTGGCATAGCCATGCGTGCAGGGGACCGAACATGGCCCACCACCGGTAAAACCACGTGTCGTGGTACCTCTTGAACTCCTCCCACAAGGCACGGTCGTCCTCGTTGTGCTCGGCGATGGCCGCCGCGAGTTCTCGAGCAACGCCTGTCGACTCCGCCAGGTGGCGCCGGCGGAACGCCTCGGCAATGAGAAGCGCCGCTTCCAGGTTCCGCCACCCTTCCGCCTCCTCGCCACGCAAGGTGGATTTCAGGGCGGCCGCGAGGAACCAGACCATGGCCTGAAACCTCAGCACACATTCCATGTCGTCGGAGGGGTAGTCATCTCTGCATGCCACGGCGATTCGGGCCCGCGCGAGCCTGGCCCTGGTCCGGCCATCGACCCAGGGCAACAGGTCCTCGGTTTCGAGATACGTTCGCAGCGAGCCGAACAGGCGCAACAGGTGCGACTCGTATCGCGCGACAAGGTCCATCCAGGCCACGGACAGCGCTTCGCTCAGCAGTCCGGCCAGCGTGCGTTCGTCCGATTCCCGGTCGGAAAGGTGACCCAACACGGCCAGCAGACCGTCGCGTGCACCCACCGTGCAACTTCCCCCGCACGACCCCAGCCGGGCACTGCTCATGCCACAGGCTGGCATCTCCGTCACGAGCCCGGCCAGAACCCGGCCAAAGGCATCCATGCCTGCCCGGAAACCCGATTGCTCGCCAGTCAATCGCTGAAACGCCTGGGCAAACAGTGGCCCCAGCCCTCTTGCCCTGTCCGAGGTTGCTGTCATCATCCTCTCGCCATCCGCGAGCCGCGCGGGTCCTCGCCATCCGGCACGATCGCCGGGGGCTCCCCGGACCCGCGGCACACGGAAATAGGTAACGGTTCCATCCCCCCTTGACAAACCCGGACACGGAAGTTGCCTTCGAATTTCGAAATTCCCTTGTGTCCGACCCGCTTCTCCGGTACCATGTCACCCCGTTCCATGAGCGCGCTTCAGGGAGGTGGCCGACTTTGCTCGAGTCACCCAACACAATCAGGCCAACCCAGGGATTACACGCATGAAAACCAAAAGACCAATTGTCGCACTGTCCGTTGTCTTCGCCACGTTTCTCCTCACGACAGGGTGCCAGCAGCCGGCGACCGGAAATGGCGGTGGTTCCACCCACGATGCGGCGGGGGCGAGCCAACCCGCCGAGAAAGTCACCGCGCACATCGCGAAGATCGACTACACGACCGACCTGAGCGATGGCGAGAAGAACACCGTGGTCGCCACCGTCGACGGGCAGCCCATCACGATGGGAGAACTCCTCGACCAGGTCGGGTCCGAGCTGTTCAAGCACTACACCGATGCAGCGAACAAGGAGTATTCTATCAAGAAGAACGGTCTGGAGACCATGATCGAAGACCGGTTGCTCGAGAAGGAGGCCGCGAAACGAGGTATCTCCAAGGAGGAACTTCTCAAGCAGGAAGTGAATGACAAGGTGGGGGATCCGACCGAGCAGGACCTGAAGGACTTCTTCAAGGAAAACCGCCGTCGATTCCCTCCCAGCATGACCTTCGACCAGGTCAAGTCCCGGCTCCAGGACGTCTGGTCCAGCAGGCAGACAGCGAAGACTCGGGCCGAATTCATCGACGGCCTCAAAAAGAAGGCGAACGTCGAGATTTCACTGCCATTCCCGGACCTGCCCACCATCGACGTGTCCGCCGACGATGACGCGGTACGAGGCAACAAGAATGCGCCGGTTACCATCATCGAATTCTCGGACTATCAGTGTCCCTACTGCAAGCGCAACAGCGAAACGATGAAGCAGATCGAAGAGGAATACGGTGACAAGGTCGCCATCGTGTTCAGGGACTTCCCGCTACAGTTCCACAAGCAGGCACAGAAGGCCGCAGAGGCTGCCGAGTGCGCCGGGGACCAGGGGAAGTACTGGGAGTTGCATGACTACATGTTCAGCAACCAGGACAAGCTCGCCGTGGACGACCTCAAGGACGCAGCAAAACAGCTCGGCCTCGACTCGAACGCCTTCAATCAGTGCCTGGACAGCGGCGCCCAAGAGGCCGAGGTCCAGGCCGACGTCCGGGCGGGAGAAGCGCTCGGCATCAGGGGCACCCCCATCGTTTTCGTCAACGGCAAGATGATCAATGGCGCCCGTCCGTTCGATTCGTTCAAACAGATCATCGACGCGGAACTCGCGAAGGCTTCCGAGAAAAAACCCGGCCCGGCGAAGTAGAAGGGCAGGAATGACCAGCACGAAAAGGTAGGGGCGCTCCGCCCCCGGATGGCCCGCGGCTATTCGATTTCGCAGAGCTTGGCAGCAAAATCGCCTTCGATCTTTCCGGCGTCGTTGCCATCCATGTCTTCCAACCCGCCCGAGTATTCCACCACGACCTTCGTATCTCCTTTTGCCTTGATCGTGGCCTCTCCCCCATCGGCACTCCACGTGTCCAGGGTGCTGTCCATGGCATCCCAGATATCATCGAAGGCCGTCGCCATCTGGTCGGCGTCGAGCGACTTGCAAGCCTCCTCGTCCCAGGCGTCCGCAACCGGGGCGTATGGATTGCCGAAATAGTAGCTCATGACAAGGTCGAAGCCGTCCTCGGACGATGAGGCGTCGGTATCGTAGGTCACCTCCTCCTCGGGGAAGATGTTGTAGTCATCCTCATTCCAGAAGGAGGCCACGAGGAAGTGGTCACCCTCTTCGACGAAAGTGTCATACAGTTCGGTCATGCCATTCAAATAGACAGTCTGCGCCTCACATAGATCGTTGAGCGCAGCGTTGATGGCATCTACGTAGTTGGGGTTGGTCCAGTCGAACAACGCCTCGTTGAAATCGTCCCAGGCGGCCGCGTAGTCATCTTCCAGCGCGTATTGCTGTGGAAGCAACTCCTGGAGATCCTTGCAGAGTCCCCCGCGGTTGGCGAGCATGACATAATACCCGTCCCCGCCGGCTTCCGTGTCGTGGACCAGCACGGCGGACTTGACAGAGCCAAATCCCTCGTCGAATTTCTCTTCATCCAGAGTGACGGTCCCATCGGAACAGGCCACCACGCCCGCCAGAAGGGGCACGACGGCCACAGCCAGTGCGTGTCGATACAACAATGTGTCTCCTCCTCTCTGCTCGGTGAATCCCGCAGCGCCGGACAGGCAACATGCCGCCTGCGAACGCCACGATTGGGCCAGGATAGCGCGGCTTCTCCGCAGAATCAACCGCATGACAATCGTAAGGCGTGGAGCCGGCAGCGATCGCCCTGTTCGCTACGGTTGTTCTCGAGTCGTCGAATCGAGGTTTTCCTGGAGACTGCGCAGGAGCCGGCGAGCTTCTCTCCCCGCGGCACCATAGAGATCCAGGTGGATCACGGTGCGAAGTTCAGCCTCCGCTTTCTGCTTTTTGTCGAGGGCGGCATAGACCCTCCCCAGGGCGAGATGTGCGTCGGCCGAACGGGGATCGAGTTGAACGGCGCTCTCCAAGGCACGAAGGGCATCAGCGAGGCGTCCCTCCCGTTCGTAGTGCAGGCCTTGCCCCAGATAGACACGAGCCGCGCCGGGGTCGGTACGGGTCGCACGCGCGAGGGTGGTGCCGAAAGTCGTATCGCCGGTCTCGCCTCCACCCAAGGCCTGCTCGTAGGGATCGTCGGATGGGGAGGACGGGGGCCGACTCGAAGAGGGCATGTCTGGAAGGGATGCGTCGTGCGGCCGGGTGGGAACCGATACGGGCAGACGAGACGGCGCCCGGGCGGCACCGAAAGAGACCGCGTCGTGCTGTGTCACGGATTCATGCTGTTCCGGAGGCCTTGGCTGCGCGGCCAGCAGGATGCTTGCAGCCTCCGGCGCCGATTCTTCGCGGGCAGCTCGAGGCTTCGGTGTGCCTGCTGCCCCCTCACGCACACCGGAATGGCCGGACGAATCGCCTCCCTGCACAGGGCGCTTCTGCACCGAAGGCTGGCCGGCTTTCGTCTCCGTTTTCGCTCCTGCCGGTGTCTCCTCGACGGCCGTCCCCTGTTCGCCGAACCGACTCCCGACTGTCGGATGTGGTTGCCCCGGCGGGGCCACTGCCGCAGCGCCGGGTTCCGGCGACGGCGTCTCGACGGCTGCACGATGTCCTTCGATGGCCGGCGTTCCGGACGACAGCACCACCGCCATCGGTTCTGTCGCTGCCTTTCCCGGCCCGGTTGCTCCGGCCACGCGGGTCCCGCCCCCCCCGGCCGCCGAATCAACCTTCCCGGCGGGCGGCCAGTAGACCAGGAGAACCACGCCACACACGATGGCCGCAATGGCTGCGACCCAGTACCAGGCCCGCCTTCGCCCGCCTCTGGTGCCTTGCTCGAGATTAATGAGGCTTTCCAGCACGCTCAACGCCGATCTACCATCCGGCCCAACGAATCCGGGCGTATCGCTCACGATGCTGGAGAGCAGTCGGCGCGCCTCCGGATAGGCATGGCTCGAGATACATGCCACGGCTTCGTTGTACCGGGCAGTCAGCAGGCGCTGCGTTCTCAGTTCGTTCAGCCTGGCCTCGAGTTCTTCGGACAGACTCTCGGCCAAGTGTTCCTCGAGCAGCGACTCCGCGCGGTCGAGATCGCCCTTGCGGCACAGTTCGTCGAGTTGCTCCTCGATGACGACCAGGCGGCGGGACTCGGTGCGCCCGATACCTGCCTGGAGCCTCTCGAGCAGCGTTGCGGGAACGCTGTCGCCCTCGAGCCCGGCGGCCTCGACGGTGTTTGCTGCGGCGCGATACAATTCCTCGGCCCGTGCCGGGTTGAACCGTTCAGCGCGTTCCGCTTCGTCGAGTAGCGGCCCCAGGTGGCGTACCCAGGCTTGGGTTGGCGAAGCGAGCTGCCGCCGGAGCAACGAAAAGAGTGCCCCGGCATCCGAGTGGGCGCGCCGGGTCATCTCCTCCAAGGCGTTCAACAATGATGTCTGGACATCCGAAAGCTCCGCCCGCTGTTCGGTGCTCAGTGCACCGAGGGCGGCGGCGGCCTCGAGGGGGCGGCCATCTTTGAGCAGTCGGCGAATGCGGAGTACCCGGCCGCCCCGTTTTCGGGCCTGGAGTTCGGGATGGTCGGGCAGCGCGCGCAGCGCCGCCTCCATCACCTGGTGCCAGGTTGCCTCGTCGGACTCCACCTCGTCCAGCCATCGCAGGTAGATCTCTGCCGCACCGCTTTGGGCAACATCCCCGGCGGTTTCCGGCATCGATCTCAGCACGTCCAACGCCTGGGAGAACTGTCGATTCTCCGTCAGGGTGCGAGACAGGCCCAGGGTTGCCTCCACGTGGCCGGGTCGTAGCGCCAGCGCGTGCCGGTAAGACGCGATGGCGACTTCGTACTGGCCCTGGAGGAAGGAGTTCAACCCCAGTTGCAGCAGTCTTTCAAACTCTGATACCGAGCCGTCCAGGGCGGGGTTCGCTTTTCTGCCCGGGGCTTTTTCGCGGAGCGGCCTCCTGGCGGTCCGACCGATCCCCCGCTCCTTCGGACCGCGGGCGCCGCCGCCCGGTCCTCCCTCATCGGGCTCTCCTTCGCCGTCCGAGGATGGGTCGCCGTCGAACGTGTCCGACCTTTGCACTTCGCTCCTGTGCTCCGCCGCCCACCACAGCGCTTCGACCGTGTCCTCCGGGTACGTCTCTCCATTGTCGTCATCGACGACGGCTTCGTGCACGCATTCGTCTTTCCGGCGGCCCTCGCCAGTGGAGATGGCGTTGCGTTCGGGCAGGCGAACGCACTGCTGCGCGACCCATCTGCGAAAGAGGTCTGCAACGAATACGAGATCTCCTGATTGGAGACGGCGGATGACCTGCTGTGCCCGCAGTCCCTCGAGCGCCCCCTGGATCCGCTCTGCCGGGACGCCGGCGAACGGGGTGCCCATCGCCTCCTGCAGCAGGGAGGGGTCGATCGACGAACGCCCTTCACCGGCGCGTATCGCGGCCCTGACGAGTTCCTGCTCCAACGGCTCGAGGCCGTCCCAGATCCAGGCGAACACTTCGGCCCTTTCTTCCAGCACCCGCGGCACGGTGGCCATGACTTCGAGAAGGCCGACCGGCTCCGCGGGACCGATTCTCGGTTGCTCGAACAAGGGCGCAGCCAGTGCCTGGAGAAAGTAGGGATGGCCCCCGCTGAGCTGCACGATGGTTCGTTTCGCAAGGTCGGTGAAGGAACACCGGTGTGCAGCCGGCTCGACGAGCAGACGTTTCGCCGACTCTTCATCCAACACCCCGATATCGCGGGATGGTGCCGACCCGAACCACTCTCGAACCTCGGTAGGCCAGTCAGGAGACCGCAGGCTTCCCACGGCGAACACGAAGGAAGGGCCGCCGTCGACCGAGCCGAGACGGCGGAAGTAGGCGTGGGCGTTCTTCCCTGCCGCGTCCTCCGGCAAAACAGCAGGATCGCAGGCGTCGAATTCGTCGACCAGGAAGACCACGCGCCGACCTTGGGACACGTGCTCGAGGGCAGTCACGAGCGTGCGGTGAGCTTCCTCCAAGTCTTCCGGCGCCTGCCCTGGAAATGGTTCCAGCCCCGCTGCTGCCATCGCGGCCGCGGACATGTCCGCGACGACATCCGGAAGCGGTCGACCGGAACGCCCTTTCAGGTCGAAGTAGACGGGAAGGAAGCCCGTTTCCAATGCTGGGACAAGGTGCAACAGCAGCGACGTCTTGCCGATCTTCCTGGGTCCTCGAAGCACGATGATCCGGCAGGTGGCCGGCCGGAGTCGTTCCGGCACATAGTCCAACAACTCCTGGCGGCCATAGAAAGGACGGCCCGGTCGTACAGGCGCATCCGGCGAGTACGGGTTCCCCGTACCCTCAAGCCGGGTAGCGCCATCTCGGTCACTCATGGCACCCTCATCCTCGGGCAAGCCAATCCTTTGCCCACGCCTTCAACCATATCTCAACTCTAACCCCTTGTCAAACAAGGATTCTCATTTTCAGGCTTCTTTGCCCGTGCACTCCCGGGCCATCTCGCCTGCCAACATTGGCAGGGCAACGGCCGTGCGATTCGCCGTGCCGTCCTGGGACAGCACGCCACGGTACTCTCGCCCGCACGATGCAGCGCCGGACGACCGCCTTCCCCGAGTGGATCCCCAAACAGGATACACCCTGGCGGTGCCGGTGACGACCCTGCTCGGAACGGCGGGACCATTTCGGACTTGAGAATCGCTCGCGACCCGACCTATACTGACCCCTCGCCAGGATCGTCCGTCCAGGCTCCATCACCCTTGGACCATGAAACCCATGCACCTGTCCGCAGACACCCTTGAACGCTTGCTTGCTCGAGTAGAGAAGCCTACTCGCTACACGGGCCATGAGACCAACGCCGCAGTGAAGGACCTGTCGTCCACGGACCTGCTGTGGGCTCTCGCCTTCCCGGATATCTACGATATCGGCATGGGCAACCTGGGATTGCAGATCCTCTACCATGTCCTCAACGCCCGGCCCGATATCGCCTGTGAGCGCGTCTTCGCCCCATGGGGCGACATGGAAGCGCGCATGCGGGCCGAATCCATCCCCCTGTTTACCCTCGAGAACCACGTTCCGGTACGCAACGCCGACATCCTGGGGTTCACCCTGCCGTACGAAATCATCAGCACCAATGTGCTGGCCATGCTCTCCCTGGCTGACATCCCACTCCTCGCCCGGGACCGGAATTCGACCCACCCGCTGGTGGTAGGCGGCGGGGCAATGGCCTTCAATCCCGAGCCCCTGGCCTCGTTCTTCGACATCTTCGTCCTCGGGGACGGCGAAGACGTTGTCCTCGAGATCAGCGATGCAGTTCTGTCCTGGAAAAAGCGCGAGAAAAGAACGCGCGAAAACCTGCTCGAAGCGTTGGCGGCGGTCGAGGGCGTGTATGTGCCGTCCTTTTTCGAGCCCGTCCACGACGACGCGGGCAACCTGGTCGCCACGCGCGCACTGCGACCGGATCTCGGCAGACCCAGGCGGCGCATTGTCAACGACCTCGATGGGGCGCCCTTTCCCCCGGCGCCGGTGGTGCCGAACTTCGCTCCCGTGCACGATCGCCTGGTCTTCGAGATGGCCAGGGGATGTACCGCGGGCTGCAGGTTCTGCCAGGCCGGCGCGATCTCGAGACCGGTGAGAGAGCGAAGTCCCGCCACCATCCTGCGCCAGATCGACCAGGCTCTCTCTGCAACAGGCTACGACGCCATATCCCTGAACAGCCTGTCCCCGGGCGACTATTCCTGTATCAACACGCTGCTCCAGGCGATCAACACTCGTCACGCGGGCGACATGGTTTCCACGTCGGTCTCGAGCCTGCAGGTCAGGACGCTGACCCCGGAACTCACTCGAGAAATCGTCACGGTCAAGCGCTCCAACTTCACGATGGCCCCGGAGGCCGGGACCCAGAGGATGCGCGACGCCATCAACAAGAACCTCACGGACGACGAGGTGCTCGAGACCACCCGGGCCGTGTTCGAGAACGGCGGCCAGGGACTGAAACTCTACTTCATGATCGGCCTGCCGGGAGAAACCGGCGACGATGTGCTCGGCATCGCGGACCTGGCCAGGCGGGTCCTCGAGGTGGCGAGACGATACCACAGGCGCCCGACCGTCACGGTCAGCGTTTCCACCTTCGTGCCCAAACCGTTCACGCCTTTCCAGTGGGCCGAGCAGATCTCCCCGGATGAGACACGCCGGCGCCAACGACTGCTTCGCCACGCCCTCTCCAAGGTGCGGGGGGCGGGCCTCAGGATGCACTTCAGCTACGCCACCCTGCTGGAAGGGGTCATCACCAGGGGAGACCGCAAGGTCGCTCAGTTGCTCCTCGATGCCCATCGTCTCGGTTGCCGGTTCGATGGCTGGAAAGAACACCTCGACGTGTCGCGCTGGTCCCAGGCGTTCCAGAACGTGGGGATGGCCCCGGAACGATTCCTCCGGGAACGAAGCTTGTCCGAATGGCTCCCTTGGGACCATCTCCATGCCGGTATCTCCAAGAAATACCTCCTGAAGGAGTGGCAGAGACACCTCGAGGCATCCACAATACCGGACTGCCGCTGGGGAGACTGCGGCCGCTGCGGCGCGTGTGGCCGGGAGGTCCGTGTCACCACGTTCGACGGCCAGGATCCCCTGGCGTCAAGGAGGCCTCCCGCAGGCGAAGGTCCTCACTACCGCCATCCGAAGGTCGCACTCCCGGACATCGCGCCTCCAGGCAAAGGCTCACCGGCCAGCCGGCGCGCAGAACTCCCCTGGAAGCGCACCCGGTTCCGGTATGCCAAGACCGGCCCCGCACGGTTCATCGGTCACCTCGAGCTGGTAAGACTCTTCCTGCTCGCACTCAACCGTGTCGGCGTGCGCTTGCGCTATTCCCAGGGCTATCACCCGTCACCCCGAATCGTGTTCTCCAATCCGCTTCCGGTCGGCGTGGAAAGCCTGATCGAATTCGTGGACATGGACATCCTCGAGGGATCTGGAGTCACGGACGCCGGCGACATCCAGGCCAGGCTTAACGCCGGTCAGCTCCCGCCGGGCCTGCTGATCGTGCAGCCCGAACCCCTCGACTTCTCGATCAACGGCATGGTCTCCGCAACCTACGACATTCGTTTCCCGAAAAGCGTCGGCGAAGCCACGCTGAGCGAGGCTCTGGAACGCTTCCGCACCACTGGTCCCTGGACCTTCGCACGCAAAAAACGCACCATCGACATCCACGCACTGGTGCGCACCCTCGATGTCCGGAATGGCACCCTGCGCCTCGAGCTGGCCACACCGCCCACGGGCACCATGAAGCCATCGGAACTCGTGTCGCGGCTTTTGCCAGACGTCGATCTCGCGGACATAGGCATCTTGAAGCAGAGCTGCCGGTTCGGCGCCTAGCATGCGACGACCCGGCGTGAACGTCCGACTCTGAACGGTTGCCGGGCCGCGTCCGTCCTCGCTATACTGCCCTCGTCTGGACGAACCACTTCCCCCCATTCCGGAGGAATGAAACGTGACGTTCATCAACTGGAGTCCTGCTCGGCGATCCATCCTCCTGGCCTGCCACGCCCTGCTGGCCATCTCGCCCGCGATGGCTCGAGCCAGCACGATCGTGGTGGACCCCTCGGGAGGGGGAGACTTCGCCGACATCCCTGCTGCGCTCCAGGCGGCCCAGCCCGGTGACGTGGTCGAGGTGCGACCGGGCACCTATGACCTATCGGCAGGACCGCTGGACTTCGGGGGAAAGGCCATCACGCTCACGTCCTCCGAAGGCGCATCCGCCACCATCCTGGACGCGGCCGGACAACCAACCTGCATCACCATGACACAGGGTGAAGGCGCCGATACGGTCGTTTCGGGATTCACGCTGACCGGAGCCACGTCTTCGGCCGTTGCCATCCAGGGCGCCTCCCCCACCCTGCGAGACCTGGCATTCCAGGACAACGTGTCTCTGGGTACGGAGACGGGCGGAGCCGGATTGAGCGTGTCCGAGGGATCGGCCACGCTGGAAGGGTGCACGTTCTTGCACAACGAAAGCCTGTCCGGCGGCGGCGCCGTTTCGGTGGTACTCGGCACGTTGACCTTGCACGACGTCAGGTTCTATGACAACACCACGGAAGGGCGGGGGGGAGCCCTGTACCTCGAGACCCTGACCGAGCCGGTGGCGCTTTCCCGGGTTGCCTTCCTGGAAAACGCTGCACAAACGGGCGGAGCCGTCTACACCGAAGGAGAAGTCAACGGCACCAACCTGCTGTTTGCGGCGAACAGCGCCGAGTACGGGGGGGCATTGGCCTGCTCGACCGGCACCCTGGCGTTGACCAACATCACCGTGGCCGGCAACTTCGCCACCGGCGCCGGAGCCGCCATCGCCGGCGACGGGTGCTCCGGAACGCTTACCAACGCGCTCTTCGCGTACAACAAGGCCGCAACCGGAGGCGTCGTTGCACACCTCGGCGACCCGGCGAGCGACAGCTACGCCTTTTTTTACGCCGATTTCTACCGCAACGGGCCCGACCCGTTCTCGAACGCCGCCCCCCCGGACGGCGACGACATCCTGGAAGTGGACCCGGGATTCCAGTACTACATCGACGACCTTTCATCCAGCGAGGACGATTTTCACCTGTTCCCCGGCTCCAGGCTGATAGACGCCGGCCACCCGAACGAGGCATTCAACGACGTAGATGGCTCGAGGTCCGACATCGGCGCCTATGGCGGCCCATTCGCCGAGACAGGCTACGCCGCCGACGACGACGGTGACGGCATGCCAGACACCTGGGAAACCGCGCACGGCCTCGATCCGGCGTCCAACGACGCTGTCTATGACCTCGACGCGGACGGCGTGATCAACCTCCACGAATACCAGTACGGCCTCCTGCCCGACAGGCCGGACACCGACGGCGACATGCTCGCTGACCAGGAGGAACTGGACGCAGGCACCGACCCTCGAGACACCTTCGACCCATACGAAACTCTGACCGTTCCGAACGCGATACACGCGACCATCCAGAGCGCCCTGAACGCGGCACACGACGGGGTGACGATCGATGTCTTGCCCGGAACCTACCCGGAATCGCTGGACTTCCTGGGAAAAAGCGTTCACCTGCGCTCGACCGGGGGTGCCGATGTCACCACCATCACGGGTGAGGACTCATACCCCGTGGCCACGCTTCGTTTTGGAGAAGACGAAACCACCGTGATAGAAGGGTTCACCCTTTCCGACGGCATGTCATGGGACGACGGGGGCGGCATGGCCGTGCTCCATGGCAGCCCGACGTTGCTCTCCTTGAACTTCACCGGCAACTGGGCGGCAGGCGACGGCGGCGCCCTCTGGGTTCGCGACGGGCACGTCACAGGTTCCCAACTGCTCTTCGACGCGAACGGTTCGAGCGGAACGGGTGGCGCGGTGGCCGTGCTCGACGCGACCGTGGCGTTCACCGGCGTCACGTTCTCTGCCAATTACGGTTTCTATGGCGGAGGGGCACTGGACGCGACATCCTCGGAAGTAGCCCTCGCATCTGGCACGTTCTCGAGCAACTCTTCCGCCGGGGATGGGGGCGCTATCTCCTCGACGAGTTCACTCGTTCGGCTCGAGGACCTGGCGTTCACCGCCAACGAAACCACGGGCGACGGGGGCGCCATCGCCGCCGACGGCGGTGAACTCGAGTTGACCCGGATCGGCATCGAGTCTGGCCAATGCTCCGACGCCGGGGGTGGGATCTACGCCACCGGCGGAGCCGTGGTGCAAGCGGGGAACCTGCTGGTCAACGCCGTGCAAGCGTATCGTGGCGGCGCCATCGCCGTCGAGTCGGCCGCGGTGGTCCACCTGGACCATGCCACCATCGTGGGTTGCTACGCCTCGTCGGAAGGGGGCGCCATCCACGTGTCGGGCTCCGAAGTCTCCCTGTCGCACAGCGTCGTCGCCTACAATCTCTCCCCGGCCGGGGGAGGCGTGTTTGCGGAATCGGTGTTCGAGCAGGGCGAAGAGGAAGGCTCCGAGGTGGAAATCCCCGCCGTCGTCGCGGGAAGCTACACCGACATCCACGGCAACCGGAGTGCGGACTACGCGGGTATGGACCCGTTCGACGGGTCCGGAAGTCAGGACGTCGATCCAGACTTCGTGCACTACACTGACGATGGGAAGGCCGAGGGGGACGACCTCCACCTTCGACCCGATTCCCCGCTCGTCGACGCCGGGGACCCGAACGGACCACGCGACCCCGACGGCAGCGTGGCCGATCTCGGCGCGTTCGGAGGACCGAACGCCGACTTTTCCTACTACGACGACGCGGACAACGACGGCATGGCGGACGGCTTCGAGTCCGCGATGGGCCTGGACCCGCAATCCGACGATGCAGCGGGCGATCCAGACGGGGACGGCCTGAGCAATCTCGAGGAAGCGCAAGCGGCCAGCGACCCGTTCGAGCCGGACACCGACGGGGACGGCCTGAGCGACCAGGAAGAGATCGACTCGGGCGGGGATCCTACCGATGCATTCAGCCCGAGGGGATGGGCGGCCGTGCCCGAAACGTTCGCCACCATCCAGGAAGCCATAGACGCTGCCAAGGGCAACGTCGAAATCCGGGTCAACCCGGGTACCTACCAGGAAAACCTGGACTTGCTGGGAAAACCAATCACCCTCGTCGGCACTGAGGGTCCGGATGTCACCGTCATCGACGGCAGAAGCCTCGAGACGGTCATCACCATGCACCTCGGGGAATCCAGCGCAACTCGAGTGGCGGATCTGACCATCGCAAACGGGTCAGCCACGATCGGGGGAGGTATCTACCTCGACGGCGCCTCCCCGGTCCTCGAGAACCTCGTTCTCCACGACAACGACGCGACGGTGGACGGAGGCGGTCTCGCGTCCCAAGGTGGTAGCCCGACCCTGGTGGACATACGGGCCTACGGCAACACGACAGGAGAATGGGGGCAGGGGGGCGGATTGTACCTCGAGGGCGGCGAACCGGAAGTCGTCCGGGGCACCTTCACAGACAACACCGCATCATCGGGCGCGGGCATCTACCTCTACGACACATCGGCCACGCTGAGGAACACGCTCGTCGCCGGCAATGAGGCCGGCTATGGAGGCGGCATATCGATCCGCTTCGCAACAACGCCAACCCTCATCAACGTGACCAGCCACAGCAACACCGCGGCGGGCGGCGCCGGCATTTTCGTGGAAACCTCCTCCGTCCTCGCGGTCAACACCGTGCTGACTGGAAACCGGGCCCCTGTCGGCGCCGGCATCCTGGTTCGTGATGAGAGCAGTTCCGTCCTGCTGGTATACTGCAACGTCTGGGGCAACTACGGCGAAGACTACGGCGGAGACGTCCTGTACGACCAGACCGGTGAAAACGGCAACCTCTCCGTGGATCCTCGATACCAGGCGTTCAGCCTGGACGGGGACTGGACCAACGACGATCTCCATCTGCGACCAGACAGCCCCCTGCGCAATGGCGGCGACCCGTCCTTGCAGAACCCGGATGGCACCGTCTCCGACCAGGGTAACTACGGCGGACCGGATGCCGACCGCTCCTACTACGAAGACAGCGACTCGGATGGGATGTACGACGGATGGGAAGTCCTGTCGGGCCTCGACCCCGCCGCAAACGACGCTTCCCTGGACGCCGACGACGACGGCCTGCCCAACAATCAGGAGTTCAACTACGGTACCGACCCTCAATCATCCGATTCGGACGGAGACGACATTCCAGACGCTGACGAACTCGCCGACGGCTCCGACCCCACCGACTTCTTCTCTCCCAACGACACCATCGTCGTAACCGACTACTTCGATTCCATCCAGGACGCCCTGGACGCGGCCCGGGACGGCGTCACCCTCCTGCTCGAGGAGGGGGTCTACCACGGGCAGATCGAGTTCGGGGGAAAAGACGTCGTCCTACGTGGCCTCGGTGACCCGGAAAAGACCATCCTGGACGGCGACGGCACCGGGCCGGTCGTCGCCTTCCGCTACGGGGAATCCAGGGCCGCCAGGCTGGAACGCCTCACCATCCGGAACGGCGTGGCACCTGACGGCGGCGGGATTCGAATCGTCGAGTCCCATCCCTCCTTCGATCGGATCATCGTCAGGGACAACGGCGCCCTCCATTCCGGGGGAGGCCTGTCCATCATCAATGCCTGGCCAACGCTCACCAACTGCCTCATTACCGGCAACGATGCCGAGGAAGGCGGAGGCATCGGCGCTCGAGAGTCCCTCCCCACGCTCATCGGAGTCACCATCGCAGGAAACCAGGTCTCGGGCTCCGGAGGTGGATTCTCTTGCATCGACCTCTGCTCCCCGACCATTCTCAATTCCGTCATCGCCTTCAACGACGCCGAGCGTGGGGGCGGCGTGAATATCGTCGCGCCTCAACTGGTCACGTTCGAGAACAACAACGTCTACGGCAACAGCCTGGACAACTATTCCGGATCCTACCCCGACCAGACCGATCGAAAGGGCAACATCTCCGAGGACCCGTCGTTCACCTCCTGGAACAGCGATGGCGAGGACCCGGACTTCCACCCGCAGCCCGACAGCCCGCTCGTCGACGCGGGCAAAGACGTGTCGAAGTCTGGCATCACCTGGGACCTCGACGGCATACCCAGGCCGGCCGACGGGGACGGGGACGGCGAGAGACAGTTCGACATGGGAGCCTACGAGCTGGAGCTGGACGTGGACTTCGACGGATTCCTCCCCTCCGAAGGCGACTGCGGCGAAGGCGACCCTTCGATCTACCCTGGTGCCACCGAGGTCTGCGACGATGATATCGACCAGGACTGTGACGGCGAGGACGTTTCCTGCTCGACTATCGACGGAGATGGCGACGGCTTCTCGCAAGACGAGGGCGACTGCGACGACGAGAACCCCAACGTCTATCCGGACGCGACCGAGGAGGACAACAACGTGGACGATGACTGCGACGGGGAGGTGGACGAGGGACTCGACACCGCCACACCGCCCGTTCCGGACGACGCCGGGGGGTGCTCGTGCGATACCTCCACCGCCGTTGCTGGTGCGTCCCCTGCGCGATCCCCCATCTCCGTGCCCTTCCTGGGTGCGTTCCTGCTCCTCGCGATGTGCGCCAGGACGCTGCTCCAGGTCCTCGATCGTGGTGTCACTGCTCGGACCCCGGCTCGATACCGCTGTCATCGAGACCGCCGGCCCGGGCGTGTTGCGCGAAAGCCTTCTGAAAGCACGCCTCATCGATGACGAACCGCGTGCTGTCTCGCACGGCGTCCCGCACGCCCTTGTAGGCAGGGTTCCGGAAATGGGCGACGAGCGCCGGAGCAAACGCCCATACCTGGCAGCGTCCTTCCCACGTGACCGGGCGTGGCCTGGCGTTCTCGGCACCCCCTCCTGCTGCCGGGGGGGCGTCCACGATCTGGAGACACCCCCATTCGACCGCCCAGGCGACCTTGAGGAGAGGCAGGTGGGCGGTGTCGCGACGCAAGGCACGAAAACGGCCCTCCACCGCAGGGGCCAGGAACGAGTACCGGGAGCTGTACGCCAGCGCGTTGTGGTACCAGGCCGGCGTGGCCATGCAGCCGTCGAGTTTCAGTCGGTGAGCGATCCGGCCGATGAGCACGCCGATCTCCTTGCCGATTCCCAGGCCGGGGTGCCTCTGCCCCGGCAGCAGGTCTTCGCGCCCGCTGGGGCGTCGCGGATCCTGCAACATCAGCCAGTCGATCACAAGGAGTTCGATCCTGTCAGGAAGCGGCTCATTGCACCCTACCGACGACGCGTTCCGAGCCGAACCGATGTGCGCCGCGAAGTCGACGAGGAGATTGGCCGGCCCCCGGTCCGGGCCGTCGTAGATGCGCAGGCGATGGGAGGCCATGTCGGTCAACTCCCACTCCAGTTGCGGGTCTTCGTACCCGCGCTCCCGCAGCAAGGCGTAGATACCGTAGGCCTCGAGAGCCCGGGTGATTCCGCCTCGAGAATAGTAGCCGAGGAACCGCGTCGCCTGCCCGCGGCCCGTCAGCTCTCCAAGCAAGTCCTCCTCGGTGAGTTCCACGTCTTCGTCGAGATACTGGAGATCGAACGGGCGGAGGTTTTCGGAAATGCGCTTGAAACGACGTTCGATCTGGGTGATCCGGTCAAACATCCTCGGTCTCCCCCTCCAACCGCATTACCTGTGGCAGTCAGCCCCGGCGAAAGACCGTCCCCCACCTTGAAGCCGTATCGATAGCATGCTATCTTTCTCCGGCGCCGTCAAGGAGGGCAGCAGTGCACGCAGTCGAGACCAGGCTTCGAACCACCGTTGCGAAACAGGGAAAACGGGTGCGCCGCTTCCTGAAACGGCTTCGCCTCGCCGTGGACCCTCGAGACCCGCTGGTCGCCATCATCCGCCGGGAGGGCGTGATCTCCCAGGGCCGCTACATCATGTACTTCGAGGTCACACTGTTCGGGAACAATCCGGTCGTTCTCGAGGAATTCGGCCAGGTCGTGAACCGTGACCACGAACTACCTCCACCGATGCGGAAGGAACTCGCCGCCGTCGTGGAGAGCTACCAGTATTTCATCGAAATCCGCCAACGTTTCAAGAGCATCGAAGAGGCTCGAGATTTCTGGGTGGCCAGGGGGGCAACGGCCCTGTGGCACGACTGAGAAGTGGCGGCGGGCAAACGGTCAGGGGAAAGGTCCCCTCGGATGTCGTCACCCGCGGCATGGGCCGCCGGCCCGGACTTCACGTGCGGCGGCGGGCCAGTGTCCGGCCGCGGGCACTACTTCAACGCCTCCATGATTCCGGAACGGAAGTCGCGCCCGTAGCGGATGGTCTTCGCCGCACCGGGTGGCAGCCTGTGCTTCCCGTCCACGACCAGGGCGGCGACTTCCTGGCCGACGCCCAGCCCGAGCATGAAGCCCTGCCCGCACATGCCCACCGCCAGGGTCAGGCCCTCGACCCCAGGGACGTTGCTGACGATGGGGGTTCCGTCGGGGGTCATCGGGTAGCAGCCTCGCCAGATCCGGCGGACGAGAAGGTGGCGCAGCCTGGGCACGAGCGACACCATGCGGCCGGCGAGGACGGGGAGGAACTCCGAGAGGTTCTCCCGGTTGGTTCCCACGAACAGTTCCCGGGGCGTGTAGCAGAAGATGATCTGACCTTCGTGGTTCTGCCCGAAGTAGAAGTTCGCCGTCTTGCCTTCCGGTCCGGGCCGCATGTCCACGATGAGCGGCTCGATGAAGGGCGCCACCGGCGCGGTGATCCCGGCTTCATGGCTGTCCGGCGTGACCGGGATGTCGATGCCGAGGAGTTGCCCGTCGCGAGCGGCGTCGGCCCCTGTCGCAACCACGACCCTGGGGGCGTGGTAGACCCCCTTGTCCGTCTTGACGCCCATTATCTTCCCACCGGACACGAGGTAGGCCACAACCCGCTCCCGCACCCGGACCACGGCCCCGGACCGGACCGCATGTCGCATCAGCGCGATGGGCAGCAAGAGGGGAGATGTCTGGCCGTCGTTGGGCGAATAGGTCCCCCCGCGCAGCCCTTCCCGCTCGATACCCGGGAGCAGGTCGGCCACCGTGTCCGCGTCGACCCAGTCGTTGACCAGCCCATGGCGGCGCTGGAGCGGGAAAAGCCCCCTGAGCTTCTTCTCCATCTCCTCGCTGTACACCGGGAACAAGTATCCTCCCGGCTTCCACCCGATGTCGTCCCCGTGGACCTCCTTCCAGGTCCGGATTTCCTCGAGGGATCGGAGGCACAACAGGATCTTGGCCGGGTCCGAGTGGGTTGCGCGGACCCCCCCGATGGCGGCCTTGTTGTCTCCCTGGCCGACCGCCGTTCTCCGCTCCAGGACCAGCACCTTGAGCCCCCGTCGCGTGAGGTAGTAGGCGGACGGCATGCCCACCGAGCCTCCGCCGACAACGATGGCGTCGAATGACTCAGCCATGGTCTTCCTCCCCCTGCACAAACTGCAATAGCGGGGTTTCCGCCAACAGCGGACGGATGGTCCCCGGGGTTATCTCGCCAAGGTCGATCCCCTCTTCTCGAGCGATACGCCGTACCAGGTCGGAACAGGTCTTGCCTCCACATCCCCCCATGCCGACTCGAGCCAGTGCCTTCAACTGGTTCATATCCCGCACACCCGCGCGCAGTTCGGCGACGATAACGCTCTTTCGTACCCGTTCGCAACGGCACACGATGGGGTCATCGCCCGTGCTCGAGACCCGGGGCGTATCCACCGGGCGGGAAGGGCCGCGCATGGTGAACCCGGCCACGGTCAGCTTGTCTGGCGCCGGGACCTCGAGCATGACAAGTTGGCGGCGATCCTGCTCCGGGCGATCCCTTACCGCCACCACCTTCCCGGTCCCGACCGGGTTGCCTTCCATGTCCACGGTCTGCACGGTCGCGCCCAGCGGCACACGGCCGGTACCCATTTCGAAGGGCAGCATGAGGAGGGCGGTGCGGCCGGTCGGGTCGTAGTCGTTGAACACCAAGTTGATGGCCAGGCCCGGACAGACGGCAACACACTCGCCACAGCCGAGACAGGCTCCGGAAAACCGGGGAAGGTCCATGATGGACGAACCGACGTGGATGAGGCCATCCGGGCAGGCATCCTCGCAGGGGTTGCAGGGTATCTCCTGGACACAGCGGATGAGCGGATACACCGGGTCCGGCCGGTCGGCCGGCTCGAATGGCACAGTCTTGCCAGGCCGACTCCGCAACACCGCGGCGATGTCGTCCCAGTCTTCGGGAATGGGCACCGGGATCCCCAGATCGTTGGCGATTCGACGGCCGGTGATGCGCCCGCTGAAAATGGCCGCCGACGCTTCTGCGATTTCCGCCGTGTCTCCCGCCGCGTAGACTCGAAGCCCAATATCCTTGGCCTTCACCAGGAGTTCGTCGCACGGGTCGAGACCCACCGCGATGAGCAGCGTGTCCACCTCGAACGTGCGATCGGTTCCCGGGACCACCTGGAACCTGTCGTCGATCCGGGCGATGGTCACACTCTCGAGCCGCCCTTCCACCGGATCACCATCGGCCTTCACCACGGTGTGGCTGGTCCAGATGGGAACCCCCAGGCGGCGGATCTTGTCGGCGTGCACCTTGTAGCCCCCGACTTCGGGAAGAGCCTCCACCAACCCGACCACGTCGATGCCCGCTTGCAACGCATGGTAGGCGCCGATAAGCCCAACATTGCCACCACCGACCACGAACAGTCGCTCCGACGACCGCACCAGGTCCCGGTTCACCAGGGTCTGGAACGCTCCAGCCCCGTACACGCCGGGCAGGTCGCAGCCAGGAAACGCCAGGCTCTTCTCCCGGGCACCCAGGGCGACGAGCATGACGGTGGGCTCGATGATGCGATACTCGGTCGAGGTCACCACGCCGACCTTGGCGTCGGCGAACACGCCCACCGCCGTGGTCTCGAGCCAGGCGTCGACCGTGGGGAGCGCCGCGATCTCATCGGCGAGGATCCGGCCGATATCGACGCCTCGAGTCCCTGCCCAACAGTCCTCGACAGAGCCGAAGAACTGATGGGTTTGCAAGGTCAACTTGCCGCCAAGTTCGGGCTTGTCATCCACAATCAGGACGTGGACGCCGAGCCGCCCCAGCTCGATGGCTGCATTGAGCCCAGCCGGTCCACCCCCCAGGACCAACACGTCGACCCGGTGCTCGCTCGGGCGGCGAATGTCCACTCGAGCGTCGTCGGGCGGCATGAGCGGTGCGCCCTCGCAGCTTTCCACCCGCATGCCCTCCCGGACTCGAGTCATGCAAGCCTTCAAGGGTCGCCCGTCCACCAGGACCGTGCACTGGGAGCACTGTCCGTTGACGCAGAAAATGCCTTGCGCACCGCCATCTCGAGGGTGGTGGCCGAAGATCTCGATCCCCGCTGCGTAAAGCGCAGAGCTGATAACCTCCCCGTCCCTGGCCAGGAGCGGCTGCCCGTTGAACAGGAACGGAACCGTCGGGTCGGGCAATGGCGGCAAGACGGGGTGGCGGCGAATTCGGCGTTGTTCGTTCATCGCGTAGCCTCCCTGCTGGAGGTTTCCCACAGCATGCCGGCCTCGACCGCCCATGCCGACGGGCTCGTACCGGAAAGAGCCATGGCAGCCAACTGGACGCCGCTTACCGGAACGACGCGGCTTGTCCGCCAAGTCCCTTGCCGGGTCATCATGCCCCATCGAACCAGGGCTCGAGGCGTTGTCGTCAGGAGTACGTGGGCCCCGGCCGCCTCCGCCTTGACCAGGCGGGCGTCGGCAAAGGTCCGTTCGCCGGAGGACAGGGCGAAACGGTCCGGGAGCGGGTCGCGCCCCACGTCGACCGGTTCCAGGCCCAGGGCATCGAGCAGATCGACCTGTCTCTGGTCGTGCCCATCGCAGGCCACGCGGTCCGGGCATGGGAGACGCGGCAGGCGGGCGCCCCGTTCGCGAATCAGGTCATCCACCAGGAACGCCTTCACTCCGGCAGCCTCGATGCGCCTGCGTTCCTCTGGGCACAGGGTGCAGCAGATCGTGCCGGCGGATCGGGCGCCCTGGTTGGCGAGCAACCAAGTCACGCCATCGACAGGGACGCCGAGTTCGGGCAGCACCTCGAGCGCAGCGCGTATCACGGCCACCAGCCGCGTGGGTCGGGTCGCAGAGCGGGTCAACACGTCCCAGAGGGGAAGCCGGTCGATGTTGAGAGCCGCCTTCCGGTCGCCCGCAACGGGAATCCCTTCCTGCCCGCACCAGACGGAGAAATCCACGCTGGCTCGAGGCGTGTCGTAGAAGGTATCCAGGATCTCGAGCGTGCCGTCCAGCCCTTCGGACGCCGGGACAGCGGTGGACGGGGGGCCTGCAGAGAGGATATCCGGCTCCAGCGTTCCAAGCATTGCGGCGAAGTTGCGGAAGGTCTCACCAGGCCCGTTGCGTCCTGGCGGAGGATCGTCGAAGCGAATCCGGTCCGGGTGGATTCCCACCATCCGCGCCACCTCTCTCGCTTGTGTCACGACCGCCACCGCCGGGTCTTCGGCCCCGTCCAGCCGGCAAGTGGACTGATGGCGACCGAGCACCAACACCCCGTCGAGGCCCTGGGTGAGCCCGTAGAGGAGCAGTGGGACGCTCACGCGACCAACACACGGGACCTCGAGCGCCCGGTGGCCGTCGAAGGCGCCGGGGTCTGCTCGAGTGGACCGCTGGCAAGCGACGACGCCGGCCGTCGTGCCCTTGTCGGCTGCCATTCCGGCCTCCACAGAGGCGAACCGTGGGGCGACCACCTCCCAGGGCAGGGTTTCCTGTCGAATGGCACCTGTCGGGCAGGGGGCGACGCAGGCTCCGCACCCGCGGCAATGCTCCGCCGGGATGTGTGCCAACAGTGTGCCGTCCGCCTTCCTGACGACTCGAGCCACGTGGAAAGGACACGCCTCTTCGCAGGCCCCGCAACCGATGCACTGGGCAGTATCGATCACGCACACGGATGTGGGGAAGACCCGTTCCCAGATCCGGTAGTCGGCCGCGGTCCGCTCGGCCTCGATCACCCCGGTAGGGCAGACCATGGCGCAGGCACCACACCCCACGCAGTCATCTGGCGGCTTGCCGGCGAAGGGTCCCACCTGCTTGTCCGCTCCACGGCCTGATGTTCCGATGGCCGTCGTGGCGTAGGACGCGCACACGCGGGTGCACAGACCGCACAAGATACAGTTGTCCCCCTCCGCCTCGACCACGAGCCACCGGGTGTTTGCGTCGTATTCGCTGGCCATCTCCTGGATGAGGGTGGCGCCGGGCGAACGTGCGGCGAGAAGAGAGAGTACGCGCCGGCGCGCCTCCCGGACCGTGTGGCTGTTGGTGAAGACCTCGATGCCGTCGGATACTGGGTACAGGCAAGACGTCATCAGGCCGTGCCAACCGCCCCAGTCGGGGTGGGTGACTTCCACCACGCAGACGCGGCATGCGCCGGCGGGCTCGAGCGCCGGGTGGTCGCACAGGGTGGGAATGGAGATACCAGCGTCTCGAGCCGCCTGGAGCACGAACTGTCCCGCCTTTGCGCGGATTCTTCGCCCGTCGATGGTGAGGGTGACCGTGTCCCGGAAAACGCCGTTCATCGCTGACCTCCTGTTACCACCTTGACCGCGCCATAGTTGCAGACGGATTCGCAGATACCGCACCGTGTGCACAGGTTGTCGTCGATCAGATGAATCTGATCGCGCTCTCCGGTGATGGCGTCGGCGGGGCAAGGTGCAACACAGAGCAGGCAACCGGTGCAGTTGTCGTCGATTTCGTAGCGTATCAGCTCCTTGCAGATCCCGGCGGGGCAGCGTCCTTCCAGGTGGGCGATGTACTCCTCCCGGAAGTAGCGCAGGGTGGACAATACGGGGTTGGGCGCGCTCTTTCCCAGTCCGCACAGGCTGCTTTCCGCCAGGCCGCCACAGACATCCTCGATGGCCTCGAGGTGGGCTTCGGTCGCCTTGCCTTCCTGGACCTGTTTCAAGAGCGCGGACAACTGGGGGAGCCCGAGTCTGCAGGGGGCGCACTTACCACACGATTCGGTTGCCAGGAACGAGATGAAGTAGCGGGCCACGTCGACCATGCAGGTCCGGTCATCCATGACGATCATGCCTCCGGATCCCATCATGGAGCCTGCTCGTTCCAACGCTTCGAAATCGATAGGCAGGTGCAGCTCGCTCTCGGGCAGGCACCCGCCCGAGGGGCCACCGGTCTGAACGGCCTTGAAGCGCCGCCCCGGGGGTGGGCCCCCACCGATGTCGAAGATCAGTTGACGCAAGGAGGTGCCCATGGGGACTTCCACGAGGCCAGTGCGGCGCACGGATCCGGACAGAGAGAACGCCTTGGTGCCCTTCGAGCCCTCCGTGCCCAGCGCCGTGAATGGCTCAGGCCCCTCGAGCACGATTTCCGGCACCAGCGCCCACGTTTCGACGTTGTTCAACACCGTGGGCTTGTCGTACAGGCCGCGCTCCACGGACCGGACGTACTTGGCTCGAGGCTCGCCGACCTTGCCTTCGATGCTGCGCATGAGCGCCGTGGACTCGCCGCACACGAAGGCGCCGCCCCCTCGAGAAATGCGGATGTCGAAGCAGAGTTCCGTGCCCAGGATACGGTCCCCGAGCAAGCCGGCGGCGCGACAGGTCTCGATGGCGTGCTCCAGCCGGGTCACGGCCAGGGGATACTCGTGCCGGACGTAGATCCAGCCTTCCCTGGCCCCGAGCGCGTACGCGCCGATCAACATGCCCTCGAGCACCTGGAAAGGGGAGCCTTCCATGATGGCGCGGTCCATGAATGCGCCTGGGTCACCTTCGTCGCCGTTGCACAGCAGGTATGGGGGGAAGCCCGACCGTCGGGCCGCGGACACGGCGGAACGCCACTTTCGCCCGGTGGGAAACCCCGCGCCTCCTCGACCCCTGAGACCAGAAGCTGCCACCCGATCCAGCACCGCCCCGGGCGAAAGCGCCGACAGGGCATGGGCCAGGGCGCGGAAACCGCCGGCGGCCAGGTAGTCGTCCAGATCCTCGGGATCCACTCGGCCGCAGGTGGCAAGGGCCTTGAGCACCTGCCCCTGGTAGAACGGATGACCCGCTCGTCCCCGGCGGTCGCCGGCCAAGCCCTCGGCGACCCGGCCATCCACCAGGGCCTGGACGATGGCTTCGGCATCCGATGGTTTCACCGCCTCGTAGACGATGTCCCCCGGATCCAGATGAACCAGCGGACCACGCTGACACAGTCCCTGGCACCCGGTGAGGGAAACGCGCCTCGAGACAGATGTGTCCGCACAGGCCTCGAGGGACAGCCCCAGGGACACGTGGAGCCTGTCCCCCGCTTCGCGGATGGCCTCGAGCACCTTGGTCGAGCCTGCGGCGAGGCAACCTGGCCCCCCGCAAACGCGGATTTCGCCCCGCAGGTCGGCCCGTCGACTCGCCAACTCACGGGATCGATCGAGCAGGGCCTTCGGTGAAGGGAATCGTGCACGCCGTGCGGAAGGGCGACGGCCGGGCGCCTGCTTCGCCGTCTCGCTGGGGCGTCGCCACTGCTTGACCAGGCGCGCGACCTTTGCTGGCGCCACCTCGGCGTGGTACGTGTCGCCGGCCACCACTACCGGTGCCATGGCGCAAGCACCGACGCAATTCACGGTCCGGAGGGTGAAGGCCCGGTCTTCCGTGGTCTCACCCGGAGCGACGCCCAACTCGCGGCTCAAGGCCTCCTCAATCAATTGAGCCCCGCGCACGTGACACGCTGTTCCCTTGCACACCTGGACAACCGTCCGCCCGACCGGTTCCCGCGTGAACACTTTGTAGAAGGTGGCTACCGAGAACACATCGCTCACCGGCAGAGCCAACCGTTCAGCCACCCGCTCGAGCGCCTCGGGGGGGAGGTGTCGCAGCGTGTCCTGGAGATCCTGCAGAATCATTACCAAGGACGCTTCGTGTGCGGGATACCGAGCGAGAACGGCATCCACCGCCGAGATGTCGGGATGCATGTCTTCCCTCCTGTTCAGTCAGGCTCCAGGAAAGTGGGGCGGCAGCTTGCCGGACACCGCTCGCCACCCGGCGCGGAATCAAGGGAGTTACATAGCACAGCCAGCGGGGTGACGCCATTCGAACGTGCTCGAGAGGCTCTCCAGAGAGGCCGGAGCAATGGAGGGCGAGGGCGATGGGGGGTCCACGAGGTCCGCCCGAAACGGCGGCCGGAGCAGTGCCACGTAGAGGGCCGACCTCCTCGCCTCCCTCTGCGCACTGATGGTTTTGTGAAGTGCCGTCTCGGTGCGTTGGACTGGCTACCGGCGACCTGATGTGTGAACAGCGCCTTGCTTTGTGATCTCGAACACCAGGTGTCCGATCTCGGGGAGCACAATCCTGGTCATCGCGAGTTCCACGGCAGCCACAGACCCCGGCATGACAAACACGACAGTAGCGTCGATAATGCCGGCGGTGGCACGCGACAAGATGGTCGCGGATCCTATCTCCTTGAAGCCAAGATAGCGGAACAATTCCCCGAAGCCGGGCAGTTCCTTCTGCATCAGCGGGCGGAGGGCCTCGATAGTCACATCTCTCTTGCTGACCCCTGTTCCTCCAGTAGTCAAGACCACGGAGATGTGGTCGTTGGTGACCAGCTCGAGGATGGCGTGGGTGATCGCTTGACGTTCATCGGGAACGACGCGCCGTTCCATCACCTTGTGCCCATGTTCGCCGAGCAGGGAACAGATCAGATTTCCGGAGGTGTCGTCGTCCATACTCCGCGAGTCGCTAATCGTCAACACGGCAGCCACCACACTCGTGGGAGCGGCCTTCCGGTGTTCATGGACACTGGCAGTGGTCATGAGGTGTACCCTCATCGTGTAGGTTTTGCGTCATCCGGGACGCCCGGGGTGGAGGGTGCCGTCATGCGTTGGCGACTCCTCGAGGCCTTTCCTGGACCGGCGTCGACAGCGAGCAACTCGTTCCTTGCGTCAACCAGCGCCCGCGCCCTGGCGTAGTCGACGGGGTTGCGCGTGTCCCCCTGGGCCTTTGTCGAAGTTCCCACGATCGCACCATCACAGGACTCGAATACCGCATGGAGGTTGTCAAGGGTCAAACCGCTCCCGACCAGGACAGGCGCCTCGGGGACCGCCTCCTTCACACATCGGATATCGCTCACCGGCGTCGCGAGCCCGGTTCCTGGACCGCTCACCACGAGCGCATCGGCGCCGCCTCTGCGGAAGGTATCTTGCGCAACGTCAGCGAGACTCGGGTTTCCGACAGGGGAGGCATGCTTGACGAAGACGTCCGCAAGAATCGGTGTCGAGGTTCCAAGGTTCCTGCGGTAGCGGAGCGTTTCGTGCGCGCGCCCTTGCAGAATCCCCTGGTCGGTGACCATTGCACCGACGTGGACGTTGACACGTACAAAATCGGCACCAGTAGCCGCAGCGATCCCAAGCGCCGCCGCTGCGTCGTTTCGCAGAACGTTGATGCCCACGCAGAACTGCCCGTGGGCATGCGAGCGACGTGCCAGAGTGCGCGAGATACGGTCGGCGATCACGGCGATCATGGCGACAGTGTGAGGTTCGACCTTGTCGGGAAAGAAGGGTGTGTCCCCGAAGTTTTCAACGACGAGGCCGTCGAAGCCAGCATTGGCGAGTGTTGTTGCGTCAGCGAGCGCACGTTCCACGATGGCAGGCAATGGGAGTTGGTTAGATGGACTTCCTGGCAAGGGTGCCAGGTGGACGACGCCAAGGAGGGTGAACCGCTGATCAAACATCTCCACGCCATCTGTTTCCGGGCCGGGGGTACCGGCCCTGGGTGCTACGGTGGCAACCCGAAGCGGGTAAAACGAAAGATGCCCGGCGACGACCTACTCTCCCACACGCCTACGCGTGCAGTACCATCGGCGCTGGAGGGCTTAACTTCCGTGTTCGGAATGGGGACGGGTGTGGCCCCTCCGCTGGAGTCACCGGGCAAAGGGATATGGAGTAAGATTCTACAAGTAGCTCTGGACCGCGTGAGAGTCAAGATAGAATTAGGTCAAGCCGCACGGGCTCTTAGTACCGGTCAGCTAAACACATTGCTGTGCTTACACCTCCGGCCTATCAACCTTGTCGTCTTCAAGGGCCCTTTAGCTCCCTTTCGGGAGGGGATATCTGGTCTTGAGGGGGGCTTCCCGCTTAGATGCTTTCAGCGGTTATCCCGTCCGAACGTGGCTACCCAGCTATGCTTCTGGCGAAACAACTGGTCCACCAGAGGTTCGTCCATCCCGGTCCTCTCGTACTAGGGACAGCTCCTCTCAAATATCCTACGCCCACGGCAGATAGGGACCGAACTGTCTCACGACGTTCTAAACCCAGCTCGCGTACCGCTTTAATTGGCGAACAGCCAAACCCTTGGGACCTACTTCAGCCCCAGGATGCGATGAGCCGACATCGAGGTGCCAAACCTCCCCGTCGATGTGAACTCTTGGGGGAGATAAGCCTGTTATCCCCGGAGTACCTTTTATCCGATAAGCGATGGCCCTTCCATTCGGAACCACCGGATCACTAAGACCTGGTTTCCCACCTGCTCGACTTGTTTGTCTAGCAGTCAAGCTCCCTTATGCCTTTATACTCTTCGGCTGGTTTCCAATCAGCCTGAGGGAACCTTCGTACGCCTCCGTTACCTTTTAGGAGGCGACCGCCCCAGTCAAACTACCCACCAGACAGGGTCCTCGGCCAGGTTTCACTGACCTGAGTTAGAATTTCAGACTAACCAGGGTGGTATTTCAACGGCGACTCCACCGAAACTGGCGTCCCGGCTTCAAAGTCTCCCACCTATCCTACACAAGCTAGGCCAAAACTCACTGTCAAGCTATAGTAAAGGTTCACAGGGTCTTTCCGTCTTGCCGCGGGTAGAGGGCATCTTCACCCCCATTTCAATTTCGCTGAGTCCCTGGTTGAGACAGCGCGGAAGTCGTTACGCCATTCGTGCAGGTCGGAACTTACCCGACAAGGAATTTCGCTACCTTAGGACCGTTATAGTTACGGCCGCCGTTTACTGGGGCTTCGGTTCACTGCTTCGCCTTTCGGCTAACAACTCCCCTTAACCTTCCAGCACCGGGCAGGCGTCAGTCCCTATACGTCGTCTTACGACTTTGCAGAGACCTGTGTTTTTAGTAAACAGTCGCTACCGCCATTTCTCTGCGACCCCCGGCAGCTCCCGGTGCAAGACCGTTCACCACCAAGGGTACACCTTCTCCCGAAGTTACGGTGTCATTTTGCCTAGTTCCTTAACCAGGGTTCTCTCAAGCGCCTTGGGATACTCTCCCCACCTACCTGAGTCGGTTTGCGGTACGAACACCAGACCTTCATCGCAGGACGAGGCTTTTCTTGGAAGCATGGGATCAATCACTTCAAGGTTCCGAAGAACCTCTTCGGCATCACCTCTCAAGGTTGATAGAGCTACGTTTTGTTCCTATAGCTCCCCTCTACTGGTTTGAACTTGCTTTTCCACCCGCAAGCTGACCTACCCTTCTCCGTCCCCTCTCTGCTCCAGTCGGTGGTACAGGAATATTAACCTGTTTTCCATCACCTACGCCTTTCGGCCTCGGCTTAGGATCGACTAACCCTGCTCGGATTACCCTTGCGCAGGAAACCTTAGGTTTACGGCGAACGGGTTTTTCACCCGTTTTATCGCTACTCATGTCAGCATAATCACTTCCATGAAGTCCACCATCCCTCACGAAACAGCTTCTACCCTCATGGAACGCTCCCCTACCGATCCACGCTACGCGCGAATCCTACGGCTTCGGTGATATGCTTGAGCCCCGTTATATTTTCGGCGCAGAACCACTTGACCAGTGAGCTATTACGCTTTCTTTCAAGGATGGCTGCTTCTAAGCCAACCTCCTGGTTGTCTGTGTGCTTCCACATCCTTCTCCACTTAGCATATACTTCGGGACCTTAGCCGGTAGTCTGGGCTCTTTCCCTCTCGACCATGGAACTTATCTCCCACAGTCTGACTCCCACAATATCGTTGGCGGCATTCGGAGTTTGGTTGGGGTTGGTAATCCTGTGGGACCCCTAGCCCATCCAGTGCTCTACCTCCGCCAAGAAACTTGTGAGGCTATACCTCAATATATTTCGGGGAGAACCAGCTATCTCCAGGTTTGATTAGCCTTTCACTCCCACCCACAGCTCATCCCCTAACTTTTCAACGTTAGTGGGTTCGGACCTTCACGAAGTTTTACCTTCGCTTCATCCTGGCCATGGGTAGATCACCTGGCTTCGGGTCTACTCCCTGCAACTCATTCGCCCTATTCAGGCTCGCTTTCACTACGGCTACACCTTGCGGCTTAACCTCGCTGCAGGAAATAAGTCGCTGACTCATTATGCAAAAGGCACGCGGTCACCATTACAGCTCCCACTGCTTGTAAGCACACGGTTTCAGGTACTATTTCACTCCCCTGATAGGGGGACTTTTCACCTTTCCCTCACGGTACTCGTTCACTATCGGTCGTCGGTTAGTATTTAGCCTTGGAAGATGGTCCTCCCAGATTCCCACAGGGTTCCACGTGCCCCGTGGTACTCAGGTAACCTTTTGAAGAGTCCTCTATCATTTCGCCTACAGGACTATCACCTCCTATGGTCCAACTTTCCAGAATGGTTCGGCTATGATGAGGATTGGTAACTCTTCGGTGCCGCTGCAACAACACCACAAAGGCCCCTACAACACCGCTCATACAACGCTTGCAGGCTATCACGTATAAACGGTTTGGGCTCTTTCCCGTTCGCTCGCCGCTACTTGGAAAATCACTCTTGTTTTCTCTTCCTGAGGGTACTTAGATGTTTCAGTTCCCCTCGTTCGCCTCCTTCCTTCTCGGAAGGATACTCCGGCATTACCCGGAGTGGGTTCCCCCATTCAGAAATCCCCGGATCAAAGCTCGTTTGGCAGCTCCCCGAGGCTTATCGCAGCCTTCCACGTCTTTCATCGCCTTCCGACACCTAGGCATCCACCGTGTGCCCTTAGTAGCTTGACCTAAACCTCCTATCTCGACTCAAGTCGGTCCAGGGCCACTTGACGAATCTTTACTCCATATTCGCTTGTCAAAGAACCCGCTCACACCTTCCCTGGTGGGCCTAGGTAGAATCGAACTACCGACCTCACGCTTATCAGGCGTGCGCTCTAACCGTCTGAGCTATAGGCCCATAAAATGACCTCTCAAAACTGAACAGCGGGATATGTGGGCTTGTTGACCTTGAAACTCGCTCGCACAGCCTCGCGACCGCACAAGCTCGCTCCATAGAAAGGAGGTGATCCAGCCGCAGGTTCTCCTACGGCTACCTTGTTACGACTTCACCCCAATCACCGGTCAGACCTTTGGCACCTGCCTCCCCGAAGGGTTAGCTCAGCGACTTCTGGTCCAACAGGCTTTCGTGGTGTGACGGGCGGTGTGTACAAGGCCCGGGAACGTATTCACCGTGGCGTGCTGATCCACGATTACTAGCGATTCCGACTTCATGGAGTCGAGTTGCAGACTCCAATCCGAACTGAGACC
>JAJRTE010000112.1 GCA_024278455.1 Myxococcota bacterium
CGGTGGTCGGGTCGTAGGCCCGCGTGTAGGTCGCGCTCGGGGATGCGGCGGAGTTGTACGTCATCGCCAGCTCCTGGCCGAAGCTATTGTAGGTCCAGGTGGTCTCGACGTTGCCGGCGTCCTTGACCTCAATCCGCTTGCCGGCCTTGGACCAGGTGGTCTCGGTCACGGCGGTCACCGTGTCGCCGTCGATCTGGCGTGTCTCCTGGATCTGCCTCCCCAGATTGTCGTAGGCCAAAGTGGTGGCGTTGCCGAGCGGGCGGGTCATCTTCAAGCGCCTCCCAGCCTCGTCGTGCGTGAATGCGGTCGTCCGCCAGGTCGAGCCGCTGCCCTTGTCCCTGGAGCTGGTCACCCGGCCCGAGGCGTCACGCTGCTGTTCGGTCACGTAGTCGGTGAAGCTGCCGTCGCTGGTGTTCTTCTCGTGACTCGTGACCGTGGTGGTGCGGTTGGTGTCGTCGTAGGAATACCAGACCTCGTTCCCCACCGGGTCGATGGTCCTGCTGGTCCGCCCCACCGCGTCCCACTGGGTTTCCCAGGTCTGGCCCCTCGCGTCCTTGCGCTTCGCCACGCGACCGATCGGGTGGCGCTGTGATTCCGTCACCCGATCCGCCAAGCTGCCGACCGTGTCCTCCTGAGTCGTCTTCCACACGCGGATCGCCTCGTCGTAGGAGTTCGTCGTCCGCGAGTGGACCGTGGCCCCCACCTTGACCTCGGTCTTCTCCACGGCGCCCCAGTCCTCCAGGGTCAGCTCGGTCACGCGCTGCTTGCTGTCGGGAAGCGGCGTCTTGGTGCGGATCCTACGACCGTAGCCATCGTGTTCGAACTCGATCCTGCGGCCATCTCGATGGACCTCCGCCGTTACCCGCCCCATGGTGTCCCGCTCGTAGGTCATGACCAGCGTCTCGATCGGGCTCTGGCCCGACTCATCGACGTGGTAGACCTTCCAGGGTAGGTTCTGGGAGCCGTAGCCGTAGACCGTCTTCTGGCCGTAGCCGTCCGGGTCGATGGACTTCGTGTAGCGGTTTGCCTCGTCGTGGGTGCGGGTCGTGGTCGCCTGGATCCCGCCGGCGGCGCTGTCGGCCACGGTTTCCGTCAGCCGCCCGGCAGCGGAGTAGCTGAAAGTGGTCTCGACGCGGGTCGAGGTGCTGGAGTCGAGCAGCTCGTCCACCTTGGTGCGGCGACCGCGGAGATCGAATTCGGTCAGGGTCTCCTCGCCGCTCGGGCCGGCGGTCTTGAGCGCCCGGCCGTCGGGGGTGACCGTGTAGCTCCAGGTGGCGTTGGTCGGGTCGGTGGTCGAGATCGTATTGCCGAAGAGGTCCCTGGTCGTGACGAAGGAGCGCTGCAGGCCGCCCGAGTCCGGATCGTCGGTCCGGGTCACGGCATCGCCGTTGATGGTCCAGGCACTCTTCTCTCCCGCCGGATTGACCACCGAGGCAAGAGTGCCGTCGGAGTGGAAGCTGTAATCCCACTCGATCGTCTGGCCGCTGGGCTGGCCGCTGCTCACCGTGGGGTGGCTCACCCGGTTGAGCAGGCCGTTGGCATCCCAGGTGTAGCCGACCTTTTCCGCCGGGCTGGTCTCCGCCCGGATCCAGCCGCTGGTCGTGAGCATCCGGCTCTTGTTGGCGAAGCTGTCGAAGGTCCAGGTCTTGCGCAGGATCGGGTCCTGGCCGTCAGAGGACATCCGCTCGTATTCGATCAGGTTTCCCCACGAGTCGTAGCTCCACTCCTCGTAGCTGCCGTCCGGGTAGGCCAGCTTGGTGATCTGGCCGCAGGCGCAGCCGCGCGTGATCGTCGTGTCGCTTGAAGTGGTGAGGGGATTGCCGTCCTTGCCTTCCAGCCACTCGCGGATCTTCTTGATCGTGCGGTCGTCGTTGGCAAGGTCTGTGTAGACGAGATCCCGCTGCTGGCCGCTCGGGTCGGTGTACTCGGTCCAGTCGTCGAAGCCGTCGCTCTGGTCGTGGAGGTATCTGTGGCTATCGCCGTCGGCATTCGTGACCTGGATGCAGCGGTCCTCGGCGGCTTCGCTGTAATCGAAATCGAGCACCGCGGTGCCGCAGTCCTTGACCAGGTCGAGGTCGTCGGTGCGGTAGCCGGTGGTGTAGTAAGTGAATTCCGTGTACGGCCGCTGCTTGGCGCCGCCGTCGGCGGTGCGGGTCCAGTGCTTGGTGACCTTGGTCAGGCGGTCGCCGCTGTATTCGTAATCGATCGCGAGATCGCCGTAATCGCCGACGGTGGAATTGGAGACCGCGACCTGAGTGATCTGGCCGTTGGAGTCGCGGCTGAAGGTGATCTCCCTCCCTTCGGTGTCGGTGATCTTGTCGAGGCGGGGCTGGCCGTTGGCGAAGCTGCCGTAGTCGAAGCTGATCTCGTTGCCCCAGGGATCGGCGATCCGGGTGCAGGCGTAGAAGTCGTTGTTCTGGCCCTGGTAGACCCGGTCGAATTCCCAGGTCATGCCGTGCTTCTCGGTCTTGAGGAAATAGGGCTGGCTGGGATAGCTCGGATGCTGGGCCGAGCGGGTGCCCTCGGTCAACTGGTCATTGAAGCCCGCTGGGCTGGTCCATTCGGAGTTCTGGCCATCCCACAGGTACTTGTCCTCGACCCGGCCGTCGCCGAGGTGGGCCCGCACTTCGGTGCCGGAAGTGTTCTTCAGAAGATAGAGCTGGGCGCTGTAATCCCAGCCGTAGCCGAGGTCGCGACCGTACTCGTAGGCGCTGCGATAGGTGCGCGTCCAGTGGAAGTCGAAGCCGGTGCCGGGCAGGACGAAGTCGGTCTCGGTGTAGACCACCTCGCCGCTCGAGGCGAGGACGAAGGGGTGGTCGCGGCCGCCGGGCGGGAGCTGGCCCGCGTCGCCGCCCAGATCGTGGGGAGGCGCCAGCGCCATGCCGAGGCCGGCGGTGTGCGGGTCGCCGTTGAAGCTGCCACCACCGCCGCAGGAGCCGCAGCCGTTGCCGCCGAAGAGGGCGGCGGGGCCCCACTTGGGCAGGAAGAAGGTGCCGGGGTGGGACTCGACCCGTCCCTCCATATCGCAGTGCGGCCAGTCGTGGAAACCCGCAGTCAGCGTCGGCGTGCTGTTCGGGCGGTCCGGGATCGGATCCGTCGGGTCACTGGCGAGGATCAGGCCGCCGGCGAGGGCGAAAAGGAGGGCGGCGGCAAGGAAGGAAGGAAGGAAGGAAGGAAGGAAGGGTCCGCATGAGGGATCGAGCGGGCTCGGAGAGGCCGGTTGGAGAGAGCGGAGAAGAGAAGCGATTAGCCCCTCTGGAATACAATTAGCGAATCGGGCGGGGGCGGTGATCCTCTTCCTGGTCTATTTCTGATTCGTCATTTTCAAAAAACAGGGGGAAAGCTGAGACAGATCGGGGCTCGCAGGCTGAGTACAGATTAGCCCTTCCTTGCCTACGACTTCGGTTTTACGGATCTCCTGGAGTTGGCGGGGTTCTGATCGTAATTGGATTACAGACGAGACTGGAATGCCGACAAGACTCACCGCTGCCCACGCAGCAGGACTAGGCCGAGGCCCTCTTCGCCAAG
>JAJRTE010000113.1 GCA_024278455.1 Myxococcota bacterium
CCGGCGTACGACGCACGGATCTACTTCTTCCGCGAGAACTCGGTGACCCGACGTTTCCCGGCTGTGCCGCATTCGGGGCAGGGCGCCTTCTTCGTCGCGTCGATCCGCGGCCTGCGGAGCTCGAACTCGGCCTGGCACGCGGTGCAGACATACTGGTAGATCGGCATGTCAGTACCCTCTCTTCCTGAAACACATGATGACGCAATGCTACCAGCCCAGCCGGCCCCGGTCATTGCCGAACTGCCGATTATCAAGAAGAATTGAAGCCCCGCACCGGCGGATTCCCGGCCGCCGCACTGGAGGGTCGACCTCCGGGCGACCGTGCCGGCGGTCCGGGAGCGTCACGCAGACTCTGCGAGCGCCGCGAAGATTTCGAACGTCAGTACTGCAAACCGCCCCCGGAAGGCCTCCACCCCAGCCCGAACCCGGTCTCCGAGACCGAATGCGCCTTGAAAAACACGCTTCCGAGCAGTAATCTCCATGGCCGTTTCGATATCCTCCGTGTACCTGAGATTCCTGGGGCTGCTCAGAACTTCCGTTGGATACCGGTCTTCACTGGCCCTCATCGGTTACGGCTGCATTGCTGGCTGCCCAGGCATACGGACTATTGTGGAATGAGCCCGCCCGGAACGAGCAAGTGAAACAAGATCGAGCACCCTCTGGAGATACGGAAGTGCTCCCCGTGAATATGAGATCGGAACTCTTGAGATAGGTGTAAGTGGTTTCCGACGATGGCCCCTGGGGCTCGCGCAGGCACCGGTTCACAGGACCGGGAGCGCCGACGCGCCCGCCCGGCAACGCGAATGGGCGGGATGCAGGCGCCCTCTCATCCCGTCGCAGTTCTTCTTGCGCGGCCCCTCAGGATGTCGAGCCGCATCGGAAATGGTCATGAGCTGAGAAGGTCGGGGACGTACCGCTCGACCGCTCTGGTGTGGTATCGATGCGGCTTTGAAGACCACCGCCACGCGGGACGATCTGTGGTCGCCCCGAGACTGCCCGGGGAGCTACCGCAAACCGGGCAGCAAGGCCGCTCTCGGTCCTGGATGATCGTGAAAACGAGTCTGCCGTCCACGAACCCGGTCCTCATGCAGCGGTAACCGGTGGTTCTGGATGGGGATGCAAGAGGCTCGTGAGATGCCCTGGTCTCCTCTGGATTTGCTGGAACGGGTCGAGACGCGCATCTCCTCACCTTCGAGATTCTTCCTTCCCGCGTATGCATTTCCAGCATGTACCATTATGAACCGGTGGCGGCCCTCGAGTCGCCGATAGCGTCTCTTGCTGGTTCGCTCGCCTCCATCGAAGTCGGATCCCCCAACATGGAATCATCAGCCCGGAACACATCAACCGCGCGCAAGGTCATGTACCTGCCGGTCGAGGTCATGCACCGGGCATTCGATTCCCGCCTTCTGCTGGCCTGCCACGCCGCCGCCCGCGGCTACGCGGCCGTTCTCGGCGCGAAGTCGAAGATTGCGAAGCTCGCCGCAAACGCTCCCCCCGGTATCGTGATCGAGAAGAGCATCGTCCCCGAGCAGACCAAAACGCTCGAGTACCTCCGCGGCCGGGGCCACCAGATCGTCTGTCTGGATGAAGAAGGGGATGGCTGCCGGAGGCGGTCCCTCTACCAGGGGCGACGGCTCTCCAGGGAGACCACCGCGGCCACGGACACGTTCGCGGCTCTGGGTGAACTGCATCGGGAAGTGGTGCTCGAGGCACACCCGGATCTGGAACCGAGGACACTCGTAACCGGCAATCCGCGCATCGATCTCTGGAGCCGGCCGTTCCGGGAGATCTACCGGGACCAGGCCGATGCCATCCGGGCGCGCCACGGCGACTACATCCTGCTGCCCTCCAATTTCAAGGGAACCAGGAGCCACATCCGCGGGCTCGACTTCCTGATGGCTCTTGGCGTGGCGAACGACCCCGAGAACACGCGCAGGAACCAGGAGTATCTCGCGCAGCACATCGAACGGCTCGACGTCATGTTCGATGAGTTCACTGCCCTGATCCCGGTCCTGGCCGCGTCGTTTCCCGATCACACCATCCTCATCCGCCCGCACCCGACGGAGCGGGCCGGACCCTGGCGTGAGGCCTCCGGCGGTCTCCCGAACGTCGTGGTCGAGTACGACGGCGTCGTCACCCCCTACATCATGGGCGCGGACTGCCTGCTCCATCACGGCTGCACCACCGGCATGGAGTCCTACTTCCTCGGAACGCCGGCGGTGGCCTATCTGCCCCGCTTCGACCCCACCTTCGACGACCATCCCTCGGTGGACCTCTCCCAGCGCGCCCATTCCGTGGAAGAGACCCTGGAGAAGATCCGGATCGCCCTCGATGGCCGCCACTCCCCTCCGGAATCGGCCCGGGCGGTGCTCGACCGCGAGATTGCGGTCCACGAAGACCGGACCGCCTGCACCGCCATCATCGATGCCGTCGAGATGCTGCATCCCGCCCCGGTCGAGTTCGACCCGGCCACCTTCGCGGCCGGACACGGCCAGGAAAGGGGGGTGGAAAACAACCGGACGCCAGGTCTGTTCGGGCGCCTGAGGCGAGCCCTCGGGCAGAGGATCGGCGCTCCTCATGCGGACGACGAAATCTCGGAGTTGTACCGGCAGCGGAAGTGGCCCGGCACCTCACTCGAGGAGGTCCGCCGGAAGATCGACGGCTATGCCGCGGTGGACCCCCGCTTCCGCCACCTCGAATCGGCGAGCCTCGGGGAGAAGCTCTTCTGCGTCTGGCGGTGAGCCGAATCGCGGCAGAGTCAGGCAGCACGCGAAGGCGCGGCCTGACGCAGCGACCGGCGACGGTGGCTACCCAGTGTTCCCAACGTCTCGAATCCAGTCCAGCAGAGCCTGCCAGCGAGCCTGGTTCTCCATCGCTTCCCTGGCCGTGGAAGCCAGTCGCACCTTCAGTTCAGCGTGCCTCTTCTCGATCGCCTCCTTCTTCTTCCTCCACCGCTTAAATGGCTTGCTCCTCCTGTTCTTCGGCTTGGGGCCCAGACCGGAGAAGTCGGGCTCGTCGGGAAGCTCAATCGGATCGGCTTCCGAATCCAGGCGCAGCTCGATTTCCTGCACGGCCTGGGCGAACGCCGTGGCCAATTCGGACTTCCACACCCGGGCATCCGGCTCCTCCCTCGGAAGCGCCTCCCTGGCCCGCGCCAGAAGCCACTCCACCTGCTCTCCCACAGGACTCGCCAGGATGTCCCGAAGATCTTCCCGCAGGCGCCCACGTACCCCAAGAGCCTCACGACGAGCCTCCTCCTTCGCCCGCAGCCGCTCCTTCTCGCGCGTTTTCCCCTCCGCCGCCCGCTCCAGCCACTGCTGCTCGGCTGTCCAGCGGCGCGGGAAGCGCTCCCGGTCGCTCTTGATTTCGACCGGCAGATCGACATACGGGGGAAGAAGCTCTCCTGTACGTTTGGCACCCGAGAATTCGTTCTGCGCCGGTAAATCACCGAGAGTCATGTACTGGAGGTTATGACCCGCTGCCTTGGCGGGATCGGCCATGGCTCGAAGCTGGAAGAGTTGCGGGGACTCCATCCACCCCCCCGACTCCTCCAATTCATCCTCCATGTGATTCACAAACTCTTGCACAAGATTCTGGAGCGACCAGGGCTCGCCACCAGCCAGAGATCGGACTTCGCTGGCCGTAACTGCAAGACTCACCGCCCCGTAGCCGAATGGACGGGCATAGCCGAGGGAATGCAGGTGCTCCACCTGTTGCTCGGGACGCTTGCCGAAGTCCAGACACCACAGGATCGCTCCCAGTTCCATGGGGCGCAGGTTGTGGAAGCGGATGCGGCCTCGGAACCGACTGCCTGCTCCCAGGCCTTGCCAGGTGGTCGTCACCGCAGCTTCCCCGGGCGACGAAACACGAGTTTCGAGCCCGACCGGATACCGCTTCCAGCCCCTGGGCTCCGCTTCCGGCTGCATCAGGGTCTGGTACTTGATCCCCCGATTCACTCTTACGCGGTGCTCGAGTCCATCTCGTACCGGCTCCTGGTCCATGTAGCAGGGATAGTAGGTAGGCTTCGGACTGCCCAGAACTCCTGCCTGCTCAGGTACGAGGTCACCGCCATCCACCAGCCTGAACAACCCCACGCTCGCGCGACCGGCCAAGCCGGCTCCTCCGCTCTTGTGGCTTCGCACATAGCCGAAGATCGCTTCCGCGAAATCGACCGGGGTCTCCGCTCCGGTGCATTTCTTTCCCGGGTCGGGATGATGGTCGATGGAAGCGTGGGCGATTGTGTCGCCGACAGTGTGGTCGTAGGCGAGTCTGAACATCTGGGTCAGGCCGAAGCAGCGAAGTTCGCTGGTCCCCTCCCTGAACAGGTAGAAGACCGGAACCCGTTTCCCCTTCGCCTTTTCTTTCAGCCAGGGGCGTAAGTACTCCCACTCGGGATTGGGCTGGTCCAGCCCCTGGTGGCGCTCTCCCTGCGTATTGCTGTGAATGATCTCGAATCCGTCGCGAAGCTCCCTGGAGACAGGAATAGGTCGTGGTCTCTTACTCTCCTCATACTCGTAGAAGATGAACTCGCGGTGCTTCCCCGAAGGGGCGAACCCGTGGTTGCCCTTCCCCACCAGCCTCTTGTTTGGACTGCCCTGTCCAGTGAGAACCAGCTGTCCGGCATGGGTTCCCTTGCCCAGCTTGCTCGCCTGATTGAAGAGCAGGTACTTGTTGAGACCCTTGGGTGCCTTTCCAGGGGAAGCGTGCGCCGTGGCACTCTCCTCTGGCGTGAATTCGACTTCGAGGGGTGTTCCTGCTTTCAGCCAGGCCTCGTATTTTCGGGGAAGGCGACCGTCATCCTGCCTGCCGGAGGTGAAGCACTGCTCAAGGGATCGGCGGGCTTCTTCTCCGCCCGCGCCCGCAGCGAGGAAGGTGAGCAACTCCTCCTGCTCGATGCGGCAAACCCGGCAAGGCTGTATCTCCCACTCCCCCTCCCCATTTACACGCAGCCAGCCGGGCCGTGTCTTGGGGAAGAAGGCGGTTTTTCCACCCTCCATTTTCTTCCCGTCGGACATGTGAATACCGTAGATCGCCCGGCCACCTCCGGTCAAATCGCGGACGGCGTACGGCCGGTCCCAGTCGACAAACTGGAACTTCCCGAACGTTGCGATCTCCAGGACATTGCGAAGCATCCCCTTGACCGAGGTACCCGGAATGGCCGACTTGCCGTCCGGCGTCGAGAAGGGCTGTACGCGCTGGTTCTCGTGGACGCCGCCAACACAGAGGGGCGTCCGGGCCACCAGGTCCACGTCGAGCCATCCGCTGATCCCGTCGCAGAAGGGAACATCGTGGCTGATCCGGTCAGCCCATGGAACTCGAACGACCTTCGCGCTCAGAGGAACGAAGTTGTAGGGGGCATGGACGGTCATTTCAATCCTCCCCGCCGGATTCGAGGCCGGCGTACCGTGCCAGAAACGGATGGAATACCTGTTCTCCGAACGCGTCCGGCACAAGCCTCCACTCGACCTCATAGACCAGTCGGCTTGTGGATTCTCCCTCGGCCATGAACCGCCTGATCGTGCCGATGGCATTCCGGTCTTCCACCCTCTTCATTCGACTCACGCGCCAACGACCCGATCCAAGGTGGCGCAGGTGGAGGCTCTCCCCACCCTGAAGGAGGAACTCCCCGTCCAGGGGTGGGGCATCGGAACGAATCAGGGCCTTATCATCGGCCAGCAGAGTGACCTGATCGGTAACACAGAGCCATCCGTCCCGCACGCGCAGGTCAACGAGGTATTTCCAGACCCGGTCCGCCCCGTTCAGGATCGCGCTCTCTTCCTCGATCCGAAACCCCTGAATGTCCGGGATCATCCCCAGCAGGTCGCCCAGGTCCGCCTGCGCAAGAGTCATTTCCCACCTCCCTTGAACTCGGCCCAGACCTCGTCGAACGGTATCGGGGACTCGAACACACCATGCCCGCGGCCGCCGCCCGAGCCCAGTTGGATTCGCCCTTCCGCCAGGTCCCGAACCGCCTCCCGAAACGAGTTACGCGTAATCTCGGGGAGATCGTCGAATCCCTCCACGCCGATGAAGACCTCGAACGGAGCGCCCCCGTAGAGCAGTCGCTCCTCGAAGAGAATGCCCGATCGTACTCCCCCGGTGAAACGGTCACTGCTGTTGTGCATCACGCGCTGGGTCCGGCCCTCCGCGTCCGCGTCCATTGGCAACCAGACATCGTCGATGTAGACTCGCCCAGCGTGATCCTGTACGCCCAGGTCGCCCTTCGTCGAGGTGTGGATCGATCCGAACAGCGCGCGCACCGACATGTTCCCCTCTCCGGCCCACCCGGCAACAGCATCCTCGTCGGAGGCTCCGTCCGCGAAGTGTCCATTCAGCAGGTTGTCGTGAAAAGCAACCCGATGGGCCAGCGGCCCCTTGACCGCAGATCCGGGCACGTAGAGGCGAGGGGGATCGACCACGCCCTTCCCCTGGTCCCATCTGATCCGGACCTCCCGCACCGGATTGAAGTCCGGAGCCCTTGCCTCCTGCTCCCCGGACAGAAGCCAGGGCTCCCCACCTGCGAACGACCAGTAGTCGAGTGGCTGAAGTTCGAGCCGCAGCGTCCTGAACCGAGGCTTGCCGGCGCCTTGTGGCGAATTCGACGGGCATGACTCGGGATCGAAATCCAGCAGAGTGGTGGCAGGTTCATCCAGCCTCACCGGATGCCGACCAAACTCTTCCGCATCTTTCCGGTCGAAGAGGTCGAATGTGCGAATCTTGCAGCCACCGGGAACCACCCGGAAGGCCCCCATTCCGCGTCGCCCCGAGCCACCGAGCCGGGAGCCGCCACCGGCGAGGAAAGACAGCAACCAGCGAACCACTCCCTCATCGCTGTCCCGCGAGTCGGCCGGACCCTCCAGCATCATCTCGAAGGTGAAGCGATGACCGGCAGTGACGACGTCCTGGTCGAACTTCCCGCCGGTGTCCGCGGCCCCGCGATGGCTGATCCGAACGTGGTCCCGGATGGACAGGGCCAATGCGTTCTGCAGAACTTCGTCGAGGTCTTCCCTGAGCAGGAGCCCTTCCACCGGCCGATTCGAGGCATCATGGATGTGGGCCCACGTGATCCACAGCCGAGAGCCGTGGGAGTCGTCACCGGCGGTTGCGCCAAAAACGTCTTCGGCCGCCCCTGCCCCGTATTCAACCTCAAGGCCGTGACGAAGTACCCCCGCAATGCTGCTCCCCGGGACCGCCGGTAGACCGTTTGCGTCCGTGACGGGAACGGCGTCGGAGAGGTCACTCTCCCTCCCACTCCCCACCAGAAAGGGGGTCGTGAACTCGATCGTCAGGCGCGCCACATGGCGGAAGCGGATGAAGTCGCTCATGCCTCACCTCCCTTCCGGTGCTCCGAAAGCTCCTTGCCGGTCAATCGTGCGGTGAGAAACAGGCAGCGGATCTGACGTGCGTCATGCCATTCCTCCCGGCCGGACCCCATCGCCATGAAGGGCCCGCTCAATTCACTCCAGAGATTCGCGCTGACACCCCGCGCGAAGACCTGCAAGCTGAGCTGCTCCTCCAGGTGAGGGCGGTGTGGACTCTGCCGTTGGAGTTCCGCGCGAATGATCCCCGAGACCCGATTCCACTGTGAGCGGGTGGGCACACACTGATTCGATCGGAGAAGGCGAAAGGATCGTGCGGCGAGTTCCTGTGCAGCCGCACGTGCGGTGGGAATCACCTCCTCGTGATCCTTGCGACCCTCCCGGCGACGATCGAGCCAAACCGACAGTCCGCAGGGAGGAGCGATCGGCAGCGTCTTCGCTCTCGACGCCGATACCGTTCCGGCCCCGCTGCCATTGAACGCGGGGTGGAGGGAATCGAGAAACCACGGTGCGATCCTGACCTGACCCAATCCCTCCACGCGAAACTGCCCGACCCCGCCGGCAACGCTCAGCCTTGCACTGTCGAGGTCCGCGTTCGATGATCCTTGGAAGGTCAGCACGCTCCGGCGGCAGAGCACCACGTGTTCCAGATCTCTCCGCCGCCGCTTTCCATTGAATGGAGAATACCGCCGGGTGATGACTGCGCTGCGCTCCGGGACCAGCTTCCAATCCGCGGGGAGACCAAAGTGGTCGGGCCTCGCGGTCAGGGTGGGCTCCCCGCTAACCGGGTCGAGAAGGGCGGTATCCGATGTCAGATACACCGCCACCAGCACCGCATTGGATGCTCTGTCCGGATCCTGGATCGGTTCGGTCAGTGTGCAGTGAACGCGCCCATACTCTGCACCACGGGAACGCCCCAGCCAGATCAGTTGGTCATCGAAGACGCCGCGGAGCTGCTCGACCAACTGTTCATCGACCTCATCGTCGATCTCCACCGCCGATCTCCAGACTCGGCCAGCGGACAAGGCTTCATAACCGAACAGGCTCTCGCCCTTGGGGCACCCTCTGGTGGTCCTCTCGATCGCCGTTTTCAGCCGGTAACTCGACGCAGGACACACCCAGTGTCCAGTCCGGGTGAAGTAGCCCTTCCGAACCTGCTTGAGGGCCTCATCTGCAGCCTGACCTGGCGACAGGTTATTCACAGAGAAGACCCGTTCGGGTATCACTTCTTCACCGTGGATGAACTCTTCATCCTTCCGGTGTAGCCAGCCCATCGGCGCCGGGAGGGCGGGTGTGCCGTCTGGCCCCAGGGGGACCGCATCGAGGAATCGCACGCGGCCCGAGTGGAATACATCGTAGGCGTCCCGGCCCAGTTTCCGGTATAGGCGGCCGGCCGCCACACCGAGAAAGGTTGATCCGCGAATGTAGTCCAGGGAGTGATGGACTCCGAGGGTGGCGGCTGCGGCGGTCTGGATCACTTCTGATTCGAGGTGCAGTTCGATGTCGATGCGCGTCATGCCCGCAACTCCTCAAGGTGAAACACCGCGCGTCCCAGGCCTCGCCGTCGGTGAGAACCCAGTGCGCGAATAAGCGGAAGCCCAGCCCCGATGGCCTCCGTGGCGAAGACCTCGTCGTCGAGCAGGTAGACAGTCGCCGACAAACTCAGGGGAATCGCGACCTCTTGCGTCCGCAGGCTCTTTTGAGCCATCTGGCCCGTAGCGGAATCGATCCTCGTTCCAGAAACCTGGTCAAAAAAGTCCTCCAGATCGGCGGCTTTGACCTCCTCTGCCCAGAGTTCCCAATCAGGCCCGAGAGTGGCACTCGTAAACCGCAACACTCCCTCCGTGGTTTCGTCACCAAACAGTCTTACAGTCGTACCCTCTTCGACAAGCCCTGCCTCCTCGGCCTGAAGAACACCTTCGCGGACCAGCCCACGGAGCGATCGGCCTGGAAGGTAGGGCAAGCCCCCAGGGGACCGCGCCACAACCGACGAGCGCCTGGGACCTCCACTTGCGCCGGTTCCTGCATGCCAATACTCGAGGATCTCGATGCTGAGCCTCTCGGACTTCATGCGTGCCCCTCCTCTCTCCCCGCTCCTTCTGTCACTCTCAGCACGAATGCATCGAGGATTGGCGTTCGATGGATGCCGTCGGGGCCCTTCTTCCACAGACCGTCTCCGCCGATCAGTCCCTGGAGCGCGGCGAGCAGCCGGTCGACATCCTGCCCTTTTCCTCGTTGGCAGCGAACCTCGCACATGCGTTCGAAGGCTTCCTGAGCGTGGTCCCTTTGAAGGTACAAGATGGAGAGGAGGTGCCGAACCCCTCCCTTCTGCTCATCCATCGGCAGTTCCCGGGAAAGGAACCTCAGGCCCCCGAGCGAGTGCAGTCCGGGACAATCCCTCCTGCCAACCGCGTAGGCCTCGCAGGTGAGTCGCGCATCCGGCGCGGCGAGTTCGTTGTCGATGACCTCACGCGCCGTCTCCGGCAGGCTCGTGGTCACTCGGTGGAACGTAATCGCGGAAGCTGACATCCCCCCTCCGGACTTGACCCACTTCTTGGCTCTGCCGCAGAGCGATTCCGCCAGGTCGTGAGCTCGGTCGAAAGGGAAGCTCGCCTTCGTGATGGCGACTCCCGCGCACGCACTCAGCCCATCGAAGCCGGGCGGGCCGATCCCGGCGAGATGATCCCGTGTCGTTTTTTCGAACTGCTCGAGGAAAACCTCCGCAAACCGTATCGCGACCCGGCCTGCGACCAGGATCGCAAGATCATCTCCCCCGAGAAGGATGGGACGCGCCTTGAGGGCCTGGACTCCTCCTGTGGAATCGGCGTGGTCCTTCGCGTCAGGGACAAGCACCAACTCCACGGCCTTTTGGGCGGCCTCTTGAATGGCAGACTGAAGGGACCTGGAGAAGCGACGAAAGAGCCCCCCCTGATCAGTCCCATCGGCAAGGAGTGAGGTGATGAACTTCCCCAGCGCATTTCCGTCTGCGTGGATCAACCCGACATACGGGTCATTCTCGCTGGTCAGTCCCTCGGCGAGATAGTCCTTCCCCTGAAGGAAGTAGAATCCCTTTGAAGCGAGACTCCCCAGGAACCTCTTGTCGAGTGCGCTCAGGTTCTCCGCGCCTCCGGCCTTGAGACGCTCCCAGGAAGCGTTCTTGGCAAGTGTGGCCCGATCAGCGAAGTCCATGCTGCCTACCCGCCGCCGTCGGCCCACAGCGGGTTCGCCGGTTCGGGGATCGCGAAGTACCGCTGGTCCCACGGCGGGTAGAGAGCACAGAGGCGCCGCGCGAGAGCCCTGAAGCATCTCCCCTAATCTTGTCTGTGCATGCTGGAAACTCTCACAGTCGCCGAGATCGACGATGGCCTGTTGTATAAGCACGCCGGGGGCACGGCTATCGGCGATCAGAGGCCAGCATGCGTACAGTCTCTTGACCGCCTCCCGATCCCCGGTCAGGATCCGGCCGCTTCCTGCAGCCTGACTGATCATGTCGTCTTTCGAGAGGCCGGCCATCTCGACCGCGTTCCCGAATTCGCCCTCACACAGGTTCTCAATAAGCTGTGAAGCGCCCTGGAGATCACGAAGAAAGGGGCTTGTCAGCAGGAACTTCTGCACATGAGCAACAGCGAAGCCGTAGAGGACCGATCCCTTTTCCATGTTGTGTTCTCCCCATTCCCACCCACGATGCGTCAGACGCAACCGCGCGCATGTCCAGCCCGCGGCCCGATGCTAGCGACCCACCCGCGGGGCGTCAATCCCCTCCTGAACGGGGCTCCCCTTTGGACAGGCCCTGCCCCCCAGCTACCGGTTCATCATGGTGGTCTCAATCCCCTCCTGAACGGGGCTCCCCTTTGGACTACAGGAGGCACGATGCTCATCGCTACCCTGGCGTGGTCTCAATCCCCTCCTGAACGGGGCTCCCCTTTGGACAGAGCATTTCGCCCGGCAACTCGCGTGTGACTTTGCGTCTCAATCCCCTCCTGAACGGGGCTCCCCTTTGGACAGCAAGACCACGTTCCACAACGAGGAACTCCACAGTCTCAATCCCCTCCTGAACGGGGCTCCCCTTTGGACTGAACATCAGAATTAGCGCCGAGTCTCTGCGTAGTAGTCTCAATCCCCTCCTGAACGGGGCTCCCCTTTGGACAGCTTGACGCCATGCTGACACGGGCGAAGGCGGATGTCTCAATCCCCTCCTGAACGGGGCTCCCCTTTGGACTAGGGAGAGCAGTCTTCATCACGATGATTGAGAAAGTCTCAATCCCCTCCTGAACGGGGCTCCCCTTTGGACGGCGACGGTTACGGAGTTGGCCAGCTCGGCCAGACTCGTCTCAATCCCCTCCTGAACGGGGCTCCCCTTTGGACGTCCTCAGACTAGAACTCGGATCCCGCTCGAAGAGCAGTCTCAATCCCCTCCTGAACGGGGCTCCCCTTTGGACGGTAACCGCGCTGGAGCCGGGTATCTCGTTGGTCGCGTGTCTCAATCCCCTCCTGAACGGGGCTCCCCTTTGGACCGGGCGGACGTGGAACGGGTTTTCGATGCCCTATTTCTGTCTCAATCCCCTCCTGAACGGGGCTCCCCTTTGGACACCAGATCATACCCAGCCGGTAACCACCGCATCAGCGTCTCAATCCCCTCCTGAACGGGGCTCCCCTTTGGACGGCCGGCAACAACGCCGGCGACGGGTACGGAGTTGGCCGTCTCAATCCCCTCCTGAACGGGGCTCCCCTTTGGACCTCCAGAAGAAGCGGCGGAGGAAGAGGGTTGGGAGATGTCTCAATCCCCTCCTGAACGGGGCTCCCCTTTGGACGAAGATAGTATCGAGAAAGGACACGATGAAGAAGACAAGTCTCAATCCCCTCCTGAACGGGGCTCCCCTTTGGACGGTTGCGGGTACGGAGTTGGCCGGCTCGGCCAGACTCGTCTCAATCCCCTCCTGAACGGGGCTCCCCTTTGGACGTAGTCATGGGCGGGCTGTTTACGGAAATCCCGAGAAGTCTCAATCCCCTCCTGAACGGGGCTCCCCTTTGTACTAACGAGAAGTGCCAGCTTAGGTTGTCGGACACGGCAGGTCTCAATCCCCTCCTGAACGGGGCTCCCCTTTGGACGGATACGGCCAGTGCTACGACTCCGCCGAGATTGCCTTGTCTCAATCCCCTCCTGAACGGGGCTCCCCTTTGGACTTACGGAGTCGGTAGCATCGACCAGACCCCAGAGGAAGGTCTCAATCCCCTCCTGAACGGGGCTCCCCTTTGGACTCCTGCCTCTCCAAGTCATGGTAGCACAAGAGGTTGAGGGGCGCGAATCGGCGATGTCTTCGATTTCGGATGTACCCCATCCCCCTCGGAATCCGACGATTCTCGCAAGCTATTTCCTGGCAAGCACTTAGGAGATCACCGACCCCTCCGACGCAGATCTCTGTAACTCCTTGTGAAACAAGGGCTTGCCACTTTGGCAGGCGAATCGGCCGAGATCGGTGATTCGGGGGCCTCTTTGCGGCAAGGGTGGTGCCTGGAAAGATCATGATCATCACCGGCCATTCTACTGCCCCGGCCGGACATCCATGCATCAGAAGAGGAGATCCTGCCCCGGCTCCTCCACCCGGAAGGCCGTTCCCAGGACAACCGTGGCCGGTCGGCAGCGGTTGCAGAGCCTGTAGATCCGGACATTGTCCTCCTCCGGGTCCATCTCCTCGCCGAGCACGTGGCGCAAATCCTCATACCCGCGGTCCGACAGCTCGCCCTCGAACACACTCTTCTGTACGTGGCGCAGAAAACCCGTGAGCAGCTTGTGGATTCGACGGCGGCGACGGTTCGAGACGATGTCGTAGCTGAGTACGAGATACACGGGTCACCTCGGGACGAAAGGGAGATAGCTGCCGTCTCGCGACTCCACGGCCCTGGCGAGGACGTAGGCCTGCCTCTCCAGAATGTCGCGAATCTCGAATCGACCTTCACCGGGAGGGTAGTAGAGAGGCTCCCGCAGACGCTTGAAGAGCGCCCCGAGAAAGACACGCCGACCGGGATCCTGAAGGTGCACACCACGCACCGGCCTCTCGACATCCGCCTCCACACTCGGCCGGGCATCCCCGTCCTCAAGGTCCTCGAAATCCCGCGGACCGAGCTGCCGACGGTTCAACAGGCGGAGGACGGTCTGGTCCACCACGAGAGGCCGAAACTCCTCCAGCAGGTCGAGGGCAAGAGAAGGCCGACCATACGCGGGCTCATGCAGAAACCCAATCAGGGGGTCGAAGCCGGCGGCAGCCACCACGCTCTCCACCTGGCTCGTGAGGACCGCATATCCGAACGAAAGGCAAGCGTTCACGGGATCGGGGGGAGGACGGCGGCGGCGAACCGTGAACTCGAATGCGGACGGCCCCACACAAATCCCAAATCCCTGAAAAAAGAACGCAGCGGCACTGCCCTCCAAACCGCGCAGGGCATCGTGGCTGCCGGCGTCCCCCGTCCCGGCCAGCACCCGGCGCATCCTTCCGACGACCTCGGCCAGACGGGGGTCGCGACGCCTCCGCTGATGCTGCAGCAGGAGTCTTCGCTGGTTCCGGATCTTCCCGGCCACAAAAGACCGTGCGAGTTCCAGAGACTTCACCCGATCCGTGGCGGCCCTGAACTGGGCAATCCGGAGCGGAGCGTTCCCGGACACCGGACCGGAGAGGCGTCCCCGGTACCGGCCATGGGCGGTGAGAAAGGAGATGTCGATGCCAGACCGCAGACACGCAAGGAGTGCGCCGCTGGTGAGATCCACCGGACCGAACACCAGAATGCGCCTGATCTCGCGGAGAGGGATCCTGCGCACTCTCTCCTTGCCCCGCAGTAACACGAGCGTCTCTCCCTGGCGCGAGACGCGAAGAGTGGGATCCGAAAAGCTCACGACTCCCTGTCCGAACACGCTACGCATCCTCCCCGGCAGCCCCAGAGGCCCCGTGCTGGACCTCATCAACTCCATCCCCGTCGGATCGGAGCACGAAAACGGAATCGCCCACCCGTAGCTTCCGGTCAGGAAGATCCTTCAGAGTGGACGCCAGCCTGCTCCTCAGGGCGACCAGGCGCTCCGCAAGTCCGGCAGACTCCTTGAGCAAAGCGGCGTATGCGCGCGCCTGGTCCTCAGCCTCCATCCGCGCCTCCCCGCCAGGCCCCCCCGTACTCTGCTCTCGAGGGAGAGTAACCAGATGCAGCAACGGTGTGGGATACCGGTCCGGAGACAGGGGGAAGGAACACGCGCAGTCGAGACCGGCGGTCAGGTGGGGAACTCGCTGCCGGATGCGCGGGCAGGACATCGGATTCCCCGAGAGCCGCCTGGTGAGGTAGGCCTCCGGCCCCACATCCACCGCGAGAGAGAGGAGGTGATTCACCAGGCGGGCGCCATCTGCAAGGTGCCCCATGGTGAAGCGAAGCACAAGCTGCTCTTCATAGCTCAGCCGGAACTCCCCCTCGACGCTGGAGCGCAACCCGGCCAACACCGGGCAGCACGAGAAGAGGTGCTTCGCCTCCGGGGCCTCGTCGAGATCGACCGGCTCGAGCGAGAACTCCTCGGCGGTTTCTTCGGCCGGGGCCGGGGCGGTGGCCTCCGTTGACATTCCCGGCGGATCCGGTTCTGCGTCAGGTCGGTCCAGGCCCCGGCTCTTCAGTGTGCGTATCGCAGTATGGAGATCCGCCGTTTCGACGCGGGACACTTCGGCCAGGCGTCCATATGGCTCCGCAAGAGGCTTCCCCTCCTCGTCGAGCAGATCGCACCTCCGTCCACTCAATCGGTGGATGCCGAGAGGTAGCTTGATGAGGTTGCCCAGCTTCCCTTCCCGCACGGCCGCCTGCTTGGGGAAGAACTCGATGGAAACTCCATCGGGCAGTGTTCCGCCCATTTCCGCCGTGAACAGACGGCCGAGATTCCTGACGACGCGGGCCGGTTCCGGGCGGGAAAAGAAGACCCAGAGATGGCGACCCTTGTTCCCCGAGTCCTCGAGGAGCGGGGCAAGCCCGAGTTCGCCCAGCGACCGAGCAAGCCCGACCGCGGCGGCACCCACAGCCCGATCCAGCCGCTCTCTCTCGTCGGAATGCTGCCGGGAGCGAGCGAGTGCCGGCTTCGTAATGTCGAGATCCAGGGCAAAGAAACGGACGGTGTTGTCGGCCCGCACAGGGTAGACGCCGACCGTGTCGTTTCCGAGGAGGTGGTTTTCGACCACGGTGGGAGTCAGGGGCTCGTGGACAGGACTATAGCCGACCTTGTTCCCGGCTCCCCGCCACTGGCGGGCGTGGACACCCTCGCGGCCCGAGAAGAGTGCAAGAAAGCGCTGCACATCCTCGGCGGACGGGAGGATGTTGGATTCCCGCGTTTCCGGTTCACCCTGCCGGTAGGATCGGATCCAGGCGCCGAGTTCGAGGACCAGGTCTCCTGGCGCCCCGCTCCCCTCGGCGGCAATCAGGGCATCCCGGGCCCGCTGCTCGAATCCCTCCTCCACACAGAGTTCGACGAATGACGAGATCGCCTCCCGATTCTCCGGCTGAATCCGCATGATCTGTTCCAGAAGCCCGATCGCCCGACGAGAATCGCCTCTCTCCCGGTAGGACACGGCCAACGCCCACATGGCCTCAGGGTCTTCCGGAGAATCCCGGACTGCCAGCAAGAACTCCCGAAAAGCCTGTGCGCCGAATCCAGCACCATCCAGCGCCCGCCCCCAGGCGAGATGACCACCGGTCTCATGAAGCTGCGCCTTCAGCAACGCCTCGAGTTCACGGCGGGCGGTGGCGGGGTCATCGCTGAAAACCCTCTCGATTACCTCGGCAGGCGTCACCGCTCAAGACTCCGGAGCAGGATGAACTCGTGCTCCGGATCCTGCCCGGCTCCCGGCAGATCCAGTTCATCCGCACGGGCAACCGCACGAGCATGCCGCTCCACCAGTTCGATGAAGCTGCTCAGGTTCCGTGGATTCGAGGTCTGGAATCCATGGGCGAAAATGCTCTGATTTCGAGAGCCGAGAAGTCCCTCGAACTTGCTGGTGGTGATGTCGGAGAGGCCCTCCAGAACTTTGTCGCCGAGAGCAATGAGCAGCGTCCGCGTCTGAGCCATCGCTACTTTTTTCGGCAAAGCGGAAATCCGGTGGCCCGGGGCACAGAGTTCGTTGTACCGCTCAAGCAGAGCCTCCGCGTCCGCCACTTCGAGCGCGGCGGCGTCCAGTCCATGAGTGGCCAGCCTCCGCTGCAAGGAGAGCTCGAGGGCACGGTAGGCAAGGAGAGCGGCGAGGTCCGGCTCCCGGTCCAGACGCCGGCGAGTTGCGGCGAGGAGGTACCGGGAGAGGGCGTTGGTGAGGTCCGCTTCGAAGGCGGGCCGACTCTCTCCGGCGGTGGCGAGGGCGAGAACCCGGGCGGCCTCGGCCTGTGCGCCAATTCGGGGCACCAGGGAACAGAGTCCCTCCCGCCGCAGCCGGCAGGACGCCGGTTTCTGAAGGGTCTCCGCCACACTGGAGAGGCTCCTCGAGGCCTTCGCGAACTCAAGGGACTGCAGTCGAGCATACGCACGACAGAGCTCAGACCGCGCGCCAAAATGATAGTCGCGGGCCAAGGCATCTTCCAACTCGACGAATAGCCGCTCCGCCACGTCAAACAGACCGCGATCGAAGGCGCGCTCCGCCTCCCTGCGCTCCACATCTCCGAAGACGACCAGAGGATGGTCCACGACGTGAGCCTGTTCATCTCCAAAGAGGGGAAAGTCCGGATGAATTTTCGAAGATTCAATGTAGATCTGACGGAGATGCAGGTATCCGGCCAGGGCCGAGGCACCTCCGGAGATCGCCTTGGTGGACGAGGTGAAATCGATGGTCACGGACTGCCCGGGATGTGCCTCGACGATGTCCCGGATCACCCGGTAGACACCCACGGAATCGGCCTTGCCCACCGGGCGGTAGTGTGGCTCTCCGTCCCGTGAGGCCAGGTCCCACGCTCGCTCCGCCGAGGTCCTGCTCGTATCGGTGTGAATGAAGTAGACCGTCTGGGCCGGCGTGTATGCCAGAGATACAGCAACCGAGTAGGGTTGCGTACCCACGGTGGCTACGAGAACATCCGAAGGTGTGGCTTCCTTCGATATCGCCTCCAGGGCGGCCGGCAGGTACTCCTCCTCGTAGACGCGATAGGCCTCGTCCCGGTCCCGACAAGCGGCCACGGCCTCAATGGCGGCAGAAATCTTCTCGTGCATTCCCATCACTCCTCCTTCAATCGGTTGCTCTGGATCTCGGAAATCGATGCGTTGTTCCGACACTTCGCCCGGCACACCCCCACACGGAAGCTTCCTCCGCAAGCGGGTGGTCGGAGAAGAACGTCAGCAGTCGCCTCCGACTCGAGTGGGACTTTCCCGCCCGGCGCAGCACCTGGTGATGCCAGGCCCTTCCCACGAGGTCGGTCAGGTATTCAAGCTGGATCCGGTCGTCAGCGATGCGGTAGTAGGAGAGAACCCCCTCGAGTTTCATCCTCAGTTCCCGGTGTTGCCAGAGGAGAGGGCGCGAGGCGTACTCCCGGCACCACTCCCGGGTCTCGCCGACATGCTTCCAGAATTTCAAATGGGACATTTTTCTTCGGATCACCGGAACGTCGCAACTCTCCTCCACCCAGTAGTGGGTGAAGCCGAGGAAGTCGAAGCTCTCGGGGTATGGTCTGGCCCGATCCCGCGTGGCACCCACGCCTGGCCCGAATCGGATCAGCTTCGTCTTGTCTCGGTTCAGTTCCATCCCGAAACTCCGGAAGCGTTTCGGCAGGAGGAACTGCTGTTGCCGGGCCTCAAGTTCATCGGAGAAGAGAATCACCGCGTCATCTGCGTAGCGAACCAGGTGCGCAGTGCCCCACAGCTTCGGGAGAAGGACATCCCCGAACCAGCGATCGAGCACTTCGTCGAGGAACACATTGGCGAGGAGGGGCGAGATGACTGCTCCCTGGGTGATCCCCCGGAAGCTTCGGTCATCGTCGATGCAAGTTGCTCCCCCCTCCCGGTCCATTCGTATCCATCCGGCAATCAGGCGCCGGATCAGCGGATCTGTGAGTCTGCGATCCAGGAGTGCGGCCAGCGTTCGTCGATCGATGCTGTCGAAACACGCACGCACATCGAGATCGAGAACGTGGCAGGGCGTCATTCGCGATAGCCCCTCGTGCAGCCGGGCAAGCGCCTGCTGCGGGGAACGTCGGGGGCGGTATCCGAAAGAGCAGTCCGAGAAGCCCGGCTCGAAGACGGCAGTCAGGATGAGAGCGATGGCGCGCTGGAGCACCCTGTCCCGAAAGGGCGGAACATACAGTACGCTGACGCCGCCGCCGGATTTCCGGGTGTGGACCTCGCGCGAGGCCGGGATTTCGTAGGTCTCTTCGCGAAAGAGACGAAGCAGCTTGCTCAGGTTGTCGTCGAGTTGATGCGCGAACCGCACCGCCGCCCCACGTTTCCGCCCTGGATCCATACCTTTCTTCGAGCGGTGAAAGGCGACACGCAGGAGGTCCAGATCAACGTAATGGGAGAGGTCGTCGAAGACCTGGGTCGGCGCCGCTGCCGCGCGATTTGAGAGCCGGCGAAGGCGCTTCTTCACCCTCGAGACGGCCCGGCGGATCTCTGGTGACGAAGCCGCGGTGGAGGGTCTCCGATGCCTGAGGTGCAGAGAGCCACCGAAGCCTCGAACCCAATTCTCCGGCATGGAAACACCCCCCACTCCCAGCAGGCATTCAGTGCCTGGCCCCGGCGAAATGCCATCCCTTCCCCATCGAGGCCCCCTTTCGACCGCTGCTCCCGGAAGTCATGATACCGCAAAGAGTTGAGGGGTGCGAATCACCAATCTCGTCGATTCGGACCACACTCACCCCGACCATCGAAGATTCGAAATCCCACAACTCCTTTCAGGGAAATGACTTGCTATCCAGTCAGGCCGTAGGGCTGAGATCGATATTCCTGCTGCTACCGAGGCTGTTCTCCTGGCGGCACATCATGCGTCCTCCGGCGCGGGGCAGACGTCGATGCGCCCCATGCCCATCGTCGCGGCCTTCCCGACATGAAGGACGGAGGCGGCAAGAAGGGCCCTCGCTTCGGCGGAGTTCAGACCTGCGATTTCGAGGGTCCCCAGCAGGCCTCCGAGATGGATGTGCCTCTCCTGGCGCGTGGAGAGGCGGTGCCACTCATACCACCTCGTCTCGTCTTGCGTGATGCGCCTGGAACAGCCAGAGCCGGCGCGATCCTCAGGCTCTCGGGGACCTTCCCGGCCATGTGCGCCGGCGATCAGGCGAAGTCTCCGGGCCGCGGCCCCACAGATCAGCGGTGCGGTGAGATGGCGGGCGACGATACCCCCGCACTTGATCGCCACGGGCGTCAGGAAGCGGAGCTTGAACCGATGGTCTCCCTGCCTGGCGGAGGGCAGGTGCGCGTGGATGGCCTGCGCAGTTCCGGGGAGAGGACCCGGCGGACCGCTCGGCGGAATCCAGCCGGCAGCCACAATTCTCTGGCGTACGCGATCGCTACCCAGGCCGGTGTCTGCAGCTCGGGCAACCGCGGTGGCGACAGTCGAAGCGTATCCAGTCCCCTGACCGATCAGGAGCACGTCGAAGACATAGCAACCGGATTCGCGGGGGGGTAGCCTGGTCCACTCGAGCAGGTAGGCTGCGGGAAGTCGGGCTGGGCCCCGCCCGCGAGCGCCCGCACCCTCACGATGTGGCTCGAAGATAACCGCGTAGGCGCATTCCCTCGCCAATGGACAGGCGGCGCAGACGGCCCGGGGCCGACGGCAGGCCACCTCCTTGAGCGCGTGGCCGAGTGCGCCGTGGAACATGGATCCGGGGAAGGGGGGAGGGGCGAAGCGCCCCACGGGTTCGAAGCGGTATCGTTGACGGAGGAGCGGCAGAGTCTCCCAACTCACCGAACTCCCCACCAGCCCCTGTTCCGGCATTCCGAGCGGCGTCTCCATTTAATGTCCCCTGTCTTGCTCAGCTTTCCGGAACAGCGAGATCTCACCCCACCTGGTTCGGAGTTGCCACTCTCCGGATTGTAGCCCCGCTCGAATGCCGGCGTCCAGCCAACGCGCCCCCTCGAGGCCAATCCGAAGCGAGAGGTCATTCCTGGGATGAGAAACAGGCAAACGCAACGGTATGCGTGGTAGTGGAGTGAGTTCAAGACCTGCGCCGGATGGTTGGCCTGCCGATGCCCCCGTGTCCCGGCCATCGACAAGGACAAGCCACGACGCACTTTCTCGAGAGAATCTTCGTCATCCTCCTCGCCGCCACCTTCGTGCTCGATGCGGCGTTCCTGCCGGGGGCCCGGGGGCAGGAGGAAGAGGCGCCCGCGGCCGCTGATAATCCCTGGCCGCGCACGGAGGAGAGGAGCGGCAGACACTTTTCGCCGCCGTGTTGAAGTCTCTTGAGAATTGTCCAAAGTTCGAGCTCGATTCCCCAATAGTAATGGGTCGGGAAACGTCAACGGCTTCGCGTGCTCTCCTCCGTGAGCGCAGGACTCCCGTACCGGTTTGGGTTCACGATCCTCAGAGAGATTGCAGCAGGGAAGGGGTATTGAAATGACTTGGATGCGGTTTTCGCTCGCGGTCGCACTGATGGTGCTGGTGGCACCGGCTCTCGCGACCGCTGGAAGCGTCACCCCGAATGTCATCATGGGGACGGGCGTCGGCAACGGCGGCTGGACCCTGGATCGGCAGAACGGCGTGGAACTCGGCCTTCGCGGCAAGCTCCGGCACAACGCTTCAGGGCTACCCGAGAACACCTACAACTGGGACGGGGTCGACACTTACCTGTTCAACCCGGGCGTCGCTCCCACCCAGTCCTTTCCCACCGCGGAATGGAGCTTCGAGTGGTCGATCAACTCGAGCTGGGACGGAACCTCCGGTGACAGCCTGAACAGCCTGACCTACGAGTTGAGCATGACCTCCTCCACGGGAACCTCCATCACCGGGTTCGATCCGATCAATGACCTCAATCCCGGTGTCGGGTTGTACTACTGGGACCACAGTATCGGAGACAATTCCACACTCCAGTCCGCCGGAGTGGAGGCGGTTGACGTCGCGGACTACGCCGGGCTGATCGCCAGCAACAACGTCGCCCAGAACTCCTGGAAACCGAGCTGGTTCGTTACCGGCTTCGATCCCACCGTGACCGGATCCTACGACTTCGTTCTCGAGGCATTCAACCTGCAGGGATTGTCGGTCGCGAGGACTGGGATGACCGTGCAGGTGGGACCGACGGCCGCGGTCCCGCTTCCTTCCGCGGCCTGGATGGGCCTGGCGCTGCTGGGCGGCCTCGGCTTCGTCCGCCGCATCCGCAGGAAGTAGGGCGCGGGAGAAGCGGGGATTCCGGCTCCGCAGACATCACGGCGCTCTCATCGGGGCGGACGCCACCTGGCGGCCGCCCCGGTCTGATCCCATCCACACCGCAGCCCTCGAGGTCATCCCGGACCAGCCGGCCTCGTGCATGCCTCCCCCGACAGAGAATCGATGGATGTCCGGGAGTAAGAGCCCGTCTCCCGGTGATGGGCGCTGCTCCTCGTCATGGAGCTGGTTCCCGGTCTCTTCCATTTTCAAGCTCCCAGCAGCGGGGCATGCGGACCCAGCGCTCCGGTCAGAGCCGGGACCGGCAGACGGTGCTCGAGAGCCGGGCCGAACGCGGCGTAAAGGTTGGCGATGCCCCCGAGGATGAGAACACACTCGGCGCGGAAAGCCTCCGCCAGGGGTGAGAGAAACCGGCCGAGTTCAACTCCGAAGGAGGCCAGCCCCGATGCGCAGGCCCGCCCGTGGATCTCCCGGGTCGTGGCGCCGGTGAAACCGTACGCCCGGAGCCACTCGAGGAGCCCGCGCGAGGAGAAGCTCTCATCGGCGATGCCGCCCCGCCAGGGCAGGTGGTAGAGCTCACCGCCTCCCGCCACGCCGTCGCCCTCGCGGACAACCTCACCGTCGATGACGAACGCCGAACCGAAACCGGTGCCGAGCGTCACTCCGATCAATCGCCGGTAGGGCCGCCCCGCGCCGTACCGGGCCTCCCCCCGGATCGCCGCGGCGGCGTCGTTCAGGAATCGGAGACCGCAACCCGGCGGCAGTTCCGGACCAAGGGCGGCGCGCAGATCCATCCCGTGGAGTCCTTCGAGTTTCGCCACACCCTCGACCAGGCAGACACCTCGCTCGTAGTCGAAGGGTCCGGGATGCGCGAGGACGACCTCGGAGATTGCACCATCGGCTTCCGCGAAGTGTGCCCTCACCACCGATCGATAGACGGCGAGGATGGTCCCGCCGTCGGCCCGGGCGTCGTAGTCGTCCTTGCGAAATCCCTCGACCTCCCGGCAGTGGACCCGCCCGCTCTTGATCGAAGAGCCGCCGATATCGAGAACGATGCGCAAGAGTTCACTCCCGGACTTAAGCCTTCATGGTGGCGAGTTCCTCCACCGGCAGAAGGAGCCGGGAGGATTCGAAGCATGAGAGGGAGTGTAACGCCTGCGGGATGGGAAGGCGTCGCGTTGTCGGCCTTCCTTGCGCCGCATCCTCAGGAGCGGACTGGCCGGGACGGCTGAGAAAGCGTTCCGCGGTCGATCCTCTACCGAAACTTCCGCCGGTTTGGCGGGTTTCTGGAACTGTACGACCGATCGTCGTACCGTCGCGACGGTTCGTCGCGGACCCTTCTGGATTGAACGACCACCAGGGTTTTGTCCCACGTTCAGCCTGACAGATGGAAGGACAGATGCATGAAGAAGATGATTGGCATTCTGCTGATTGTCGTGATGATCGGCTTGCCCCTCGACATGGCTTTCGGTCGCGGCGGTGGTGGTGGTAGAGGCGGTGGTGGCGGCCGAGGCAGCGCCGCCGGTCGTTCCGCGGCCACAGGACAGCACACCAGGACGCGAAAGAGGGCGAAGCAGGGTGCGAAGGAGAAGGCGTGTCAGGCCAGGCGTGACCTGGCGGAAGACAAGGACACCGCCGACTGCCGGAGATAATCCGGTCATCGTCCACCTGCGGGAGGCGGAGCACCTCGCTCCGTCTCCCGTCTGGTGATTCAAGGTTCGAGGCTCCCGATGAAATCCATGATCCTGGCCCTGCTTGCGATTCTCCCGCTCTCCGGCATCGCTCTCGCCGCACCCGGCATGGATCTCGACGAGGCCCGGCTGCTCGCCATGGAGGGGAACACGGACGACGCCCTCGCCGTGGCGAAGGATGCCGTGGGGGTGATTCCAGACGACGCCTCGGCCGGACGACTGATCCAGGACCTGCTGCGGGAAGAGGGACTCACGAAAGCCCTCGCCGAGTGGAAGCCCGAGGGCGTTTCGCCAGCAGTGAGGAACCTGCTCACGGCGCGACTCCTGCCCCCGAAGAAGGCGGCCGATGCACTGAAAGAACTCCTCGGGCGGGACGGAGCGCCCCCCGAAACCCGGCTCGACCTGGCCATCGCCTACCTCGCGCTCGACAAAGCCCGTTCCGCCGAGAAGGAACTCAGGATATACATCGAGGCGCACCCCCGGAATCCGGAGGGGCACTATCTGCTCGCCCGGGCCCGCAAGGCGTCGGGTCGGATCCACGCCGCGAAGGCGCCGCTCGAGCAGGCCCTCGGTATCGCGCCCGGATGGGCCCCGGCCGTCGTCCTTCTCTCCGAAGTGCTCACGGAAGTCGGCGATGGCCCGCAGGCTCGCGCCGTCCTGACCGATGCACTGAAGATCTATCCGAAGAACCCGGGACTGTTGCGCGGACTCGCCGCCGACCAGACTCGGAAGGATGAGCTGAAAGGGGCCGAGACCACGCTCCTGAAGCTCGTCGAACTCCGCGAGAAGAGCCCGGCGCCCCGCATCCTGCTCGCCGATGTCCAGGTTCGCCAGGACAAGCTCGACCAGGCGGAGGAGACCGCCCGCGCCGCCATCGCGCTCGCTCCGAAGAACGCCGACGCCCACCGCACCCTCGGCCTGGTGCTCGAAAAGAAGGACGACTTCGAGGCGGCGCTCGTCTGCTATGACGAGGCGGTCAAGCTGCGGCCGCTCTGGGCGCAGGCGCACGTGGACCGCGGCATCGCCCTGATGCTCGCAAACGACACAGAGGGTGCGAAGAAGGCATTGAAGCGGGCGCTGGATCTCGACCGGAAGAACGTCGAGGCCAACTTCCGGCTGGGACAGGTCCTCTACTTCAGCGACGACCTGAGAAACGCGAAGAAGTACCTCAGCCAGGCCCTCAAGCTCGACGGAGACCACGCCTTTGCCAACCAGATCATGGGGCGCGTCCTCCTGGCGGGCGGCAAGGCGAAAGACGCCATCCGTTCCTTCAAGAAAGCCGCCCTGGCCGATCCGACCGACTCGAACAGCATGCGGATGATCGGCAAGGCCTACCTCTCCCTCGGCAAGATGGACGAGGCGCTGAAGGCGCTCAGCGAGGCGATCGACCGAAACCCCGACGACGCCTGGGCGCACCTCGAAATGGGCAAGGCCTTCGAGCGGCAGGAGAAGTGGGAGCAGGCCGGGGCGAGCTACGAGAAGGCCAGCGAACTCGAGCCGGACACGGCGCAGTTCCACTACTACCTCGGCCGACTCGCCGAGGACGGGGGCGACAAGAGCACGGCGCGGGAGCACTACGAGCGCTTCCTCGAACTCGGAGGCAATGACGACGACGGCTGGGTCAGGGAGCGGCTCGAGCAGCTCAGGAAGTAACCGCAGGCCTCCCCTGATCGCTCGGTCCGATTCCTCAGGCCGTCTCCGCCACCAGCGCTCTGCGAAACGCGGCACGATCCTGGACTGACCGGCCCGGCCCGGTTGTGCCGCACCGCCATCCGGTTGCTGGACCACGCTCCGCCGGATTCCGGGAATTGCAGGTACGTTCCAACCGAACGATATCGCGGTCAGGTACAATGAGGCAATGGACCGGTCACACTATCCCGCGGCACTCCGAAAGCTCTGTGACGAGGAGCACGATTCGCCCGTGGCCGCCTCCGCATCCGAGCGCGTGGCGATGGTGTGACAGTTGACGCTGCAAGCATTTGAGTTCAAGGAGGCGCTCTCGGTGCAACGGTTGCACTGATCTCGAGACGAGCCCTGACTTCTGGATTCGAGCGCGGCCGATCGAGGGCGTGAAGCCAGCGCTTGAAACTCCAACTCGAAGAGTGGTACGACAGCAGGGGCGATTCACTGATCCGCTCACTCACTGGAGGATGCCCAGGTGTCGGTTCCCGAGAGACTGAAAGGCCCCCTCTTTGACGAGATGGAGAGCGTCAAGCCCCTGCTCGAGGAGCGGGTCCACCAGTTCGGTGATACGCTCTGCGCCCAGGTGCTGACCTTCATGGACGCATTGGAATCCATCTACATCGAGACGCGGTTCAACGCCGATTGCCAGGAGTACGTGGACGCCAATGCGAATGCCCGCTTCTACCGCGCGGCCGCCGGGCTGCTGGAGCAAGTGGCGCCCCTGTTGGCTCAGGCCGGTCACAAGGTCTCCCTGTCACTCCGCCCCTACCCGGGCAGGGAGACCACCGGGGGCTGAACAGCCTGGATCCGCGGAAGAGAGGATGGCCCTCCATTCAGTGAGTTGATCGACGGTCCCCGTGGGGATCCCGGCGAGGAGGAGAACCACCACCTGACGGGACACCACTCGAATCCGGGTCGCCATCGCCCACCGCGCGGCGCAGCCGCGATGGAGGGTCGATCGACCTGTCGACCGTGCCGGCGGTCCGGAAACGTCATGTAGATTCTGCGAGTGCCGCGGAGATCTGGAACGTCGGTACCGCAGATTCGATGGTGAGCGGCCCTGGGGGGTCCACGCGGTACAATCCGCGACGATTCTGCAAAGGAAGGTGGCGCTGATGGAACCTCGGGAAGCCGGCGAGAGCGTGAAGACTCCGTCGGAGGAATTGCGGGAGAGCATCGAGGCGGTGGCTCTGCGGCTCGCGGAAGAAGGCCGGGAGCTTGCGGCCGCGGCGCAGAAGCTGCGAGGGCTCACCAGGCCGGCGGTGCTCGATGACCTGACGAAACTCGAGAAGGAAGCGTCGAAGGTGGAGCAGGCGCTTCCGGCGGAGCGGGCGGCGGCACTCGGCATCGACGTCGTGCTCGCGACGGTACGGGAATACATGGCCGGCGCGGAGGAACGGATCCGGCGAGGGCTCAGCCTGGAACTCAAGGCCGCTTGTGAACAGGCGGGGCTGGGTTTCCGGGTGGTCAGCCGGGAGGACCCGGTGGAGGTGCGCATCCCGCCGCTCCTCCTGAGGCTCGATTTCCGGCGGGGACAGGCGGATCTGCTCTTTGCCCGGGAGGTCGTCGCAGCCACCCGGCCCGAGGCGGCTTCGATCCTCACCGCCCACGAAACGGCCTGTCGCCGCCTGGAACGCGCCTTCGTCCCGGAGGAGTTCTTCGATGAGTGCGCCGCCGCCTACCGGGCCGCGCTCGCGGCGGCCGGGCGGCAGTTCGGCGATCGGGTGGAGATGCTCGACTTCCTGCCCTATCTCGCGATCGGGAAGCAGTCGAAGCGGTTCCGGGCCAGTCCGGCGAAGGAGACCTTCGAGTCCTACGGAAAGGCTCGATTGGCGTACGACGTCCTGCGGCTGCGCCGGGCGGGAGCCCTCGCCAGGAACGGTATGCGCATCAACTTCGGAGTTGCCACCGGCACCACCGCGACCCAGAAGAGCCGGGTGATCTACCTGGAGGACGAGCACGGCGACGGGGAGTACAAATTGACGATCTTCTTCACGACAACGGGGGAGCAATGACCGCGCCCACCATCGAATTGAACCCGGAACTCGCCCGGCAGATTCTCTCCCGGATGGGCGAAGCGGGACAGCCTCCGGAGCGGGGCGCCCTCCTCGTGAACACCGGAACAGAGGGGATCCTCGAACTTCTGCGCGAGGAGTACGTGCTGCCCATCCGGGATGCCGGCCGGAACTCCACCTTCAAGCTGGTGCAGGCGCCGTTTGGCGGCGGCAAGACCCAGTTTCTGCATTGCCTCCGCGAGATCTGCTGGGCGGAGGGCTTCGTCACCTCCCTGGTCGGCGTCTCGCCGAAGGAATGTCCCTTCGACGACGTGACGAGGATCTACCAGAGTGTCGCCTGCTCCCTCCAGACTCCTCCCGCGAACCTGCTGGAGGAATCGGACCTCGGCCTCGACGCGGTGCTTCGCACCGAGATCCGGCGCCGCTGCGAGGAGGCCCCCGAGGAAGAGGTACTCTCCTGGGTGAAAGAGGAGATCGGCCGGGGCCGGGTGGACAGCCACGCGGTCCGTCGAGCCGCCGAACTCTTCCTCCGGGCCGTGATCACGGATGACGAAGACACCGAAGAGGTGACCGGGAGCTTCCTGCGGGGAGATTCGGTCACCCGCGGAGAACTCCGGCCGCTGCGCATTCGCGAGGAGCTTTCGGAGAAGTCCGCCTACCGCTTCCTCCGAAGCGTCATCCAGGTCCTGCGGGCAATGGGCGTGCCGGGAGTCGCCCTGCTCTTCGACGAGATGGACCGGGTACTGAGCCTGACCGTCAAGCGGAAGAAGGAGATCGGCGACAACCTCCGCCAGATGATCGACCACTGCGGGCGCCAGGAGCTTCCGGGCATGATCCTGGCCTACGCCGTGCCCCCGGAGTTCATGACGCTGGTGGTTCCCGAGTATCCCGCCCTCGAACAGCGCCTCCGCTCGGCGCGGCGGTTCTCCGCATCGAGCACCCTGTCTCCGATCATCGATCTCGACAGCCTGCCGATGTCCCCGACGGACCTGCTCACCGGCATCGGGGATCGACTGCTCGAACTCTTCTCCGCAGCCGGAGAGGGGCCCCTCACCGAGGCTCTCCAACGGAGGAATCTGCAAGCGCTGGCCAGGGAGTACGGCGAGCATCAGCTCGAATCCGGCAGCCGGCGCCGGTTCGTGAAGGCGGCCGTGGCGATGCTCTACGAGCAGGCGCGGGAGGCGGAGCGCATCCTCGACCTTGCGGACATCCGGACCCTCGCCGGGAGCGCGAACACCGGGGTGTACGCCGAACTCGATGGGGAAGAACTCTTCTGATGCGAACACCGGATCTCCCATGACGGTCTCGGCGGGACAGCAGGTGACCCATCCGCTCTATGGCAGCGGCGTCGTCATCGCGATCCGCGATCAGGCCCGGGTGAAAGTCCGGTTCGAGGGGCGGGAGAGCCTGCCCCTCACCGTCTCCGAGCGGGACCTGGTCCTCGTGCCGGGCGAACCGGAGACAGCGATGCCGCCGGGATCCGGCCGCCGGCCCGGTTCCCCCCGATCACCCGAACAGGCGCACCGGGAGGAAGTTTCTCCCCCGGCCACCCCGGAAGAGTGCGCCGATCTCCGACAGACGGTGGAGGCGCTGCGGCTCGGCGTCGTCCCGCGGAGCTACGTCCGGGACTACACCGTGGCCCGGGAGCGTGAGCTCACCGACTTCGAGGCACTCCTCGACGCGGGTCGAGGGCTTCGTCTGGTGTGGGGCGACTACGGCGCCGGAAAGACCCATCTGCTCGATCTCTACGAGCGAATGGCCCTCGCGAATGGCTTCGTCACCACCCGGGTCACCCTCGACCCGCGGGAAACCCCACCGAGCCACCCCCAGAGGCTGTTCCGCGAAATCGTCCGTACCCTCAGCTACCCGGACGTGCCGGGAGAGGGCCTGGATCCGCTCTTCCTCCGGCTTGCGGACAGCCCGGACCATCTCCTCCCGAACGGCCCGCGGGCCAGCCGCATCCTGTCTCCGGTGCTCCTCGCCTCCCGCCACCCGGACGCCGATGCCGCATCCTGGGCCGAGGACTACATCGGGGGATACCCGATGGACATGGACTACGGCACTCGGGAATTGAAGCGTATCGGCTGGACCGGTCCCCGCCCGCTCGCCCTCTCGGACTTCCGCACCTACGGCCGGATGTACGTCCACCTGGTGGGAACTCTGGCGGCCTGGGCCCGGGACGCCGGGTTCGAGGGGCTGGCCGTCTTCTTCGACGAGGTGGAGTACGTGGAGATGACGCGGGGGGAGTCCCGGCATCTCGCGCAGGAGGTCCTCCAGCATTACGCCGCCATCACGCTCCCCCCGGAGAAGCTCGCCTTCGACCCCGAGCGCCTCTACCGCGGCGGCCATGCGGTGCATCGCATGATCCCCCTGCGGTTCGACGATGACCAGCGCCTGCTCGTGATCATGGCCCTGACCCCGCTGCCCGAAGCCGAAGCGGTCGCCGCGAAGATCCTCGCAGACCGCAAGGACGACCTGGCCCTCTCCGTTCTCACCAGCCGGGACTTCGGCGATCTCGCCCGCCTGGTGGCCTCGCTGTATGCCCGGGCCTATCCCGGCTACGCTCCCGACCCGAGAACGACCATCCGGATCTCCGAGGCCGCGATCGAGGATGCGGTCCTCGGCGACGGGAGTCCCCGGGAGACGGTCCGGCGCACGGTCATGGAACTCGACGCGGATCGCCTGCTGCGCCACCGGGCGGCCTCCCCCCATCAGGCTGATCTCCCGAAGCAGACCGGGAGCCGGTAACAATGCGGGACCTGCTCCCGCGCACCTTTCCCGCCTTCCTCGGCCGGTTCCCGCGCCTGACCGCGATCCAGGAGGAGGGAGTCCCCGCCATCCTCGCCGGACGCGACGTCCTCCTCGCCGCACCCACCGCCACCGGGAAGACCGAGACCTACGCCGCACCGCTCGCGGAACGCCTCCTCGAGGAGGAGCGAGCCCCGTTCTCGGTCCTCATCGTCAGCCCCACGCGCGCGCTCGCCAACGACCTGAAGAGACGGCTCGAGGAGCGGATGACCCATGTCGGGGTGACTTTCGGGCGTCACACCGGCGAGTACAAGGAGCGGATGGGAGGACGCCGGCCGGCGATGGCGGTGACGACACCGGAGGCCCTCGATTCCCTTCTGGCCCGGCGACCGCGGGAACTTGTCGAGGTGCGGGCGGTGGTGCTCGACGAGATCCATGTGCTCGACGGCACAGTCCGCGGCGACCAGGCGCGAGTTCTCCTCGAGCGCCTCGAGCAGCGGGCACGGACCCGGCCCCAGAGAATCGCGGTGAGCGCCACGGTCTCGGACGCGGAGGATGTCGCGGGCCGGTATCTCGCGGATCCGGTCATCGCCTGCCACGAGGGTCGACACCCGATCCGGGCCCGGGGCTTTGCCGGCCGGGACGCCGACCGTCTCGCCGGTCACATCGAGACCCTGGCGCGGGCGGGGTTTCGGAAAGTGCTCGGGTTCTGTGATCGCCGCGAAGACGTGGAGGTCCACACGGCGGCGCTGCGCGGGCGCACCTCCTTCGGGGAGAACGTCTTCGCCCACCACGGATCGCTCGCCCGGTCGGTGCGGGAGCGGACCGAGCGCCGGTTCCTCGAGAGCCCCGCCGCGGTGGCCTTCGCCACGCTCACCCTCGAACTGGGAATCGACATCGGGAGCGTGGACTACGTGCTCCTCCTCACTCCCCCGCCCGGAGTGGCGAGCCTGCTCCAGCGCATCGGCCGGGGCAGCCGGCGGATCCGTGAAAGCCGCGTCGGGTACATCCACGACTCGGAAGCCGAGCGGGAGGTCTACCGGGCGCTCCTTGGTCTCGCCGCGAGAGGAGACCTGGCGGAGGACGGCTATGCCTTTCGGCCCTCCGTCCTCGTGCAGCAGGCGCTGGTGCTCGCCGGGAGCGAAAGTTACGTGACCGCCGGCGCCTTGCGGGCGGTCCTCCCCCCGGAACTGAAAGAGGCCGCGGCGGGCCGGGACGTGGACGAGATCCTCTTCGCCGCGGCGACCGCCGGACTGTTCGAACCACCGCGGTCCGGACGCTTCGTGCTCGCGGAGAAAATGGAGCGGGCGTACGACCTGGGAACCCTCCACTCCTCGTTCGCCGCGCCGCCCGAGAAGGACGTGGTGGACCGGATGACCGGAGAGGTGATCGGCCGGATGGCGCAGAACGAGGAGAGCCGGAAAATGAGCCTGGGGGGCCGGGGGCGCCGGGTGATCCTCGAGGACCGGGATCGCATCCTCGTGGACACCTTCGGGGGATCCGGCCCGACGAAGTTCGCCACCCACGGGCGCCCCTCACTGGCTTTCCGCACCGCCCGGGGGATCGCCGGGCATCTCGGAATCGGGCCGGGGGAGATCGTCCAGGCCCCGTGCGAAAGGGGCACGGTCCTGCTCCACGGGCTGGGGACCGCGGGGGCGCTCCTCCTCGCCGACGCGCTGGTGGCGGAGCACGGGCGCGGTCTGGTCCGGGATGCCGGCGCCCTGGCGGCCATCCTCCGGGAGCCGCTCGACGCGCTCCCCACGCCCACCCCCGAGGACGTGGCGGAACTCATCACCAGGCGGGAGCTCACCCTGGCGAAAGCCGCGGCAATGGGACGCCATCACCCGGTGTTGCCGCGAGACGTGAGGGTGGAGGCGGTCCGCCACGCCACCCGGCTGGACGACGTGGCTCACTTCCTCCGCGAAGCGCGACTGGTAACCCGCACCGACCCGGCACCCTCATTCTGGGCGGAACTTTAGGGCCCCCGGCAAGTCCCTTCGGAGGGTCCGCCGCACGCCCTCCGAGTGACTACTCCGCCTTCCCGGCCGGCGGCGTGGCGATCACCTCGAAGTGCCGATCCTCGGTGAGATACTTCGCGAGAACCTCGGTGATCCGCTCTTTCGTCAACGTGGTGTAGTTCGTGACGAGGTTCTTGATGTCGTTGATGTCCCGGCCACTCGTGCGCAGGTTGCCGAGGACCGAAGTCCAGAAACTGGGCAGCCGCATCTGCGTCTCGATCAGGTTCTTGAGTTGCGCGGAGACGGCCTGCATCTCCTTCTCGGTCGGCGGGTTTTCGATGATGTCCAGCATCACCTGCTTCGCCATTTTCGACGCTTCCGCCGCCTTGTCCGGCGCGGCGGTGAAGGCGGCGAAGAGCGCGCCATTGCCGTCATAGGCGGTCGACGGCGTGACCGCGCACTGGATGCTGTAGGTCAACCCCTTCTCCTCGCGAATCACGTCGAGCAGCCGGGCAGTGGCCACCTGGGAGGCGAAGAACAGCGCGCGATAATCCGGCCGGTTGCCGCGGGCGGCGGCGCGCCAGCCGGTTCTGACCACGGCCTGGGGCGTGATGGTGGCCACCTCGATCATGCGCGCCAGGGGACCCTTCTCCATGCTGAGCTTCCGAAGCGCTTCCACCTCCGGGCGGTGCGACGGACGCTTTGCCAGAGAGCCGAGGTAGCGCGTTGCGAGATCAACCGCGCGGTCCGCCTCGACATCGCCGGCGATGGCGACCTCCATCGGAGCGTTTCTCAGGATCCCGTCGAGCCAGGCCTGCGCCTGCTCCACCGTGATCCCCTCGATCACGTCCTTCGAAGGCATGGTGAAGCGCGGGTCGCCACCGGTAACGAGCGCACTCATGGCGAAGCCGGCCTGGGCGCCCGCGTTGGTCTCGACCATCGAGGCCTGCTGCGCAAACGACTGCTTCCACCGGGTGAGGGAGGTTTCGTCCACCTTCGATTCCGTGAGCAGGACGTGCAGGAGACGGAAGGCGTCATCCAACTCGTCCGGGGAACTCTGGATGGAGACCTCCAATGCCGCATCGCCCGCGTTCGCCCCGAAGCCGAACTTCCGTCCGGCGAGCAGGTCGGCGAGCTCCGTGGGGGTGTGCCGGGCGGTGGCGGCCATCCCCGGAGTAAGCGCGACGCCGGAGACCATGGTGATACCGCGGTTCTCCGCCGTCTCTTCGATCGTACCGCCCACCAGGCGGACGTTGACGAGGACCACATCCTTCCGAAAGTCGGTCGGCTTGACATGAACCGCAACACCGTTCTCAAACGAGACGGTGGTGACATCGAGCCCCTCCGCGACGGACCGCGAAGCGATCTTTCCCGCCTCGGGCTCCTTCGCGATCAGCCCCTTCTTTTCAGTCGCTTGACCGGCATCAGCAACCTCGGAACCGACCGCCTCCTTGTAGGCGGCAATCAACTGCTCCTCGGTAGGCAGCTCGACTCCATCCTTCTCGGGAAGCGTGGCGGTGATCAGCCCCTTGTCCAGCGCAGCCTGGTCGGCGAACGCCTGGTGCACCTCTTTCAGGGTGATCGCGGGCATGAGCCGCTTCGTCAGCTCGAGCGTCTGGGCCATGGACATCGGCTTCTCACCACTCGCCACCTTCCCGTTCATGCGCATCATCCAGTTCACCGAGTCGACGGTGGACTCCTGGGCGGCGCCCTGGGTCAGCCCCATGAGGATCATCCGCCTGGCGAGCTCGAACTCGTCCTCGTGGAAACCGTACTCACGGGCTCGAATGACCTCCACGAGGACGGCCTTGAACATCTCGATGGTGTCTTCCGGCTCGCCGGTGGCGTCGGCGCTCTGGATCTCGCAGTAGCCCATGAAGGGACCGCCGGACAGGCTGGCGGACTGGAAGGGCGCCTTCCCCTCCCGGACCATGCGGGAAAGCCGGCGGTTCATCATCAGTCCGCCGAGTTGCTCCACCAGGCTGCGGCGGAAGTCGCCGACGGTCCGGTCGATCCGCAGTTCACGGATGATCGTAATCCCGACTTCGGCGGAGGTGACTTCCTGGTCGGTGACGATGGCGGCTCGGAGCCCCTTCGAGATCTGGACGCCGTGATCGGCCGGTTTTCTCGGCTCGCCGGCCGCCTTCCAATCGGCGAAGGTCTTCCTGATCAGCGCCTCGGCCTGACCGGTCTCGATGTCGCCACAGACGATCACAGTGGCCAGCTCCGGGCGATACCAGGTGCGGTAGTAGTCCACGAAGACCTCGCGGCCGGCACTCTGGATGACCTCGGGGAGCCCGATGGGCATGCGCTTCGAGAGCAGCGAACCCGGCGCCATGATCGGCAGGATCTTCTCCATGAGCCGCATTCGGGAGCCGGAGCGGGCCCGGCGCTCCCCGGCGATGACCCCACGCTCCTTCTCGATCTCCTCCGGCGAGAGGCTCAACCGGCCGGCGACGTCGGAGAGGTAGAGGAACCCCTTCTCGAGCATCGCAGGCTGGTTGTCCGGGATGTTCAGGAAGTAGGTGGTCTGATCGAAGCTGGTGAAGGCATTCTGGTCGCTGCCATAGCGCATGCCGAGCGACTCGAAGAACTTCACGACCTCGCCCGATGGAAAGTTCTCACTCCCGTTGAATGCCATGTGCTCGAGAAAGTGGGCTACCCCGCGCTGCTCTTCCGTCTCGTTCAGCGAACCGCTGCCGATCTGCAGCAGAATCCCCACCTTCTTCGGCGGCGTCCGGTTCGGCCGAATCCAGTAGGTCAGGCCGTTCGAAAGCCGGCCCATCTTCGTGATGGCCGGGTCGACCGGCAGCGGTGCGTCGAGGTCCGGTTCCTCGACGGCGGCGAACAGGAAGGGCGCCAGGGTCGCTGCGACGACGACCGCGAATGCGATGAGCTTCAGGGAGCGCACGGAGGTTCCTCCTTCAGGTCTGGAATGCGGATGCGGCTCCGCAAGATACGTCGCGAAAGGGTGCGAGTGAAAGATTACTACTCCCAGTACTCCTCGCGCTTCTTCACCGGGACCAGGCCGCACTCCACACCGCCACGCTTGCAGTTGTCCATGCACTCGAGACAGCGGATGCAGTCGTCGCTGCCGGGAGACGAGTAGACCTGGTTGTCCACCGGGCACTTTTTCCCGCAGGCGTTGCACTCCCGGCAAAGGTCGGCCTTGACGCGCATGCGGAAGAAGGAGAAACGGTTCAGCAGCGCGAACACCGCACCGATGGGGCAGAAGCCGCGGCAGAACGGCCGGCGGAAGAACATGAAGCCGAGGATGAAGATGTAGAGAACCCACATCCGGGTGGACGTCCAGAACTTCAGGGTGTCGCTCACTCCGGCGAGGGCAGCCTCGTCCTCTCCGCCGGCACCATCTTCGCCGGCGAGCCAGTCGTCGTCGCCACCCATGTCATCGTCGTCGTCGCCCCAGAGGTCGCCCTCCTCGCCGCCGTCCATCTCCTCGCCGCCGCCGTCCATCTCCTCGCCGCCGCCGTCCATCTCCTCGCCGCCGCCGCCCATCTCTTCGCCGTCGTCGCCCCACAGACTCTCGTCGGGCTCGTCGAACATCCCACCCCCGGCCTCGTCCTCACCGGCCTCCTCACCGGCCTCCTCACCGGATGCGGCGCCGGCCTCCTCCTCCCCTCCGTCGAAACGGCTGCCGAACAGGCGCACCGGGATCGCCGCTTCGAGCGTCCCCGCGGGGCAGTAATTGCAGAAGAAGAAATCGGAGACGTGGGTGCCGGTGGGCTTCTTCTCGATGCCGAAGAAGATCGGGATCAGGAAGACGGTGACGATGAGGAGAACGTACTTGCCGTAGGTGAGCGCCTTCGGAAACCTCAGCTTCTTCACCGGGACCCTGGCGAGGAGGTCCTGAATCAACCCGAAGGGACAGACCCAGCCGCAGATCATGCGTCCGACCAGCGCGCCGGCGAGGAGCATCAGCCCGATGGCGAAAAAGGGGACGATGCCCTTCACCAGGAAGTTGCCGATGGCCCCGATCGGGCAGCCGAACGCCGCCGCCGGGCAGGCCCAGCAGTTCATGGCCGGGAAGCAGACGCCCCGGTACATGAAGAAGTACGGGTTCAGCGCGAACAGGAAGAAAACCTGGGAAATGCGCCGGAAGCGGTGTTTCCAGGATGGTCTTTTCGCCATGGTCAGGCACCTGTGGCCGCGCTCAGCGCAGCCGGACTCTCACTGTGTTCACGAAAAGCACTCGGCTTGAACTTCGAGGTCGATGAGGTGCCCGAACCCATCCGGCTGGATGCGCTCCCTGGAGATCAGGTCGGTGGTGTAGATCTCGCCGTACAGTTGCGAGGTGCCGATCGGCAGGTTGACCTGATCGTCGCGAGGGTCCGGCTTCTCGTAGATCCGAATCTGGTTCCCGAAAAGCCCGTAGGCCACCACGGAGGCGGCAAGGGCCAGAAAGAGAACGGAGAACAGGAATCGGACGCTCATGGGCATACCTCCCCGACAGGATTCTCATTGTAGGTCCCGGGGGCGATCGGGGCCACTTAGGACGGACCGGCGCCCCATGAGTGGTCATTCGGAGGAACGTACTCCGCCTCGTCCGCGCAGCACGGCGAGCGCACCGCCCTGCGAGAAAGGTGGGGCTATCGCAGAGTCACCGTCTCCATCCGCTCCTCGCCCTCCAGCACGATCGTCTGAAGGAGCCCCTCCCGGCCCTCCCGACCGGTCAGGCTGATCTGCAGCGGACCCGGGGGCAGGTCTCTCACTTCGTAGGCGCCGGGTCCGACGCGGTGGAGATCGGGACCATCGGATTCCGCGATTTCCACCGGCCGCCCTTCCCCGTCCACGGTGCGGAGCGTCACCCGGGCGGGGCGATAGAGGATGGCGGTGACCTCCATCGCCCGGGTGCTGTCGGGCACGGTGATCTCGTGCCAGGTGTCGATGAATCCCGGCGCGCTGATCCGAAGGATCTCCTCGGGATTGGTGCCCGGCAGAATCACGCGGCCCGCGGCGTCGGTCGCGCCCTTCGCGGCGACGAGAATGGATGTCTCCACGAGCGCGTGGCGAACCGGCGCCCCCGTGCTCGTGACCACGAGGATGTGCAGGTCGCAGGGCGGGAGCATCCGCACGTCGCCGAGATCCACGCCCTCCCCGGTCACGTCGAGATCGATCGTGCGGGTCCGGACGTTCCGGGCATAGAGCAGAAACCGGTAGCTCCCGGGCTTGAGCGCCCCCGCCTTGAAGATCCCGTCTCCCTGCGTCTCCATCCGGGCGTCGAGCGGCTTCTCCCGCACCTCCGCCACGACCTTGGCGAGCGGATGGCCCCCGGCCCCGAGGCAACGCCCCCGGATGAACACCCCGAGCGGCAAGTCCACCTCGACCGTCCCGGATTCGGGCACGAACACGTCCTCCCGCGACACCGGCAGGAATCCCCGGGCCTTCACGTACACGCTGATCGGAACTTCCCGGTCGGCGTGAAACGAAAACCGCGCCCCCCCGCGGAACTCGACCTCACGCATCTCGTCGCCGGCCCGAAGCCAGAGCTTGCTGCGGGCCCCGGGGACCTTGCCCAGAAAGTCGATCCAGGCGAGCGGGTTTCTCTTCACGCCGACGTGGATCGGCCTTGCGCCAGGAGAGTGCACGACCACCACCTTCTCGGCGAATTCCCCGATCGCGCTGCCCACCCGGATCCGGTGCTCGCCCGGGGGCAGGCGGACCGTGGCCCGGCCCCGGCGATCGGCTTTCAGCTTCTGTCCACGGCGTTCCCCACGGATCAGCACTTCCCGGGCGGGGCCTCCGCCGGGTTCGGCGGTCACCACGAACTGAACGGGGTGGGCCAGGCGGTAGTCCTTCGGCGCCGTCCAGCGCGGCGGCCGCACCGTCAGAACCACATCTCGCCGGACCTCGCCCTCGCGAACGTCCACGATGGCTTCGCCCCGATCACCGCCGGCCCGGACCTCGATCCGATGCTCTCCCGGCACGAGCCCCCTGGCCACGAAGTTCCCCCTCTCGAGCACTTCGCCGTCGATCCTCCGGAGCTCGAATTCCCCCACCGGCTCACCGCCGCCTCCATCGATCACCCGGCCTCGGATCTCCGCCGGGCGATACAACGGAAGCTCGATATCGGTCTCCCCCACCAACGCGTTGACCACCGGCCCCACGAGCCCCTTGGCATGGGCCTTGAGCAGGACCTCCCAGTCGGGGAGAACGGCGTTGAAAGTGAACCGGCCGTCATCATCCGCGAGGATCCGCGATACCGATTCCTGGTCGAGCGAGATGACGGCGCGAGGAACGCCGCGGCCCTCGGAATCGACGACCTGCCCGGAGACCCTCCTGCCGCGCACCAGGTAGAAGACCACGTCCCGGCCTACCTCCGGAAACAGTGAAAGGGGGAGGTCCAGCGGCGAGAAGCCGTCCGCCTCGGCCCGTATCCAGCCATCGGAAACGATCCGCTCGAAACGGAACCGCCCCTCCTCGTCCGTTCGGGTCTCGAGAAGGTGGGGTGCCTGATGGGGATGCACGACGCGAGCGCCGGCAATCGGCTCGCCGTCGAGGGTAAGCACCAGTCCCTCCACCGCCTCCCCCTCACCGAGTTGAACGACCGCACCGTCGCCGTCGGTGGCAACGACCTCCCCCGCGGATCCCGGCGCCGTGACGACGCCCACGACCTCCCCGGCCTCTGTCGACGCCGGATCGAACGAAACCGGATCGATGAGCCAGGGGACCCGCACCCGGAAGTCCACGTCGACGGAGTCGAGGCGACCGCCCGGGCCGGCATGGACCTCGACCTCGCGATCCCCGGACCGAAACGTTCGGAAGTCGGGGGACGCCGGCCCCGGGATGATCACCAGCACCACGAACCAGAGGGCCACGATCACCGCCGGGAACAGGAGAGCGAGCTTCATCCGGTTCATGCCCTCAATACCTCTTCGCGCGGTTGGCCCGGATCATCCGGGACCAGGGGGCATTCCAGAAGTTGAAGGGGTTCAGAGCATCCCTGAGCACCTGGCCTCCCGGAAACCGGAGCCGAAGGTCATCGGCCTCGGATTCGAACACCCAGGAGAGGTCGAGGGGGCCGTCGGAGGCATAGAAGATCACATTGGTGATCTCCCCTCCGGGGTTCGTGGCGAAACCGTCCACGTTCTCGAAGACCGCCTCGAGAGTGCGATACAGCGAAGCAAGCGACCGCCCCTCTCTCGCACCGATGGCGTTCAGGGCCACGACGGCGTCCTGGTTCATCACCGCGTAAAGCTCCCGAAAGAACTCCACCGTAATCAGGTGATCGGGCATCAGGTCGGCGCCGACGACGTCGAGGACCACGAGATCGAAGCGCCGAGCGGTGCGGCGCACGAACGGCCTCCCGTCGCCGATCTCAACCATCTTCACCTGGTCCATCGTCCCGAATTGCTCCCGCGCCACCTCGACCACGACCGGGTCGATCTCCACGGCGGTGATCTCGTACTCCTCCGCTTCGACGAGGGAGAACAGGGCCCCGCCGCCAATCCCGATCGCCAGCAGCGTCCTGGCCTCGGGCCGGAAGTCCGGCAGGAACTGGAAGAGCGGGATGTAGCCCCACTCCGTCCGGGGCGTAACGTCGAGATTCATGTGGGTGTGCACGCAACCGTCGAGGTACATCCATCGTTCGCCGTCGCGATCCACGATGTCGATGCGCTGGTAGGGAGTGTCCACGGAGAAGACGGGCGTTCCCGCGGGCAGCGCCCGGCCGGATGGAGTCGGCAAGAGCAGGAGCAAGACCGCCGCGGCCCCGAGCCCCCAGCGCCGGAACACCGCCAGCCCGAGCACGCCGGGCAGCACCACCACACTCCCGGTGGCCCGAAGGACGGCGTCGATCTCGAGTACCGGGGCGAGGAGGAACCCGGTGAGGAGTGTCCCCGCCACGGACCCGCAGGTGGAGATGGCGTAGAGCCTCCCGGCCACGCTGCCCACGCCGGCCACCGTCTCGGCGGAGATGCGAATGGCGTATGGCGTCGCCAGGCCGAGGAGAAAGAGCGGCGGCAGAAAAGTCACCGTGGCCGCCAGCAGCGCACCGAGCCGGAGCCCGGCCGACTCGAAGGTCGGGATGAGGGCGGACGCATAGAGCGGAATCAGGAGAACGCCGAGCCCCGCCGCGACGAGCACCCCGAAGAACGGAGCGGGACGGGGAAAACGATCCGCCAGCCGCCCTCCGACGAAGTAACCCACCGCGAGGGCAAAGAGCGCCACGGAGATCAGCGAGGCCCAGACGTGGAAACCCGTCCCGAAGACCGGCGCGATCAGCCGGACGCCGAGCAGTTCGACGACCATCACCGCCCCCCCCGTCAGGAAGACGGACAGTGCGACGAGAACCCTGATGTCACTTCTCCCTCTCGGCGACCACTCCCTCAAGCCACTCGATGATGTTGTCCATCACGTAGGCGCGCTCGCTCTCGGCCATGAACGGGATGTCCTTCTGCAGGGTGCGGATCGAGCCATCCTCATGCAGCACGAAGAAACTCGGAACTCCGCAGCTCTCCATCACGTTGCCGTACTCCGCGTCGAGGCTGGCCCCGCGCATCATGCCTCTGGAGACGCTGCCCTGGTCCATGCGAACGAAGACGAAGTTCTCGTCGATGAGCTTCCGGACTTCGGGACGGACCAGGCGCTCTTCCATGGCCATCACGAAAGGGCAGTAGGGGCCATACCACTGCAGGAGGACTTCCTTGCCTTCGGCGCTGGCCTTCTTGCAGGCATCCTTGATCATCTGCCGGATGGGCTCGTCACCGAGGAGCACGTTCACGAGTTTCATCATCTCGGCCTTCGTCCTGTCGGACTCGAAGAGAGGCTTGAAAGCCTTCATCTTCTGCCCGGCGATCAGGTTGCAAGCGACCGACCCGACCCCGACCGCGGTCCGCAGGTGGCCGAGCGCGGCATCGAGGTCGCCGGCCCGGGTCTCGATGGCGGCCAGCCCCAGCAGCGCGTCGATCGTGTAGGAGGTCTTCGAGTACGTAACAGCGGCCGCGAACGACTTCTTCGCCCCTTCCCGGTCGCCCTTCCTCATCCGGGCCTTTCCGGCCTCGGTCAGGAGGATCGTCCTGAACGCCGGAAGCATGTCCTCGCCGGCCGCAGCCTCCTCGAGCAGTGCCGCGGACTTCAGCGGATCCGACTTCCGAAACCTGCCGGCCTTCCTGAAAACGGGGCGGAGCTCGGATTTGGCGATCCGCACCATGCCGAAGACCTCGAAGTCCAGGAGGGCGGGCTTCAGGGCCTCCCGGTACGGGCTCGTCTGAAGGAAACGGATGGTTTCCTTGATGACGGTGACGAGGTTGCCGCCGGGAACGCCGTAGTTGGCGAGCGCGAGGTGGCCGTGCGCCTCGGAGCAGTTGTCATCGAGATCGATGGCCTCCTGGTAGACCTCCCGCTCCTCGTCGAACCGGCCGAGCTTCTGGTAGAACTCGCCGAGCCGCACCAGGTCCATCGCATCGACCTCGCCCTCGACGGTGTCGTTCCAATCGGCCAGTTCCATGGCCACTTCCCACTGCTCGAAGACGTCCTCGTAGTCCTCGTCGATATCCATCGCCTTCTCGAGTTCGACGAAGGCGGTCTTGAAGTCGCGCTTCTCCATCGCCTTCAGGCCGGCCTCGTAGTGGGCCCTGGCGCCGCCATCCTGAGCGACGGCGACGATCGGCAGAGCGATCAGGGCGAACAAGAGGAGGGCGGGAAGGATGATCGTCTTCATGATGTCAACACCTCGCTGCTCGGTCAGGGCCTGCTCCATGGGGCCGCGCAATAGTAACTACGGGATTCGAGGGTAGCTGCATCCCCTTGAGCCGCGTTGCTCGTCTGTTGAAACCAGTAAGGTTGCGCCCTCCTCGCGCCTTGCCGGGCGGGCGCATCAGCGCTCTCCGTCCTGCGAAGTTATTCTTGCGCAGCCCCCAG
>JAJRTE010000114.1 GCA_024278455.1 Myxococcota bacterium
GCTCCCGAGAAGGGAGCGAGAGCGGAGCTCTGTTGCGACAGTACGACGTTGCCGACCCCGTCCAGCGTTTGAGAACCGACCCAGCGCAGCAGCCCCCAGTTCGTGGTCCCCAACGTCATCGTCGAGTTCAGCGTCAAGTTGTTCTCGATCGTCAGAATGCGACCGTTCGCGACCTGAACGTCCATGTTCAGGGTCACGCCATCCAGAGTGCTGTTCGCGACCACCATCAACGGGGTCGTCCCCGTCACAGTCCCTCCAACCAACGAGCCCCCCGAGAGCGTCGTCGCGCCGTTGAGCACCAAGCTCCCCACGATGGCCTTGGCTCCGGGACCCGTAAGCGTCAAGGGCCCGTCGATCGTCATGTTCTCCAAGGCCCCTCCTGACATGCTCAGTCCGACCCCCCCGAGCCCGACCACGACCCGAGTGTTCGCCAGCGTGCCCCCCGTCAAGGTGAAGCTGTTGTTCACCTGAAGCGGAACCTCGACGCTCAAGCGCCCGGAATCGATGACCAGCGCTTCCTCACATCTCAGGCTCCTGACCGTCGAGTCAGCGCCACCGAGGTTGATCGTGAAGGATCCCGCGGGGCGGTCGATCACGACGTGATCACCGGGCCCGGGAACGACACCCGTGCTCCAACGCGCCGGATCACTCCATGCTCCGCTGACGTCGTCCTTCCAGTAGACGGCGTCTTGCAGAGGAATCACACCGGCATCGGTCAATCCCCCCGGCACCGGAACGATTCCGGTCACCGAGTTCGTCAAGAAGTCTGGACCGACCTGCAGCATCGCATAGACAGTCAAGTCGCCGAGCAGAGCCGGGGCGTTCGGGATACTGAAGCGCCCATTCGCGGCGGTCGTGCCCTCGACGTTCCCCGGCACTACGACCACGGACGCTCCACCTACCGGCGTACCGTCGCCCAGAGTCACGAAGCCCACGACCGTGGTCAGGGGATCGCCCAGGGATGTGAGCACCGGGACCACGCAGGTAATGCCTTCATTGCAAATCGTTATCCAGGCTGGACCGTCGGATACCGCTGTCACCAGGCCGTTGGGCCCGACTTGTGCAATCGCGGGATTGCTGGACGAATAGCAACTCCCCAGCGTGGAGGACGTCACATCCACCACCGAGTCGTCCGTCATCGTCGCCAGGACTTGCAGTTGTGAGTTCTGACCCACTTGGTTGAGAACGGTCAGACCATTCACGCACAGGATCGAGACGGGGTACTCCGGTTCGGGGTCCAGCGGGATCGGGCCGAAATCCATCGCTCCCCCGCACACGCCCTGCAGATAGAAGGGAGGGGCCGCCGTGCGCTGGATCCCAACGCCCTCGAAGAGCAGCCGGGGACGCAGGGGAGTGGCGTCGACAGCCGGGATATTCCTGACGGTGAAGCTGCCGTCCGGACGGATCGGAGCGGATTGAGTCCCGATCTGGACCGTACCCCTCGGCGGCTGCGTGGTCTCGATGAAGGTCACCTCGACGATGGCCTGTAGTGGATTCTCGATCACAAGCACCGTCATGGTCATCGCCGCATTCTCGCTGAAGCCAAACTCCGTCAGGTCGGTGATCTGCACGGCGTCGCCGACGGTCATGGAGGTCAGCGGCGTGGCGAAGGAGATTCGTGCCGTCCACTCCGCCAACGTCGAGGGAACGTGGCTTACCACATCCCATGTCGTTTCGCTCAGGATGTCCGCATCCGGAGCACCACCCCCGATACCGGGAGCGGGCGGAGGGAAAACCTCATTCAGAATGGTCTTGAGTTCTTCCTTGGCATAGTCAGTGAGCGCACTGGCCTCGAGGATCGCGCCGCCCGAGCTGGTACCCGGAACGGTGATGGCGTTCGTGGTCGTGTTCTTCGCGCATGCGACCGCGTTCCCGACACAGGAGCGATAGGACTCGTAGCCTGCAATCGAGCCATCCAGTGAATTGCGACAGGGACTCTCGGTGAGCCGAGTGAAGCGAATGAAGCTCAGAAAGAAGCTGCTTGACTCCTGCCACCCCCCGCTCTCCGCCTCGCCGCTGCCCTCCGCGTTGCACGGATACGGAGGACAGAATCCTCCCCAACCCGCGGTGGCAATGCCCGAACCGGGATCGGTGTTGATCATGCCTCCGTCCTCGCTGACGGAGCCCGATGCGACGATATCGAAGCGCTCGGTGCTGTGGTTGAACGAGAGGAAGTACGCGACCGCTCCGGGCGGCAGCCCGACCATGTTGGGCAAGTGCACCTCCACGGGTGGATCGAACCGCGTACCGCCCGGTTGCAGGGTCCAGGCGAAAGGCGGTGAGGCACCGTCGGGCAACGGCATCGGGATCTCGTCGAAGCCCACCTGGTTCAACGACAGGGTCACTGGATTCAACGCGTCGGGCACGCTGCCGTCCGCAAGGGTGATGGATCCTGCCCGCACGACCATCTCCAGCCCTGCGATGCCCTCGACTCGAAGAACAACGTCGGCCGTGTTGTCCGCGACGACTTGGTTCACGATCTCCAGAGGAGGCAAGGAGATCGGAGTGGCCAGGGAGTTCCAGGCCTTCTCGACCAGGATCAGTTGAAAGCCGAGACTGGGAAAGCTCCCCGGTGCAATCGGTTGCCCCGCCACCGCGGTCGCTGTGCCACCCGCCACGCCGAGATGTGCCGGACCCGCCTGCTGGATGTCCATGATCTCGAACTGACCTGTGGCGTCCGTGAGCACAGCGGGGAGTTCGCTGCCCGCGATCGTCATCACGACCGTGGCCCCCTCGATGGCGCGCCCTCCCGTATCCTGCACGAGCCCTCGGAAGTTGGTGGTCATGTTCTCATCGCGAACCAGTCCGGTCGCCTGGAAGACCGTCGGCAAGCCGAGGTTGCCGGGAAAGTCGACTTCGACCAAGTTGAGCCCTGCAGCGGGACCGAAGGTGAACTGCACGGATGCATGGCCGGTCTCTGAACTGGGGAGGGTCACCTCCGACAGGCCATCGACCAGTCCGCCGCCTTCGAGGACCCTGAAGGTCAGGGGTACGTTCTCGACCCCGTTGCAGTTGTCGTTGACCCAGGCTCTCAGGGGTTCGCCCGCGGGCCCCCCGGCCTCGCCGATTTGGTTGTTTCCGGTGCCGACCTGAAGCCGGGCGGCTGGGCCGGGAACCGCCGATGCGAAGAACGTAGTCGTCCCGACGACGTCCGTACTGCTGGCCTCGATCCGGTTGTTCCCGCAGCCCGCGTCGTCGCCCATTCTCCAGAAGACTCTGGCGACACCGTTCGCATCAGAGATCACCTGCAGGCTTGTCGACGTCGCACCCGCAGGCGTCAGCGAGAGCAGCCCATTGCTCCGCGTGACCTCGAAAGTGACCAACTTCTCGGCAAAGGGGCTTCCGTCGCCGCGTGTCACTACAACCGTCGCCGGTTGCGGCAGGAGCGTATCGATCATCCCGACCTGGCCGTTGCCGGATGAGACATGAATCTCGGGCGAGCCGGGCGGTATGGAAACCTGGCTGACGCTGATGACCTGGGCGGCCTGGTTTCCCAGGGAATCGGTCGCCAGCACGGTGATCACGGTCGGCATGCCGACCGGGTCGAGCACGAGGCCGGGCAAGAAGAAGCTCCCGTTCTGCCCGATACCGATATCCACCTCCGCCTGTTGCCCATTGACGAGTACGCCAAGACCATCGAATCCGGCCAGGAGATCTCCCACACGCCCGGCCACGTCGATGGTAGGCGTGGTGAATTCGGTGCCATCGGAGGGCAAGTCGATGAATAGAGTGGGTGCCTCGTTGTCGCGCGTGATGATGACGGTGGCCGTTGCGCTGCGGATTCCGTTGGCCGAGATCGAAGTGAGGTAGAAGTGATTGGCGGTATTCGACACCAAGTCGAAAACCGCTGTAAAACCCCCATTCGAGACCGGGAAGAGCACTGTGGTCAGGGGCCCTTGAACCTCCACGCTTTGCGCGTAAGGAGCCGTACCGCCTCGAGTCAGTTGCGCGGCGGCGGTCAGGTAGGTGTAGCTAGGTAGCTCGGGAGCGGGCGGGACGATGGGCTGGCGCCCCACGGCAGTCTGTGTGCTGGCGGTTGCCGCTTGCGGGGAGGCTGCTGCGACCGAGGTAAAGGCCACGACCAGGGAGAGCACGCAGAAGGCATGGTTCAGGAGACCCAAGGCTTCGCCAGCAGTCGAGCGTTCCTGAAGATGCCTGGTCCCGCGCAGAGAGGCCCCCCCCACGCTTCTGGATGCGGAGGTCCCCAGTTCCCGCGAAACAGCACCGCCAACCGTGCGCGCGGGTCCTCGAGCAGTTGCTCGACAGACAGGACCTCTGGCGCGCTCCCCGTGGCTGATGGAGCTTCGGCGGCCGAAGCCATGCCTCTCTTGCTCCACACCATGACCTCGCCGTTCGCGGCCTGAACCAGACGTACACGAGGAATGCACAAGCGACGAGGCTCGGAACCTGGAAGGTGCCTGCGAGCTCGAAGCGCGACACGGGAATATAAGGACCATGGCATCCGCGGGTAGAGAATCCAGTGGGCGGCCGTCGCTTCGAAGACGACAACCTCTTTGGTGAAAGCCCTTGCGTAGAAAGCCGGCCGCGGCTGCCAGGATTCTCGAGATTGGCGGCGACTTGGCGGATGCGGCCCTCGGCCCCCGCCCCGCCGAGCCTGTGCTACGCTAAACTGACGCGCCGGCAAGAGTCCCCCAAGAGTCCCCACAGTGCCGGCCGCGCACCGACATGGCGGCTGGCAGCGAGCTCAAGAACCTATTCCTCGAGGCCATCGACCTGCCTGCGCCCGAGCTGCGCAACTTCCTGTCCGAACTCGAGTCGCACAACTCGGGGCTGCACGGCCAGCTCGAGCATCTACTACGCGCCCACGAGCGCGCGGATGCCGCCAGCGAAGCAGCCCGGCGCGCTCTGGAACGGGAAGAAGATGCAGCGGAGGGTCTCGATTTGCCCCTTTGCATGGGGAACTACGAGCTCCTCGAACAGCTCGCCGAGGGCGGCTCGGGAGTGGTCTACCGCGCACGCCAAATCGATCTGGATCGCACCGTCGCGATCAAGCTCTTGCGCTCGGGACGCTTGGCGACGGATGAGGAAGTACGGCGCTTCCGGGCCGAGGCCGAGGCCTCCGCGCGCCTGGATCACCCGTCGATCGTCCCCGTGCACGAGGTCGGCAACCACGAGGGGCGGCACTTCATCTGCATGAAGCTGAGCGAAGGGCCCAGCCTCGACCAGTGCACCGCGAGCTACCACGACGCCCCACGCGCCGCGGCGGAGTTGGTGGCCCGTATCGCACGCGCCGTGGACCACGGGCACCGGCACGGCGTGCTGCACCGTGACGTCAAGCCCTCGAACATCCTGCTGGACGAGGATGGCTGGCCCTACGTGGCAGGCTTCGGCACGGCCAAAATGATCGACGCTACCGCGCGCCGTACCTTGACGGGCTGGATCCTCGGGACTCCGAGCTACATGGCCCCCGAACCGGCCTCGGCCTCCGGGGAGGTGACCGTGGCGACAGAGATCTACGCCCTCGGGTGCGTGCTGTACGAGTTGCTCGTCGGACGCCCGCCGGTAGTCGCCGCGGGGCTGGTGGAGACCCTGCGCC
>JAJRTE010000115.1 GCA_024278455.1 Myxococcota bacterium
CCTCCTTACCCGGCCCGACCCCTTCCCCAAGACCGCCGACTCCCGCTCCAGGAGACGATGACACCTCCCTACCCGGCCCGACCCCTTCCCCCAGACCGCCGACTCCCGCTCCAGGGGACGATGACACCTCCTTACCCGGCCCGACCCCTTCCCCCAGACCGCCGACTCCCGCTCCAGGAGACGATGACACGACGATTCCGGAGCCCACGCCGCAGCCCGGCCTGTGCACCGAAACGGCCGGCGGGACGCTGCCCACTGGGTCAGATGTCCTGGAGTATGCCCACGATTCGGGCGTCGCGTTCGCTACTCTGTCCGACCTCGTGTTCAACACCTACATCGGCTACGATGGCGTCTACAACCTCAACCGCGAGGACACGTGGGAAGCTGTCCGCTTCGACCTCGAGGCACCGGCAACGCTCTACGGCGCTCGAGTCGCCTGGGGCGACCTGGGCCGCGATGAGCTTCGCCCAGTCGAACTCGGCGTCTACCCCGATTTCGGAAGCAACGGTTTCGACTTCTGGCAATGGGACCCGGTGTGGAGTGGCACGAGGTGCGTCCGGGCGGCCGACAATGGGCTGTGGGTCGATTATGTTTTCGATCCGCCCATCGAGATCGACGAACCCGGCATCGTCTACCTGGCCCACCTGTGGGACTCGAGGACTGAGCCACACCTTTTCTTCGACGAGGGCGCCACCGGCGACTGCGCCCACTACGACGATTGCCACAGCGCGCTCGACTGGCCCCGCGTGGATTCGGACACCTACTACAACGGCCTCTCGACCCCTTTCTGGTACGACTTCCTGGCCCGCTTGGTGCTGGTCTATCACGATACGGTTCCTCCGCAGGACAAGTGGTTCCAGGTCAACGACGCTCTCCACGCAGGTAGCATGGTGGCCTGGGGCGACTATGACAACGACGGTGATGACGACCTGATGACCAACGGACCCACGTTATACCGGAACGAGGGCGACGGCACGTTCACCGAAGTCACGGTCGATGCTGGACTGGACGCGGTGGCTTTCTCGGGGGGTGTCTGGGGCGACTACGACAACGATGGGTGCCTGGACTACTTCGGCCAGAACTCGAGCTATACCGGCTGGGACGCGCTGTTGCACAACGACTGCGACGGTACGTTCACGGATGTCACCCTCGAGGCGGGCATCTCCGACATCCAGGACGCGGTGGATTGCGTGCCCGACGTCGACGAAGAACATGCGCCGACCGAGGCGGTGGCCTGGGTGGACATAGACGCTGACGGATTCCTGGACCTGTACATGGCCAACCACGAGTGCTGGGAGACCGGCGAGCACTACCTGGACCGTATCTGGCACAACGAGGGCGACGGCACGTTCGTCGAGTGGGGCGCCGAACACGGGTTCAGCACGGAGCGCCTGGCCGGCCGCGGTCTCAACCCGGCCGATGCGGACCAGGACGGCCTGGTGGACATCTTCGTCTCCAACTACCGGCTCGAGCCGAACTTCTACTACCACAACCTGGGAGGCGGCATGGTGGAAGAGGTGGCCGCCAACCTGGGCATCGCCGGCGACCCCTATCGCGACGCTCCAGGAGTCGTCTACTACGGCCACACCATCGGCTCCACCTGGTCCGACCTCGACAACGATGGAGACTGGGACCTCTTTTCGGCCAACCTCGCCCATCCGCGTTTCTACGCCTTCAGCGACAAGTCTATGCTCCTCGAGAACGAGGACGGCCTGCACTTCACCGACGTGGCGGACAAGGCGGGCATCGTGTACCGGGAGACCCACTCCAATCCCACGATTTTCGATTTCGACAACGACGGGCTCGAAGACATCTTCATCACCTGTGTCTACGACGGGCGTGCGTCGGACCTCTATCACAATCTCGGCGATCTCCACTTCGACCTGGTGAACTATGAATCCGGCGCGGTGGTCCGCAACGGATGGGGCAGCGCGGCGGCCGATTTCGATAACGACGGGGACATCGATCTGGTCGCCTACGATCTGTTCGAGAACCGTTCGGGAGCAACGGGCAACAACTGGCTGCAGGTCAGGGTCGTCGGGGGGCCCACGGCAAATCGCGCTGCCATCGGTGCGCAGGTCATCCTGGAAGCGGGCGGCCTCGTCATGCGGAGGCAGGTGAGCGGAGGCTCGGGGACCGGCTGCCAGGACTCGGCGACGCTCTCGTTCGGCCTCGGCGAGGCAGTTTCGGCCGACCGGATGACGGTGGTCTTTCCCGGTGGTCGCCGCCTGGTCGTGGCGGGGCCGATCGCGGGCAACCGGCGATACTGGGTCGGAGAAGCGGGGCTCCTGGGGACCGGCTGGACCCCACCGGAATAGTGGACCCGACCCATCCCCCGGGGCAAGGGAGAAAACTGTAGCGAAGGCCGCCCGGCCGCATTCATACAGGTGAAGTCGATGTTGCTATCGGCAACGACAGGGACCCGGTCCCATCAACCTGAAGGGCGGCCCAGTCTCGGCTGCCGGGAGGTGACGATGTCCACCAGGCGATGCTTTGGCACGCTCCTTTTCGCTTCTCTCTTCCTGCTGCTGGCCGGCCAGGACCAGTGCCCGCCACCACCGCTGACCTACACACCGCTCGAGCCCGAGGAGGGTGTCGCGGAGAACATCACCGTCGAGGTCTACTCCGATGGGTGGGGCAACCTGCTGCAAACCTCCGTGCTGCGCACCGAAGGCGGCTTTCTTTGCGACGTGCCCGAGGAGACCCCCTACTACGACCCGCCCCAGTACTACATCTACGCCTTCGCGGACGGGTTCTACACCGAAATCTACTATTGCACCAAGGGCGAAAAGGTCCTCATCGACCTGGACGCGGTGGGCGACCATCCTGGCGGTCTCACCGGCGCATTCTTCGCGGCGCAAAGCTTCTTCTCCGACCATCCCCTGGGCGATACGACCATCGACGTGACCTACGAAGATGGACGCTCGACCACGGTCACCACCGACAGGCAGGGCCGCTTCGGCATGGGCGACCTCCCGCTCGGAGCCTACGTCTTCAGCTTCGAGTACCAGGATCAGTTGTTCAAGTTCCGTCTCCAAAACACGGAAGCCACCGACTACGTGGACACGGTCTTCTACGAACCCATGCAGGCGGCCAAGCCGGTCATCTACCTCTATCCCGAGACCACTACCACCGTCGACGTCCGCCTCGAGTTCCCGGAAGGTGGCCATGTCACCGAATCGATCCCGGACTACGGGACAGGCTGGCACGTGACCGTCGACCCGGATGGCCTCATCGACGGTACCTACCCCTACTTGTTCTATGAAGCCTCGTTGCCACCCCTGTTCCAGCTCGACGAAGGGTGGCTCCTGGAAGGCGACGACCTGGATGGCGGACTGCGCAACCTCCTGCTCGACATGGGATTCGCCGGACGCGAGATCGACGACTTCGTCGACTACTGGCTTCCCCGCCTCGAGGGCTGGCCATGGTACGCGGTCTACCCGCAGGATGCGGACGCACTCGTGACGCTGACCATCACACCAGCCCCTGACAACCTCCTCCGCGCAAGCCTCCTGTTCCGCGGCCTGATGGACCCCATCGACCTCGAGCAGCCCCCGGACCCCGCGCCGTTCGCCAGGGAGGGGTTTGCGGCAACAGAATGGGGCGTCCTGGTGATCGAATGACATCTGCGCACGATCGACAACGCCCCGCACAGCGGCTTCACCTGTCCTTCTGAACCCACCCCTTCCGGCAGTCGCCCCCGTCGAACCCGTTGCCCGCGGCTCCGGTCGAACAGCACCCCGTCGCGCCCCCCTCAGCGACAAGTGACTCGAGACGTCTTGAAATCGGCCCAGCAACGCACGAGCGTGCCGGCTTCGACCTGAACACGAGTCTCGAGCCTTTGGCCATCCGGGCCGAGAAAGACGAGCTGGTGGACACCTTCGGCGAGGGGATGTTCGCGAACCGGGAACGCCTCCAGGGCATGACCGTCCAGCACGATCGTGGATGCGGTGAGCGAGGCGGCGTTGAGCTTGCCGAATCGCCGATGGCGTGCCGCTCCTCCGGCTGGCTTCTTTTCCGCCGCCCCATAAGGCCCCGGCGAGGCAGCGGTCTCCTTCCCGCCATCCGTGGCGCCGCCGGGACGCGGCAAGCCTCCACCTTCCACCATCTGCCTCGATGTCCCCGTGCTTCCACGTGGCTCGCCCCGGCCCACGGGCGTTGCCGGTGACGCCACGGCAGGAGACGAGCGAAGGGCCGGTTCGGGCACCACGGACGCACCAACCCCGGCAGTATCCCCGCCTGCCTCCACCTGCGTGCTCGCCCTGGCCAAGGATTCCGTCGCGGGCTGCACGCCGGAGTCAACCGCCCCACCCTCTCCTGGCTGCCGTTGCAGGACTGACACCGACACCCAAACCGTGCCGCACAGCACGAGCGCGCCGATACCCAGGAGGAGGTGACGCCGTCGCATCTTGCGCACTGGGGCCAATTCCGACGCCGCCGGGACGGTGCCGTTCTCTCGTTCTACCGGCGCTCCCCGGAGCGATGGCAACTTCATCGTCACCGCGTCCACCGTCGCCTCTTCGGTCGCGGCTCGCGGTCCCGGGTCGGGCCGGGGGCGCGTTTCCACCGCCCTCCCGGTGGGCTCCATGCCCGGTGCCGTGGGCTCGATGCCCGGTGCCGTGGGCTCCATGCCCGGTGCACCCGGACCCAGACTGGTGACATCTTCGCCTGGGGGCGTGGGTTCCGCGATCGACGCGCTGCCCGTCGCCACAGGCGTTGTGGGTTCGTCGTCCTTGCCTGGCTGGAGCGGGCGGCTCGCGTCCGCCTGGGCGTCGTTCCCCCGTGTGACCACGGTGACATCCGTGTCGTGGGCAAGCAACGGCTCTTCGTGCTCGCCGGTCCCCCCGGGGGCGCTCGACTCGAGCCCATCATGGTCCACTGTGGAAGCGCCAGCACCCTCAGCGACGTGATCGCCGGTTTCACCATCAGGCCTTGGTTGTGCCCCTTCCGTCAGTGAGAACAGGGTGGTGGGAATCGTATCCGGGGCAGAACAATCCGGGTCCTCGAGGCGACTTCGCCCCTCATCCTCGCGGTCCCGGGGTTCGTGTCCCTTCGAAGAACAGGCAGTCCGGGACTCTTCCCCAAAGGCCTCGACAGGTCTCGGTGGGGACTTGCCGCGCTCGAGCAACACGGTGGGCGTCTGGGACGCTTTCGGCGAGCCGGCACGGGGACCGGCTTCGACCGCCACCGCCTGGTTCGTCCCTTCCCCCGAGGACCGCATGACCGACGCGATCCAGTCGCGCAGCGAGACGCGCTGGCCGAGCTGTTGCCGGATGCGAGTCAGGTGTCCAACCATCTCGGCTGCCGACTGGAACCTTTCGTCGGGAGCACGGGCCAGTGCCCTCTGCAAGAAGGCGACGAGGTCGCTCCTGGCTGGAGAATCGGGCAACGCATCCAGGCGATGGCCGACCTGGGCTTCCTGGGCCTGCCGGACGGCCGTTTCGGTCGTCCTTGCGTCGTAGAGCGGCTCCATGGCGATCAGTTCGAACAAGACCGAGCCCACCGCGAACAAGTCGGCCCTGTAGTCCAGCTCGAGGACACCCCAGGCCTGCTCCGGGGACATGTAGCGAACCGTCCCCTTCAGGGTACCGGCGACGAGCGTCCGGTCCAGGTTGCATTCCGCACGGGCGACACCGAAGTCTCCCAGCTTGACATGACCGAACCTGCTCACGAGGATGTTCGACGGCTTGAGGTCCCTGTGGACCATGTTCAGGCGCTCGTTCTGGTGGTCGACGGCGGCATGGGCGAAATCCAGGGCCTGGCAGACGCCGATGACGATCTGGAGTGCCACGTCCGGGGGAATGCTTTTGCCCTGGTCCCGGCACACGCGCAAGAGCGCCTGAACGGTCGGGCCGTCCACGAATTCCATGGCAAGGAAGACCCGCCCGCCGACCTCGCCGAAGTCCAGCGTCTGCACGATGTTGGGGTGGAGCAGGTAGCCCCCCAGCCTGGCTTCGTTGATGAAGAAGCGCGTGAACCGCTCCTGGGAGGCGAGATGGGCGTGGACTATCTTGAGGGCGACCTTCTTGGTAAACCCCCCGATACCTTCCTGGTGCGCGAGATAGACGGCCGCCATGCCGCCGTGGCCAAGCAGTCTTACAAGCCGATATCGGCCAGCGAATGCGCTCTCCAAAGACATCTCCGGTCCTGTGCCGCAAGTGCTCTGCTTTCGGAATCGCCTCCACAACCTCGACGCCGGTGCGATCTCTCGGCAACGACACCCAATCTTCTCACAAACAAGCGGGTTGCGCCAACCGGTTTTCGAACCGGTGACGCGCTCTGAAGTGGTCTCCCGGCAATGTCACGACGGGCGTCCCCAGTCGCCCTCAGCCATGCACGTGGTCGCCGATCCGCCGGATACGAGCCATCTCCGCCTCGGACAGAGGGCCCGCATCCAGCGTGGGGAGCGCTTCCTGCCACTGCCGCTCGTTGGCCGGACCGGTCATGCAGGCGTCCACATTGGGGTTGGAAAGCGCAAACCGATAGCAGTCGGAGGCAGTGAGCGGGCGTTCGTCCTTGGGCATCTTACGTGCCTTGAGGAGCTGACCCCAACGGGTGGCGGTGTAGGTGATGATGCCAGGGCGGTCCTCACCGTGCAGGAAGGGGAACACGTCCTGCTCCGCGCCCCGGTGTGCGGCGTTGTAGCGAACCATGAACAGGTCGAACGGCTGGTCGTGCTTTCGAGCCAGGTCCCCGAAAAACGGTCGATGGTGACCCGAAACGGCGAGAAAACGCACCTTGCCGCGCTCTTTCAGAGCCAGGGCCGCGTCGATGATTCGAGCCGGCGGGTACTGGTTGTACCACCCGAGGAGGAGGATGTCCGCATGGTCGAGCTTGAGGGAATCGAGCCCGCGCTGGAAGAACAGGGGGAGCAGCTTGCCGGTCCGGTCGTACGATTGCAGCATGATGACCATCTTGTCACGCTCAGTCCTGGCCAGGTGGCGCAACGCTCGAGCGAACCGGATACGGCGAATAGACCCCCAGTAGAACAGGTTGATGCCGTGCTCGTGGTAGGCCCGCTCCACCGCACGGGCGGGCACGCCGTAGCTGGCGCTGAGGCCGAGGCGACTCACGGTCAAGCCGGTTCTTCCCAACGTGGCCGGCGCTCTGAAATCCATGCTGCTCCTCCCGTGCCGGGGGCGGCCTGCCGCGGCTGAGTGCCCCACCCGCCGAACACGGCTTGCCGTGCCTCCGGCGGCGCGCATCGCGGTCGCCTGCCGGTGCGTTCCTCCATCTGGGACCTGTTCAGTATGGCGGCGAGCGGGCGACACGTCCAGACAAAAACCCGGTGGCGACTTCGCGGAACGGGTAACGGTTGCAGGGGTGGCGGTGATGTGCAATGACCTTGACAACGAGGCAGATACTCGGTAGTCAGCATGTTCGATCCATCTGCGACTACGCAACAGGAATGATATTCACCGGGGAGCGAAGAGACAATGCGCAAGAAGGTCATGATCGATGGGAACGAGGCGGCAGCCTATGTCGCCTATCGGACCAACGAAGTCATCGCCATCTATCCCATCACGCCGTCCTCGAACATGGGCGAGTGGTCGGACGAATGGGCGGCCAAGGGAATCGAGAACATCTGGGGCAACGTCCCCCTGGTCCAGGAGATGCAGTCGGAGGCCGGCGCTGCGGCCGCCGTTCACGGCGCACTCCAGGCGGGGTCGCTGACCACCACCTTCACCGCGAGCCAGGGGCTGCTGCTCATGATTCCGACCATGTTCAAGGTGGCCGGAGAGCTGACCGGAACCGTGTTCCACATCTCGGCCCGCTCGATCGCGTGTCAGGCCCTGTCCATCTTCGGTGACCACAGCGACATCATGGCCACCCGGTCTACCGGCTTTGGCATCCTGCTTTCGAATTCGGTGCAGGAAGTGATGGACAACGCCTTGATTGCACAGGCCGCCGCGCTCGAGGCCAGGATCCCGTTCATCCATGCGTTCGACGGGTTCCGCTCCTCCCACGAGGTGGCCAAGATCGAGCAGTTGAGCGACGACGACATGCGAGCCATGATCGACGACGATCTGGTTCGTGCCCACCGCCTCCGCGCCATGTCTCCGGACCGGCCTTTCGTTCGTGGAACTTCCCAGAATCCGGATGTCTACTTCCAGGGTCGCGAGACGGTGAACCGGTTCTATCAACGAGCACCGGAGATCGTCCAGAAGGCCATGGACCACTTCGCGTCCATCGCCGGGCGGCAGTACCACCTGTTCGACTATGTGGGTGCGCCTGACGCTGAACGGGTCATCATCCTGATGGGTTCGGGCGCCGAGACAGCAGAGGAGACGGTCAACGCGCTGGTCGAGCGAGGCGAAAAGGTCGGTGCGGTCAAGGTCCGCCTGTATCGGCCGTTCTCCCCGGCCCATTTCCTGCGCGCGCTGCCCGAGACCACGAAGGTGATCGGGGTCCTGGACCGGACCAAGGAGCCCGGAGCCGACGGCGAACCCCTCTACAAGGACGTGACCACCGCGCTGAGCGAGGCCTTCATGGACGGGTCGCTAGCGTTGCCATCCCTGCCTCGAGTCACCGGCGGGCGGTATGGGCTCTCCTCGAAGGAGTTCACCCCGGCCATGGTCAAGGGAGTCTTCGACGAACTCGCGAAAGAAAAACCGAAAAACCACTTCACGATCGGTATCCACGACGACGTGACCCACTCGAGCCTCGAATACGATCCCTCGTTCAGCCTCGACAAGGGGGAAGGGGTCCGAGCGATGTTCTGGGGCCTCGGCGCGGACGGCACCGTCGGCGCCAACAAGAACTCCATCAAGATCATCGGCGAGAGCACCAGCTACTTCGCCCAGGGATACTTCGTCTACGACTCCAAGAAGTCCAACGCGCTCACCATTTCCCACTTGAGGTTCGGCCCGAAGCCCATCCAGCGGCCGTACCTCATCGAGCACGCCAACTTCGTCGCCGTCCACCAGTTCAACCACATCTACCGGTACCCGGTGCTCGACAACGCCGAAGTCGGCGGCACCTTCCTTCTGAACAGCCCGTTCGGCGCCAACGAGGTATGGGACCAGCTCCCAAGGCCCCTCCAGGAAGCCATCATCGCCAAGAAGATGTCGTTTTACGTCATCGACGCCTACACGGTCGCTCGAGAAACCGGCATGGGAACCCGTATCAACACCATCATGCAGACCGGGTTCTTCGCCATCAGCGGCGTGCTGCCCAAGGACGAAGCCATCGCCAAGATCAAGGCAGCCATCGAGAAGAGCTACAGCCGCTACGGGGAGTCGGTCGTTCGCAAGAACTTCGCCGCCGTCGACGCAGCCGTGGACCGGCTCGCCAGGGTCGAGGTCCCGGACCAGGCGGCGAGCACGTTCGAACTGCCCCCCCCGGTACCCGAAGATGCACCCGAGTTCGTCAGAAACGTGACCGGCATGATCATCGCCGGCAAGGGCGACCAGATCCCTGTCAGCTTGATGCCCTGCGATGGCACTTTCCCGAGTGCAACGACCAGGTACGAGAAGGCGAACATCGCCCAGGACGTGCCCGTGTGGGACGAGGACCTCTGCATCCAGTGCGGAAAATGCGTCCTCGTCTGTCCCCACGCATCGATCCGGGCCAAGATCTACGACGAGACCCTGCTCGCCGGCGCACCGTCCACGTTCAAGGCCGTCGCGCCGCGCTGGAAGGAGTTCAAGGGCAAGGGGTTCAGGTATTCCCTCCAGGTCGCCGTGGAAGACTGTACCGGGTGTGCCATTTGCGTGGCCGCCTGTCCGGTCGCAGACAAGAAAGTGGAGGGGCGAAAGGCGCTCAATATGGCACCTCAGCGCCCGCTGCGGGAGCCCGAACGCGCCAACTGGGACTTCTTCCTCGGGCTGCCCGACGATACCGCGCTGCGACACAACCTCAAGCTGTCCAACGTGAAGAACGTCCAGTTGCTTCGCCCACTCTTCGAGTTCTCAGGGGCCTGCATCGGGTGCGGCGAGACCCCATACGTCCGGCTGCTCACCCAGCTCTTCGGCGACCGGGCCATCATCGGGAACGCCACCGGGTGCTCGAGCATCTACGGCGGTAACCTCCCAACGACCCCCTACTGTACCGACGCCAACGGCCGGGGTCCGTCATGGAACAACTCCTTGTTCGAGGATACGGCGGAATTCGCGTTCGGCATGCGCCTGTCTCTCGACCGGCAGCTCGCCTACGCCAAGGTGCTCCTGGCGAGGCTCGCAGGCGACCTCGGCCAGGACCTCGTCGACGCCCTCTTGTCCGCCGACCAGTCCGACCTCGCCGGACTCGATGCACAACGGTCTCGCGTCGCCCTGCTCAAGCAGAAGCTCGCCCGCCGGGACGACTCGGACGCCAAGGACCTGGTGGCAGTCTCCGACAGCCTCGTCCGCAAGAGCGTCTGGGGCGTAGGTGGCGACGGGTGGGCCTACGATATCGGGTACGGAGGCCTCGACCACGTCCTCGCCCAGCAGCAGAATGTCAACTTGCTGGTGCTGGACACCGAGGTCTACTCGAACACCGGGGGTCAGTCGTCCAAGGCGACGCCTCGAGGCGCCATGGCCAAGTTCGCTTACAAAGGCAAGCCGGTACCCAAGAAGGACCTGGGGGCCATCGCCATGACCTATGGCCACATCTACGTGGCGTCGGTGTGCCTGGGGGCGAACGACACGCAGGTCCTGAGGGCCTTTCTGGAGGCCGAGGCCTACGAAGGGCCGTCGCTGGTCATCTGCTATTCGCCTTGCATCGCCCACGGCTACGACCTTGGCAACGCCCTCGAGCAGGGCAAGCGAGCGGTCAAGGCGGGCCACTGGCCCCTGTACCGGTACAATCCCGCTCTGGCGGCCGAGGGCAAGAATCCCCTCAAGCTGGACAGCAAGGCCCCGGACCTCGCGCTCAAAGAGTATATGTACCAGGAGGCGCGATTCCGGGCGGTGCGCCAGGCCGACCCGGAATGGGCGGAAAAGCTCCTCGATCTTGCTGAAGAAGACGTCCGGAGACGTTGGGAGAAGTACGACTACCTCGCAAAGATGTGATCTGCACCTGAGCGGGAGCAGGGACATCGCCGATGGGCAGGCTGCGCCCCCCGTGGTCGGGCGCCGGCACCGTATCCGCCACCCCGCCGGTTGCATCGAGATGGTGTGGCGGCCGCGGCGCCGATCAGTCGCGTAGGTCTGCAGACCTGCCCGGAAGGGGACTCATGGCGCGCACTTCCCACCTGGTTCTGTTCCTGCTTCTGCTGATGATGGTCTGCCTGAACGCGGACCAGATGGTGATGTCCCCGAATATCGCCGAAATCAAGAGGGAATTCGGTATCGAGGATTCGGCCATCGGGGCAATCCAAGGTGCGTTCACGATCGTGGGGGCACTGATCAGCCTGGTTTGGGGCTACATGGCCGACCGGTTCAGCCGCAAGCGGCTGCTGCTGTTCGGTGTGCTGGTCGGCGAAATCCCCTGCTTCCTGTCCGCCTTCGTGCAGAGCTATCCCCAGTTGTTCGTGGCTCGAGCCCTGACCGGGATCGGGGTGGGCGCGGTGTTCCCGGTGGTGTTTTCCTTTGCCGGCGATGCCTATGGTGAACTCCAGCGGGGCAAGATCAACGCCTTCCTGTCCACGGCGCTTTCCATAGGAGGCATTGCCGGCATGGTGGTGGCCGGCTTCATGGGTGCCGCCTACGGATGGCGCACCCCGTTCATGGTGGTGTCTCTACCCAACGTGCTCCTGGTCATCCTTTTCATGTGGATCGCCCGTGAACCTGCTCGAGGCGCGGCCGAAGCCGGGGTCGGCGAGTTGGTGGAACAAGGAGCGGTATATCACGCCCAGGTGTCGCTGGCGGACTACTTGGACCTGTTCCGGATTCGCACCAATCTCACGCTTTTTCTCCAGGGGGTGCTGGGCACGATACCCTGGGGGGCCATCCCCTACTACCTGGTCTACTTCCTGGAGGGGTCTCGAGGCTTGACCAAGGAGAGCGCGACCCTGGTGTTCATCTTCTTCGGGGCGGGCGCGGTCACGGGCATCTTCACCGGCGGACTACTCGGCGGGGTCCTCTACCGGCGAAAACCCGGTTACATGCCGCTCCTGTGCAGCGCCACCACCGCGATCGGCACCCTGTTCGTCCTCGTCACGCTCAACATTCCGCCAACCGGCCCGGCGAACGGCCTGGTCGTGCTCGCCGCCCTGGGTTTCGTGGCTTCCGGCACCGCCTCCATGACGGGGCCGAACGTCAAGACCATGCTGATGAACGTGAACGACCCGGAGAACCGGGGCCGGATATTCTCGATCTTCAACCTGACGGATTCCCTCGGAACGGGCATGGGGCAGTTCCTCGGCGGAGTGCTCTCCACCATGCTGGGATCCATCGGCGCGGCAATGAATATCTCGGCCCTTTTCTGGCTACCGTGCTCAGCCATCCTCCTGGTGGCCGTGTTCGCACTCCCCAGGGATGCCGAACGCCTTCGCAGACGCATGCTCGAGAGCGCGGAGGCCATGCGAAGGGAAGCGGGTATTTCCGACACGAGCTGATGAACCGGCGAAGCTGACGGGACTGCCCCTTCCCAGCCGTACCGTTCTTACCACGCACCTTCGGTGTGAGGAGACGGGCGCGCCCCGAGTCAGTCTGCCTCGGTCTCGTCGCCGACAAGAGATGATACGTTCGGAGGAGTCGTCCCGTAGCGTCCATTCCTGGCCACAACGGCCTCCATGACCAGCGCGGTGACCTCGTCGACCACCTCCTCGAGAGGTCGTTCTGGACGGGCCTGGACCGACCGTGGCCGAATCGCACGGTTGCTGGGCTCGTTGTTTTGGTCGAGATACAGTTCGTGATGCGCCTGCAATGCCCGCTGGAATTCCTCGGGGTAGTCGTAGGGACTGAAAAACTGGTTCTCGCCCGGACGACGCAACGTGGCCCGCTCAGCGGCAAGCACGGGGTCAGACTCGATGACGATGATCAGGTCGGGGACGATCAAGAAGTTGGCTACCGCCTGCACAATGGTCGGGTCCTTGACACCCTCCAGACGCTGGTAGACCCTGGGTGCCAGGTAGAAAAACGGCGTGATCACCAGGTCGCCGCGCTCGAGCGCCGGTTTGATCTGGTTCTCCTGCCGCTGCAGGCGCTCGCAGGCGAACAACAACGTCCTCTCGAACGCGCGACTGTAGTCCCTTCCAGGTCCTCCCTGTTTCAACTCCACGAACCTTTCGAACATGAAAGTCCAGATGGTGTTGCCGTGCTGGTACCAGCAGTGCACGGCCCGGTAAGGGCACGACCGGTCCCGGTTCAACCGCTTCAGGAGCCGATCGGTCACCTGGGCCATCAGCACGCCATCAATACCCTCCAGCGACACGAGGAAACCTCGCCCCGACGTGAGCCTACGCCAGAACTCGATAACCTTGTCGTCCGACCAGTCGAGCAGCCGCTTACCCACGTCGAACAAGGCGTTTCGTTCTCGACTGGGAAGCGAATCATACATGTCGATCCACATGTTTCGTTCGGACTCATCGGGCTGATAGTGCCTGTCACGGAAAAAGGCCTCGACAGGGCGGTTCAGCTCCCGCGCAAGATGCGCGAGAAGGGTCGCGTTGAAGTTGTAACGGCCACCCTCGAGAGACTTCAGGTGCGCGGGGCTGATGTTGAGCCGCTGTGCCAGTTCGACGAGGCTGAACCGGGCGTCCTCTCTGAATTGCGCAACCTTGCGACCGATGTAGAGGTTCGTCTGTTGGTCTTCCGGTGTTTTCTTCGTTCTCGGCATGTAATGCTCCGCTCCGGCGTGGTCTGTAGGGCACCCCTCGGGCCCACGCAAACGAGGTTCGACGTATCCCACATCGACCCACCCGCGAACACGAGGGCGTGCCCGTTCTGAACGTTGTCGCTCGTCATCCAGGCTTGACGGGGACAGGAAACGTGCGACCCAGACCCGGGGCTCCCTCACCACAGGCCCCGCAACCGACGTCTCCCGGTTCCCGTCTGAAATGGCCGAAAGCCGGACAACCATAGCCTGTCGGGCCGGCGGTGTCAATGTGCCATGGACAGGACTGGCGTACAGGTCACCGTGAAAATGGGGACGGTCCTCGCCCTCCGACTCCCGAACGCGGGAGGGAGCACCTCCACACCGTTGCTTGCATCCCAAAACCGGTCGCCATCTTGCGAAGCCTGGAACTGCCATCCATGACTGCTATCTGTTCATGACTGCGCCACAGGAGACTATCGTCCAGCTTCTGCTTCCACGCCCGGGGAGTCGTCCCGACGACAGTGATGTCGAATCGCCATGCTGGCTAGCCGCGGTGGAAGCTGGAGATCTCCCGCACCTTACCTGTGACCGAACTCTACAAGATGTGTCTCCGGAATCCTCACCATTTCGTAAGCCCCGGGCGCGTCGCGGATGTGGATGCTACAGTGGTCTATTCCTTGTTGACTGAAGGACTTGTCCACGAGCGGTCCGCCGTCCCGGCACGCCCGTGCCGGCGATCACGACAACGAAGGGCCCGGACTTTCTGAGGACCTATCATCCTGGCACCTGGCTTCCTCCTTGCACTGCAAACAAGCGGCGGCGAAACCGGCTTTCGGTGACCCTTGGGCAGTGGCAGCAGGCGCCGGGACGTCATGGAGTAGCGGCGGGCTCGGCGGTGCGACGAGGTTTGAGAAAAAAGGTAAGGGAAGGCGACGACATAGTTGGTACGGGGTCGAGACCCAACAACGGGGTCCCCGATGAGGTGCATTCGGACGTTGTGCGAACATGGGACGGCTGGGGCACCTGGTCCTGCACGAGGCCGGCGGGCCTGGATGACCCGTGCGCGAGCGTGGCACGCGATCGCTGGACCGTGCGTTCTTGGCACCGTCTTCGGGACGCATGGTGCAACCGCCTCTGAGCGGATGAGGGTCCATATTCCCTCGTTCCAGGTGGGCGCCGGCTGGTACGCGCTCCCCAATCCGGTGCCCTTCTCGAATGTCGGTGTCGAGTTCGGAGTGGAATGCGCCGCGTACCGTGGAGCGTTCGCGGGCATCTTCCAGGTTGGGAACCAGTTTTCCACCCTGTATGAGCGGCACTACCGGTACGGATTCATGGCCGGGTACGATTCAGATCCTGCACGATATCGATTGTTGGCTATTGAACGGCGTCACTGTGCATTGGTACTCCAATGACGTGGTGCGAAGTGCCTCTTCGGCGCTCAAAGATCTGGCAAGGAACAAGGGAAGTCCATGGGTCGCCGAACGTATCTACTCTCTATTGGCCGATGTGTTCCTGGACAACGACGACCTGGTGGCTGCGGCCGGCTTTCTACAAAAGCAGAGGCAGATGTACCGGCACCTGAAGGATGTCTCCGGCGAGTTGCAAACGACACTCGAGCTGGCAGACCTGCGGAGGCTCCAAGGGCTCCCCGAGCAGGCGATCGTCATCATCGAACAGAGGCTCGCATTGGCCCGCGCGACAGGGAACCGGCTGATGGAGGCACGGCTGCTGGTCGAACGGAGCGAATCGAACCTCTCGCTGGCCGACTATGACAGAACCACAGCGGACGCCAGCACTGCCTTGCGGCTGCTCGATGCAGGGCAGGCATGGTGGCTCGAGATTCGGGCACATTCCGCACGCTACTGGGCACTGATCCATTCCGGACGTGCCGCGGCGGGAGAGCGAGAACTTCGATCGGTCCGAGATATCGGTGTTCGCGAACGTGACCTTCCGGATCAACCATTTGAACTCAGGAAACTCGGCGAGGCGTTGGCCCGAATGGGGTTGACAGGGGACGCCCGGGTCGTCTATCGCGATGGAATTCGCGGAGTGGATTTCGACCAGGCACCCGGAGAATACCGGCGGTTGAGGAAGAATGCGTCGTTGTCTTCTCGAGTTCCGGAGCCCCTCCCCCGGCTCATCCGCCGCCCTGCTAGGTGACGATGAGGGTCGGGGGCTCGGCGCCGTCGGAGGCGTAGAAGTCCCAGCCATCGGGTCCGGCCGGGATCATGACCCAGCCGGCGTTGGCCTGGTTCGGATCCGAGGACTCGAGCCAGGTTTCCAGACTCCTGGTCACGTCCACGTAGCCGACACTGGTCGCCACGGACCAGGTGTACACATCCTCCTCTGCCGCCGCCTCGATGCAGTCGGTCTGTACGCCGTCACCCCCGAACGAGTCCCGGTTGTCGTGGTCGGACCAGGGGACGAGGAGCCGGTGGAGGGCAGTAGGTATCCGTTATCTGCGGCGCAGGCCCAAGGCCAGCCGAAACAGCTACATGAGGCGAAGAAATCCCCTCACCAGGATCCGTGCTCCCCGTCGGACCAGCACCAGAGTCAGATGGCTCCTCACCCGGTGGTCGTTCACACAGCCGGACTCGCGCGCAAGCCTTCCCCTCATCTTGACCGGAAAGAGGGGGGACAGGAGGCGGGCACTCTCGATACACTACCTCTTGCTCATCGACTGCTGCTTTCGTCTGTTGTCTTCGGCTTTCGGCGGGAGCAGACCGTTGGCCAGGTTTCAGTTGGCAGAACTCTCGGGAGGCTCATTGTCCAAAGGTGGATGAGGATGACCCAGGATACGGCAACGCTCGGAAGGATGCCAACAGCGAAGGTCGAGCATGATTGCGTGATGCCAGGAGGAATCAAGGTGGCGAGGACCAACGGGGAGGCATTCGGATGTTGAAAACGTTCCGCGTACAGGGTTTCAAGTCCCTGAAAAGCGTCGATGGTCTGGAACTCGCCCCCCTCACGGTCTTCTTCGGGCCGAACGCAGCGGGAAAGAGCAACCTGCTCGACGCTTTTCTGCTCCTGTCTCGTCTTGCAACATCTCAGACCTTGGCGGACACTATCACCAAACCCGTCAGAGGCCTGCCTCTCGAGCTTTTCGCATTCCCCCCCGGTGGACTCCCGGACCTGGTGAAACAAGGCACTGCACGATTCTCATTGGAGGCCGAAATCCAGCCGCCATCTTCGAATGACAGGCTGCGCTATCGGTGCGAGATTGCCATCAAGCCGGCTTCAGGCTCCCTGAGTGTCGAGGATGAATACCTGGCGAAGTTGACGTCCAAAGGCAACCCCAGAGGCAATCCTGCAATAGAGAAAAAGGACGACATCCTCTTCGTCCGCCGAAAAAGCAAGCCTGCTCATCCATGGCAAGAAGCTGTCGGACTCAATCATACGCTCCTTTCGAACCACCGATACTCCGGCAGGGAATACGCGACCATCGAAAACACGCGAAACGAACGCTCTTCCTATCGATCATACTACCTGGATCCGCGAGTCGCCATGCGCTATTCTCAGGCGCCGCGCGCGGTGGACGACATCGGCCCCCTGGGTGAGTACATGGCTCCCTTTCTCCACAGGCTCAAGGCGGAGAATACACGTATCTTCCATGCAGTACGCCGGACGCTATGTACATTGATTCCTTCCGTGAAAGATCTCATCATCGAGCTTGACGAAAGACGTGGGATCGTCAACATCGAAATAGTCCAGAATGGGACACCATTCTCTGCCAGGGTGGTGTCGGAAGGGACCCTGCGCGTGCTGGCCCTGGTGTCGGTGACCATGAACCCGTGGGGAGGCTCCCTCGTAGCGTTCGAGGAACCTGAAAACGGCGTCCATCCCCGTCGTCTCGAGCTGATAACGGATCTGTTCAAGTGGATGGCGTTCGGCGAGGGAAACGTGCACCAAAACCAGGTTATTCTCACAACCCACTCCCCGGCCTTCTGCGCGTCCCTGGTCAGGCTCTCACAAGAGCATCCAGAACAAATCAAAATGTACCGGACCGTTCGCAGGGGAGTCCACACCGCCTTTGAGCCATTCAGCACAACCGGACCTCTGCTTGCCGATGCCGAAATCCGGGCGGTCTTGACAGGACAGGAAGAAGACGGTGTTTTCGAAGGCCTGATGCTCAGGGGTTTACTGGATGGCTGAGACGGTACGTATCGATTGCGTCTCATCGAGGTGGAGCGGAGAGGTCGCCCCGCCCCCCACCAGGGTTCACCCGTTCAACGCCTGGAAGACCGGCCTGGTCCGCTTTCCCAACAGCCGCCAGTGGCGATAGAGCCGGTCATACCGGCGCTGGTGCTCAGGAATCGGTTCAACGACGCGCTCGTATTCGACAGTCGCTGCCGAATCGTCGATGGCACGGATGCCCAGCCTGTCCAACGCGAGAAACGCTGCTCCGCGAAGCGTCACCCCGGTAGGGTCGGCAACGACCTGGATGGGAACGCCGAGAATGTCGGCGTGGATCTGTGCCCACGTCCGGCAGCGCGCCCCGCCCCCGGCGAGCCGGATCCGGCCGAAAGGCTGCTTCACGATGGCCGCTGCCGCCTCGAGGGTCCAGCGGGTGTTGAACACCAACCCCTCGAGGATGGCACGGGCCAAGTGATGGCGTCCCGTGTCGAGCGACACGTTGAAAAACGCGCCCCTCGCGCTCGAGCCTTCAGCCGGGGCGAGTGCGCCGGTCAACCAGGGGAGAAACAGCACCCCCCCCGCCCCGGGGCCTGATCGGGCGGCGGCCCGGTCGAATCGCTGGTAGGCGTCACCGGGAAAAGTCCCCGGCGGCTCGAAAGCGGTCCCCTGTTTCGCCCGCTCCGCCTCCTCGAGCAGGAAATCATCCTCGGCGTAGACCAGGCGCTTCAGGAAGAACTCGAGGCACTTTCCCCCGGCCCCTTGCTCGGCGAGCAGGAGGTGTTTGCCGGGTAACGGGCTCGGCATGGTGGCGATCATGTGCAACGGATCGGTCCGCTTGTGCGGAAGGTGACAGGTCAAGACCTGGGAAGTGCCGACATAGACCACGCCGGCGAAGTGGTCGACCGCCCCGGCGCCGATGGCCGAACAACTCGTATCGTTCGCCCCGGCGACTACTCGAGTGCCTGGAGCAAGGCCGAATTCCGCGGCAACACCGGGATCGACGGGGCCTACCACGGCGTCGTTGGGCAGCAGGTCCGGCAGCTTCTCCCTGGCCACCCCCGTGAGCCTCAACAATGGCTCGGCGTAGTCGGTGCTGCTCCAGGAGCGGTTGTCGACCAGCAACGCCGGAACCATGGAGTGCTGGGTCGCCGTGCACCGGCCAGTCAGCCGAAACGTCAGGAAATCCACCGGCTCGAGGAACTTGTGTGCCTCCCGGTAGATGTCCGGACGCTCGTGCCTGATGAACAGGATGTGCCCGAGGGCATCCACGCCCGATTGGGTCGGCGCCAGGCCGGTCAACCTCAGCCACTTCAGGGTACGCCGGAGGCCGTAGCCCTGGATCGAGGGAAAACCCCGCACGAGCGCCTGGGTGTAAGGAGCGCCACGACCGTCCAGCCAATGGATGGCACGCATCAACGGCCGGCACCGGTCGTCCACGGCAACGGTGACCGACCACTGGGACGTGCACCCGACCCCGGCGATAGACTGCGCTTCGACGCCGGACTCCGCAATGGCGGCTCGAGAAGCTTCCGCGGCCGCCTCCCACCATCGATCGGGGTCCTGCTCCACGCCGCCGCCGGGAACCATCTCGAGAGGCACTGGCCGAAACGCCTCGGCAAGGATGGCGCCGCTCTCCGACACCACCCCCGCCTTGGGTCCCCCGCTCCCCAGGTCGATGGCAAGCACGCAACGGCCGGTACCGCCGCCACCGGGGTGAGATGGTGCTGTCACGGCATTTTCCTCCTGCAAACCATCGATACTAGGCCGTCCCCGCCACCCTGGACAGGCCCTCGGTCATGATTCGCGAATACACTCCGCGAACAAATTGATCCCCTGCTCCTCGTAGGTGATGTTCGTGGCCCCCCGGCCAAACCTGGATGCCTCGAACAGCCGATCCATGTCCTGCTCGGAACGGTGCACGAGGTTCCACTCGAGCACATGTTCCATCAGCGCCTTGGTCGGATTGCTCGGATGGAAATTGCCCAGAATGACCCGCCCTCCGGGAGCGAGGACCGTGTAGATATAGTCCAATAACTTGATGACGAGTTGGTCACCGAAGTAATCGATGAGACCGATACTGTAGATGAGGTGCTGGGGGTCGATGTCCAGGGTCCGCCGCCCGACAGCCAAGTATATCAAGTTTTCTGGAACCAGCCGGATATGCCGGCTGATATGACGTTCCGTGGCCGTGTTGGACACGAAGGAAAGCGCTTTCGTGTCCATGTCCACCAGCGTGACCTCGAGGCGCGAAGGTTCCGTCAGTCGTTCGTAGACGTCGAAAACCTCCCGCGCCGGCCCGCACGCCAGGCTGGTGACTCGAGCGGGTCTGCCGTCGACCTGCTCGAGCGTCCGCACAATCTCGCGCGCGAGTAGCCCCCGCCGATTCCGGACCGCCTGCGCGGCAGGCTCCGCCAGGAAACAGTCGTCCAGCAACGGCCCGACATGGCCCGTGCCGTCCCCAGAGTTGCGATAGATCAATTCGATGGAAAAGAAATCCCCTGCATATCCCCGCGGCTTGGCATAGAACCGCCGCGCACACTCGGTCATCTGCAAGTAGGGCATGAGTTCCCGTTGCACCATTTGCCCGATAAGCGTGCGGGCCACTTCGCTGAGGTCCGAACCGCCACCCACCGTCTCGTTCAGCTTGCGTGTAAACGCCTGGAACTGCTTCCGGATTTCTCGCTCGAGTTCCGCGACCCGCGCCACGTCCTTCTTGATGGTCGCCTTGTCGAACTGGAGCATGGCTTCCTTGAACACATCCAGAAACTCCCGGATCTGGCTGAAATGCTCCCCCTGGCTCGCCGCACGCTCCTGGGACTGCCGGCTCAGGTATCCCATGGTCCGGCGAAGGCGTCTCGAGACTATCGCGGCCAGCGAACGGTACATGCTCGCCGCAGCCACGGGATCCGCCTCGAGAAAGGCCCTCAGGGTCGCGTGCCGGAGGGCCAGGACACGGGAATCCTCGGCGGCGACCACGGAGGCCGATGCCTCGTGAGGATCTATGAAACTCATCTCCCCGACAATTTCGCCGTGCCCAAGAATCGCGAGCGGGCCGGGAACCGAACGGGTCTGGATGTGAAACAGCCCTTCGAGAATGAAGTACAGGGTTTCGATCGGGGTGCCTTCCTCGACAAGGACCCGGCCCTCTGGTACCGTCTCTTCGACGCCCAGTTCGAAAAGCCTCTGGCTCTGCTCGTTGGTCAGTGCGCCGAGCAATTCTGCAAGTTTGTTCATGAAACTTTCACCTCGCAAGAAACATGAATCGAGTCACGTCAGGCCAACCAGGATAACACAACACGCTGGGCAGTGGCAGCTCGAGATGTCCGGCGCGGCCCGTGCTCCGTGTCAACGCAATACCCGCCACTGTCCATTCTCTTCAGCCCGCCGTGCACCGCCGGCCGTGTAACACGGCGCAAAACCAGCGCTCATACCTCGCGCCAGGTCTCGATGAACGAGCACCCTCCCGTCCCGGACGATGGAAGGTGCACCACGTTTGCACCGAAACTGGTCTTCTGAATGATGCCCGTAATGACATCCTCCTCCAGGCTGCGGATAGGACAGTTCAGGATATACTCCATGAAGACCTGGAATGTCTCCGGCAACAAGAACTGGCCGAGGAGCAGGGTACCGCCTGGAGCAAGAAGCGAGTAGACCTCCTCGAGGAAGTCGACCAGCGTCGATTCGTCCTGTTCACCCGAGACGTGCTGCACAATGATCATATCTTGGGGCACGAGCCGCAACCGGGTACGCAGCACCCGGCTTCCGCCAGCGACCTCGGCCCTGACAAACGTGAACTGGCGTCTCACACCGGCAACGTCGGCCTTCTGCCCCGCGGCGGAAAGGTTCGCGAGGTTGTCATCCACCACGGTCAAACGCATGTTGGACGGGTGCTCGAGTGCCTCGAGCGCCATGAAGAGTTCCGGTGCGGAATGGGTGGCGAAGCTGGCAACACGCCAGAGGGGCTTGTCCGGTCGAAAGGACTGCACGACGTGATCGGCGATGGTACGGGCACTCTGTCGAATCACCCTGGCCAGCGGCGTCTCCATGAACCACTCATCGATCAACCGTCCCAGGGGATCGTTGCTGAGCGCTGTCCTGTTCAGGACCGCGTGGACCACGGCATGGGTCAACCGGCTCCGCTGGTAGCAGTCGCGGACCAGTTCGCTCCGCATGAGAAAACGGGACACCTCCCGCTGGGAGAGCCAGGCTCGAGCCGCGAGGTCTTCATGTGTCGCCTCCGGGTCCCCGGCGAAGGCCTCCACGAGCTTGTCACAGGCCGCCGACACCTTCTTCCTGGCGTGGCGGGCGGTCTCCTCGTCTGCGTCCAGGAGCGGGTGGAGGTGAATCTGGAGGCCTCGGAGGGCTTGCAGGAGGTCCACGGGCAACTCCGACGTGTCGGCGGAGTCCGGAAACGGCCGGGGGGGAGTCGGCGGCAGCACGGACCCCTCGGTGCCGATGGAAAACAGCCGGGCGTTGGCTATGCGCACACGCTTGGCCAACACCAGCGCGAAAGAATGAAACAGGCGAGCCCCGATCCCGGGCAAATCCTTGTGCATCCTCTGGAGGCGGTTCAGGTCGAACCGCAGCACCGACCCCTCCTCCAGCGCGACCACCGTGGCACTGGCCGGCTCCATGCTCACGAACGACAGCTCCCCGATGATCTCCCCGGGGCCGAGCAGAGCCACTTCGATATCCACGTCGTTCCGGTTGATCCGGACGCCGAACAGCCCCTTGACCACGAGAAACAGGACACTCAGGTCCTGGCCCTCCTGGATAAGGACCTGCCCCTCCTGGACCGGCACGTGGTCCGCCACTTCCAGCAGCCGCTCCCGATCCTCGGGAATGAGCATGGCGAACGTGCTGAGCGGATCGAACTCGTCCGGGAGTATGTGGGGCGGGGCGGCTCGAGCGCGCACCGCACGTGGCTTCCGGGCAGCCCCATTCTCCTCCGTCCATCGCTCCAACTCCTCGAAGAAGCGGTCGTTCGGCTTGCGACCCGCCGCGTCCGCGGAGTATTCGGGGCGGAGCCGGGTGACCCGGGTCATCGCCACCGGTCCCTTCCCCCGGACGGGGATATAGCCCCGGTCCTCTCCTTCGAAAAAGCGCTGCGCCTTGCGGTAGATGTCGGCTGCCATGTTCAGGCTGGCCGGCTGGCCCGTGGATTGCATTCGGCTCGCCATGTTGACGGTATCGCCCCAAAGGTCGTATGTAAACTTCTTGTTACCGATCACGCCGGCCACCACCGGCCCGGTGTGTATGCCCAGCCGCATGCGCCATCCGCTGCCGTCCGGAGCACGCAAGTCACCCGACTCGATCGCATCGAGCATCTCGAGACCGGTGAGAATACAGGCCACGAGATGGTCCTTGCTGTCACCGAGCACGCCCCCAGCGCACATGTAGGCGTCTCCGATGGTCTTGAGTTTCTCCAGTCCCCTCCGGGTGATGATTTCGTCGAATCGCGAGAAGGCCCTGTCCAATCCCTCAACCAGGTCGGTAGGGTCCACCCGGCTGGACATGCTGGTGAATCCCACGAAGTCGGAAAAAAGGATGGTGCAGGAGGGAATGTGCCGGGCCTGGACCCGCCCGTGCGCCTTGAGTTCGTCGGCGACTTCCTTGGGAAGAATGTTGAGCAGCAGCCGCTCGCTCCGGGCTTTCTCGAGTTCGATCTCCCTGCGCTGCAGAAACTCCACCACCCTGAGCCGCTGGGCGTTGGCATTGATGATGAGGCCGATGAGAAACGTGGATCCCAGAAAGAAGTTCGCGTTGGTGACCAACTCCGGTGCCACCAAGGGGTCGAAGACAAACATCAACACGTTGAGCTGTCCAATGATGGCCGTCAACAGCAGGGCCATCTCCCATATCGGCAAGGGAAACGCGGTCGAGGCCGCCAGGATGACCAGGTTCATGCCGGCGTAGTAGGGCGTGTCCATACCCCCGGCGATGAGGATGAGTCCATCGAGGCCCCCGGCGTAGATGGCCGCGAAAACCCAGGCCAGGAGGCGGGAACGCCTGGGCAACGTGCCCCTCTTGCCGGTGATGAACAGGGTCACGATGAGAACGAGTCCGGCCCCCGTGGTCACCGCGCGGACCGCCGCCAACTGCGGCACCTTCTCGGGATACAGCACGACGTCCAGGATGAGAAACAGGGGGAAGAGAATCGCGCCCAGGATGGACAGGATCCACAGGCTGTTCGCCGTGGTGATCCGAAGATCGTCCCTGAGTTCCTCGGCGTAGGCCTCGGGAACGGCCAGCCCGGCAAAATGCCGAATCCGCTCTACCCAGGACTCCCCTTCCCAGCCAGGCACCGATACCCCTCGGGCGCGCAACGGGTCCTCGTGCACCGATGCGCCTGGCGTTCTTTCCTCGGAGAGGGCCATGTCTTCCAACTCGATCCGTGCCGTTCCAATGCCGCAACGAGACCCCGACGGCTCAACACCTGGTCAGAATCCCGACACCGACACATCTTAGCAGCTTACGCCCCCCCGGGGAACGACGTTTTTTTCATTCTGGACGGAACTACCCCATCCCATCAATACTATCGCCGAACGGCCGCTCGAACCAGGAGTGCAGAAACCACCACCGAAACACCCATCCACAGGACGCCCCAGAACACCGGGGGCAAAAAAAGCACCTGCGACATCTGGTAGGCGTCGGACCCGGGAACCGTGCGCGATACCAGGTCCTCCTTGATGTCGAGTACGGCATAGAGACAACTCGTCAAGCCAAGAAACTTCAGCATGAAATCGTTGATTCGAGGCGACAGGAACTTGCCCGCTCCCACCAACACCAGACCAAACGCCACGCCAAAAACCATCCCGAACAGGTTGCGCACGAAGAGCGCCACGAGGGCCAGCGTCGCCACACCGATGGCGATGGCGATGAGTTTGTCGTGCCGGGACCGGGCAGCGCCAACCAGGATCAAACCACCAAACAGCATGCTGCCCAGATAGCCTGCCGGCAGCACGACCAGCCGCATGCCGCCGGACGACCAGCAGGCTCCGCCCAGGTTGGAACTGATTTCGATGTGGTCGATCCGCCCGCCGGTGAGAATGGCAGCCATGCCATGACCCAGTTCGTGCAGCAGCACCACGAACAGCTTCACGGGATACAGGAAGGCGTAGTCCCAGAACACCAGGGCCACGATGAACATGGCCACCAGCGTGATCAGGCTCTTCCAGTCGGTTCGTCCCGCCATGTCGAATCCTGGGGGCTATGGTACGCCACGGCCGCCTCGCCGCCGGCAAGCGCCTCGAGCGACAATCGGACGCGAGTATAGCGCGCGCCCGTCGTGCAAGCCATCGGAAAAGTGACCATCGGACTACTTCCCACCACTCCGCTTTCTCTTACGATCGATCACAATTGTCCTGATGAACTTCTTCTTCCCAGCCCTGACAATGATCGTGAAAGGGCCTCGAGTCTCGCCGCTATCGGTCTTGACCACCAGTTTGCGCCGTCCCTTCGCGACGGGGTAACCCCTGAGCGGTGTACGCTCGGACAGCTTGACTCCGTCGATATAGACATCGGCGGGCGGAACGGTCTTGAGATAGAGATATCCTACCGCCATGTTGACGAGCGGCCTCGATGGTGCCTGGCTCGCCGCCCGGTCACCGTCTTCCCCGTTCCGTGCTTCCGAAACGTCCGTGCCTCTCGGAGCCTCTTCGATCGGTCGTGGGTCCCCGCTCGCGGCCGCACCGAGCGCAGTCGATTCCACCGCTCCTGTCGAACTCGTCCCGGGCGCCCCACCCGTGCCATCCCCGGTGGCGACAACTGTGTCCAGGAGGGACGAGATGCCCTTGCCGGCATCTCGTGCCGTGTCCCCGGGCTGATCGTCCAACGTGCCCAAGCGCGTCCTGGCATACGCGACCAGGGCTTTCCCGGCCGGCTGCTTGAGTCCCCAACCGGCGGCCGCGGCCACCACGCCGGCGACAAGAAGAAACACCAGCCGGCGAACACGCCTCGCGCGGCGGTAGGCGGCCAAATCTTCCGCTGGGGACGGGAGAGCCTCTTGGCCGAATGCAGGTGCGATCTCCGCCAGCCGATCCCAGGACTCCGGGTCCTCTCTGTTGGGCTCCGGTCGCGCTCGAGGATGTGCGTCCGATTCATCCACCGGCCAACTGATGATTCCGGGTCCATGGGCCTCCCGCGGGGCGGGTCCCGGGGCGCTGCCTTCCGAATCCGGCGGAAGGCCGGCCTCGCCGGTCGCGGGAGACATGCTCGAGGCGCCAGCGCCAGGCCGGCCGGTTTCGGGAACGCGGCCTGCGTGACGTTCAGCTTCCGCTTCCTCTGAAAGGATACCGGTGGGCTTTTCTCGCCCGGACACGCTGTCCGGCATATCCGCGGTCCTCCTGCTTCCGGCCATGGCTCCACGCACGAGGCACGATTCCCCTTCGCGCGGGGGCTGCCTCAGCGGCTCGATCCGGCACTCGGGCCGACGCTGATGGGGCAGCACGGCGCCGAACCCAAGGATAGCACAAACCCCGGGCCGTGGAGAACCGAATGCCTCCTGGTGAGGGCTGTCCCGGACTCGTCGTGCGGGCGGAGGTTGGGGGAGAAAGGCGCTATCCGGGACGGTGCTCGAGGACGCCGGTATCCGGCTCACCGTGGCCCGGAGCGCCCGGGCGTTCGATGCAGTCTACAGGTCAGTTCCTTCCGTAGGTCCTGTCGAGGAACGCCTGGACCTCCAGGGCCTCGTCATCGATTTCGTCCTCCGGGTCGTCCTCGCCGGAGACGCCGCGAGACCCGAACATGGGAGGCGGCTCGGTCCCCTTGATGTACTTCCACAGGACACGCCCGAGTCCAACCGCCCGGTCCGGACCACTGAAGTCCATGCGGGCCGACTCGGCGGCCCCGACCGTCTCCGGAACATTGTAGGTGTCCGGAATCTGTCTGGGGAGCGCCTCGTACGGCGTGAAGTCCGGTACCGCCGTGAAGCAGTCGTACATCGGCGTGGCCTGGGCGTCATACTGAGTGAGCGGGGGCATACCCAGGATGAGTTCGATGGTGCGCAACACCGACGCGATGGAATAGTGGACGCTGGATACATGTCCCCGCTTCGCCCACGGGCTTACCACGAGTGCGGGAGAACGGTGGGCTTCGACGTGGTCCGCGCCGTCCTGCGGGTCGTCCTCGAAGATGAAGATGGCGGTCGACGCCCAGTATTCGCTGTTGGAGATACCTTCGACGACCAGCCCGACGCCATAGTCGTTGTCGGACACCATCGATTCCGGGCTCAGCCTCCAGGCCTCCGTGCCGTGGGTATGGTCGTCGGGCAACGAGAGATAGGTGAAGGAAGGCATGACCCCCTTCTGGATCTGGCGGACGACGTACTTGGCCTTGCGCTCGTCGGGGACGCTCAGATTGAAGAAGATCCCCGGATAGTTGAAGTCGATGTTGTGCATCGTGGTGAACTCGAGCCCCACGGCCTCCCCGTAGTTGACCCAGTCGATGCCCGCGCGCAGCAGGGCGTCGAAGATGTAGCGGGTCTCCGGGTCGCTCCCGCCGCCGATTCCGGTGGCGAGCAGGATACCCTCGGCGTTGATCCGCTCCGAAAAGTCGTTGACGAACGCGGCCGTCGCCCACAAGTGGCCCTGGTCACTATCCTCCGAGTCGGTGTAGAAGTTGTCGAGCAAGGTGAATTGCCGGGCAAGTTCGTGGGTGTTCGGCGTGACCTGTTCCCCGAAAAGCACCATGCCGGGGTCCCCGTCTCCCACCTCGAGATCCCCGAGATAGGCGTCGTAGGTCTTGTTTTCGCGCAGAATGAGCACCACGTGCTTGATGGGGGTGACTCCTCCAGGAGGAGGTATGGGGAACATCTTGCCGTCGCAATCGATTTCGTGGAGACGCATGGGGCGCGTGTTGTTCAGGGCGACCTGGACGTATCCCTCGAAAAGCTGCGCCGGGCTGAGCTGCGTCGGGACGAACGAGACCGTGCCTGGCATGAGATCGCTCGCCTCGACCCCGTTCGGTGTCGGGCCCGCCCCCTCCCCCTTCCCGTTCGCCACCAGGAGCGTGTTGCCATCCGGCGTCAAGGTCACCGCCGTGGGATACCAATCGGTGGGAATCGCCCCCATAAAGCCAAGATCCCAGGCGTCATAGACCTCGACCGCGTTGTCGCCCGCATTGGCCACGTACAGCTTCGAACCATCCAGGGAGAGCGCCAGCGAGTTGGGAGACACACCCCGCAAACCGTCGGCAGCGCTCCCCACCTGCACGAGCCGCTCGAGCCGGCCGGTGGATGTGTCGTACATCTCCACCGTGTCGTGATCCGCCGCCGCGACATACAGGAAGTTCTCTCCCGGGGACAGCAGCAGCCCGGACGGATTCTTCCCGGTCTCGATGACCGAACTGACCCGGTTCCTCGCCAGATCGATGACCGAAACGCCGGCCTCCCGCCACTGGGACACGTAGGCCCTCGCCCCATCCGATGTCACGACTACCTGGTACGGCGTGCGGTCGGTGCCGATGGTCGCAATCTCCTCGCCCGTTTCGACGTCCAGCACCTCGATCTCATCGGAAAAGGTCGCGGCGACCAGGAGACGGGTCCCGTCCGGCGTCAACGCAAGCCCGGTCGGCAACCTCCCCACGTCCCAAGTCGCCTCGAGCGCCAGGCCCGGCTCGCCGGTACGCAGCACGTGAACCTGGTCGGACGTGCCGGCGGCCACGTAGAGGGTCTCACCGGCGGCATCCAGGGCTAGACCGTGGAAAACGTGGCTCAACTTGATAGACGCCACCACCCGGCGCTGGAGGATGTCCACCTGCTCGATGACGTCGGGACCGTCACCCCCGGACGACGTGTAGGCGTATCGCCCGTCCGGCGACACCACCACGTTGAACGGGAAGATACCAACGAACACCTGGTCGCCCCAGGGCGTCACCGCTCGCCCGTTGGGCAGGATGACCTCACCCTCCATCGGGCCGGTCGCGATGGCGTAGGCCTCGTCAGTTGGATCCCCCGGCTCGAGGCACGGCCCCGGCGTCGGGTCCTGCTGCGTCGCCAGGGCGTAGGCCGCCACCGCTCCTCCGGCAAACGACCCCGTTTCGGACCCGCCTGCATCACACGCCCCCATCGTCGCGATGAGGCCGGCGCCCAGCAGGCCAGAGGCGCAGGCAACGACCACACCTCCTGTTCGTGTTCGCGGGCTGCCACGCCCGCTCGTCGACGGCAATGTCTGTTTCATGGTTCCTCCCAGGATGCCCGGCGTTTTTGACAACCGGGTCGCGGTGGTCACCACCCACACGTGCACCCGCGAAATACTTCGCCGGTCGCCGGTGATGTCCAATCCCGTGGCCCCCTCGATCTTGATCCTTATCGTAGGTGGTTCCCCGGACCATGTAAATCAGAACGGCCAGACGGGAACGCCGGGCGCCGGGCAGGCTGTCCAGGGGCTGCGAGAAGCCCCCGGGCGTGCCGGTCGGGATAGCGTCCGAACCACACTTGATATCATGCATTTGAAATGCACGATTTCCACCAAGGAGGTCGCCATGAAGCAGTAGGCTCCCGGCCTATTGCCTTACATCAAAGAGCAGATCGGCGCCGACCGGCACAAGTACGGGCAATGCCTATGTGCCCCCCCTCGTTCAACGCAGGATAATGTCCAGAGACAGCCAATCCATCCCGCCCCGCCGGTCACGCACAACCAGAAAAAGCACCGGCTCCTGGTCGTGGACGTCGTCTGACGCCGGAGCGGTCCACAGGTTGCCGGATTCGACGAACGTGCCTCCGCCGTAGAGGCACCCCATCTCCGGATCCGGCTCCGTGTAGGCCTCCTCGAACGAGCCGTCCGTGGCATACCAGGAATGGTAGACCGCCTCGCAACGGGTCTCGACCGTCCCGTTCGACGCCTGGTAGGCATAGTGCTCGATGGATCCGCTGGAAAGAACGGGGATCAGCTCCACCGCCGTCTCGAACGGGACTTCGACGCTGTCTCCGTCCCGGTGGAGCACGCCGTCGACCAGGATGCCCTCGAGGCCGGGGTTCACGTTGCGTTCCGATGGGTCTGCCCCGGAGACTCGAGCCCGTTTGATGGCCACCGCCGATTGATCCGGGGGAAGCACGTACGCCAGGGTGTCCGGTGATAGTGAGGTGCCCCCCCCTTCGCCGCTGTCCGCGCCCTCCTGGACCTGCTCGAAGCAAACCCCGGATTCGCACACCAGGATGGTAAGCTGGGCATTGGCCCCTTCCTCCGCCTCGGCCTCGGACAGGCCGGCCAGCACGCTGCCCGAAAAGGTGAGCGGAGGGAAATCGCTGCCGTCGACCTCGAGAACGCCGTCCACCGGCGTGCCGGTGCCGCCACGAACGCAGCATGTTCTGAATTCGCATGCAATACAGCACGACAAGAAGTCCGCCCCGGAACAGGTGTCGTCCTGGCAGAGCTGGTCGCACATACGCGTGCAAGTCTCCTCCTGGCACGAGGAGGCACCCGGACCGGCGTACCGTTCGGTGATGTCATCGTACTCGACGCATCCTCCCGTGGCGTCGGATGGGGTGCACAGGGTGACCATCCAGTCGAGATCGCGGCCCTCTCCGGCCGGGTCCGTGACGAGGAGTCGGAAGGTGGCGGTCTCCCCCGGGCCGACTTCCGGAGGGTCCAGGGCGACGGCGAGCACGCGGAGGTTGGTCACGGCGGTGACCGGGGTCAAATCCGGGCTGCACGACGAGCCGAGAACGGCCAGGACCGGTAGCAGAAGCATGCTAGAAGGCCGCCTTGACGCCCAGGTTGGGGAAGATGGGCAGTCCGCAGACATAGGCCTCCTCCTTGTAGTCGAAATTGTGGGCAATCGCCTCTGGGTTGCACTTGTTGTAGACGTTGATCACCTCGAGGTAGGTGTTCAGTTCCAGGTGGCGGAACGAGAATTTCTTGTCCACCCGCAGGGTCAAGTCGTCGAACGACGGGAGCCGCGACTGGTTGACCTCTCCGTAGGCCTGGGGAAGGGGGTCGTAGTCGTTGCTGTCCACATCGTACACCGCGCCTTCCACCGGGGTGTAGGGTGTCCCTGTCGAGTACCGGAACCGCGCGCCTAGGGTCCAGCCTCGAGGGAGGTCGTAGCTGGCCACGACGGTGAGGATGTGGGTCTGGTCGTAGTCGAACGGATACCAGCACGGCCCCTGGAAATCCGGGTCGGCGCACTGCTCTTCGGTTGCGGGCTCGAGCCCGTCCAGCCGCTCGGCCTTCAGGAGAGTGTAGCTCACCCAGCCGAAAAAGTCGTTGGCGGGGTCGTGCCGGAACAGGAGTTCGATCCCCCGGTTTCGACCTCGGCCCTCGTTGGTGAAGTCGGGTCGGCCGTCCACCGCTCCCGGCGTGGAGGGTATGATGATCAGCCGCCGGAGATCGCTGTAGAATCCCGTGACCTCGAGGTTGAGAAACGAGGTGAAACGCTGCTCGATGCCCAGCGACGCCTGGATTGCGTAGGGCGTCTCGATGTCGGTCTGGCCGCCGAAATCGCTGTCGATGGCGAACGGGGGCGGGATGTCGCCGTAGCGGCCGAGGCTTGTCTTGAAGGTCGTGCGGCGCCACGGTTTCACCGCGACCGAGAGCCTGGGGTCGACCCACAGGGTGCTGTACTGGCCGGGAAACAGGAGCGGGTCCACGCGGATGCCCCCCACCAGCTTCAGCCAGCGCGCCGGGTCGTATTCCCCCTCGACGAACACGCCTGGGGCCATGTACCAGCCTTGTACCAGCACGGTCGTGGCCTCGGTTTCGCCCAGGGGATCGAGCGTCACGGTGGTGTAGGGATCGAAGGGCATTTCCAGGTCGATCCGGTACTGGCCGACAAACCCATCCAGCCCGGCGCGCAGGATGAGCCCCGGAAACCCGGGGACACCGAACCGCAGGTCCTCCCGCACGACGAGCCCCAGGTTGGTCGCGGCGATCTGCATGCCGCCGAAGGTGTAGTTCTGGAGGCCTGGACCGAACGACATCGTCAGCTCGCTGATGACGTCCCGGCCCGAGTGCCGCCATCGGGCCAGTACCTTGTAGAAGCTGTTGTCGGCGCCCGCCTCGCTGTCGCCCCGCAGGCCCGGGGGCACCGAGGCGGGGGGCTGGGCGACCATGCGGATCACGTCCTTGGCGCCGAAGGCCAGGATGTGCAGGAAGTCCCGAGCGCCGATCCTCTGGTTGTATGCCGCCTGGAAATCGGTGTACATCGGCGCCTGGATGAATCCCACGTCCACGGGTGCGTCTCGAGCCCGCTCGACGGCTTCGATACCGCTCTGCAGCACCAGGTCGATGTAGCCCCGCCGGAAGGAGAAGTACATGCCCGCGCCGGGCTTGATCGGAACCTCGAGCATGACCAGCGTGTTCAGGAGGTCGACGCCGAGGTATCCCCCCCACTCGTAGGGGACGTTCTCGGTCGTCGTGATGTCCACCACGCCGCCGTAGGTGCGCCCGTACCGAACGTTGTAGTTGCCTGGCAGGAACGTGACCTGGTCGAGCATGTCCGTGTTGACCACGGTGTGCAGCCCCAGGAAGTGGAAGATCATCGGAACCCGGATCCCGTCGATGTAGTAGCCCGTGTCCTGTGGCTCGGTCCCCCGGACGATCAACAGGCCCAGGGGATTCCGCGCGACGCCCGGCAGATTCTGCACCGTCCTGACCGCGTCGTTGAACGAACCGGGGACGTGCTGGAGTTCCTTGACCGTGAGCACGTGTTCCACGGGACGCGGAGCGGTCACCTTGGTGACGACCACATCGACCGGTTCTTCTTCGAAGACCTTGTCCCGCCCGGCGTTGAGGAAAATCGTAGGACGAAGCGTCTCGTCGTAGAGCCGTACCTTGACCGCGGAGGCCGCGTACCCATCCGCGTCGATGGCCAGGATGTAGGTCCTGGGGACGAGCGGGGGGAGAACGAACGCCCCCGAACCGTCTGTGCGCACCTCGATACCCTCCCCTTGCACGCGGATGACGGCGCCAGGGACGGGGGCCTTGGTGGTCGCGTCCCGCACGTAGCCTCGTACCACGATCCGCTTGAACCCGGCGGGTGGGGAGACGGCCGCGTCCTGCCCAGCGACAGGGGCATCCCCGGCAATCACCGGCCCGGCCCGGCTCCCTGCGACAACCATGGCAAGACCGCAAGCCACGGCGGCAAGACGGCCGGATCCGCCGCGCCGCCCCGGCTTCGCGGGGTGCTGGAATGACCACGGGGCCGCACCTCCAGCGCCGACGCTGCACACGTTCGGCGAATTCCGCTGCCCCGGATCGCCCGACCCGGTGTCATGGCGGGTGTCAGGTATCATCCTGGTAGCATAGCCGTGGCGCGGGTGGTCGTCAAACTGCCGAAACCACCTCGAGCCCGCCGGTGAGCCCCTTGCCCGCGCCCCCGCCCCAGGTTCCCCAGTTTGGTGTGGTGAGTCGCCCGATTCAAGGATATACTCGAACCGGTTCATGCAAAGAGACAGTCCCCAACCGATTCTGGACGCCGGGCGGGTTCCGGAGCCGTCCAGCAGGCACACACGAAGGAGGTAGCAGATGGCGTTTTTCGTCGACGACCAGGCCGACGCCCTTTGGAAGCTGCACCATGCCGACCCGGACCACGAGATGTACCTGTCGTTCCTCCAGGGCCCGATCAACGACTTCCTCACCCGGGAGGTCGCGCCTCGAGCCGCCGCCAACGACGCGGAAGAGGTCTTCGACGTGGATCTCTTCCGGACGCTCGGGGAACTGGGATTCATGGCGCTGTCCTTCCCGGCGGAGTATGGCGGGGCCGAGGCCTGCTTCAGCTTCTACAACGCCGGCCTCGAGAGCCTCGCCAAGGCCGATGCCGGATTCGCCCTCGGCGTCGGTATTCACGGCACGATGGCCGAAGGCATCTCGAGATATGGCAGCGAAGCGCTCCGGAACAAGTATGTCAACGACCTGATATCGGGCAAACTCCTCGGGGCGTTCGCCCTCTCGGAGGCAGGCAGTGGAAGCGATGCGAAGTCGATGAAGACCTCCTGGCGACGCGACCCGGAGACCGGTGGCTACCTGCTCGATGGCACCAAGTACTGGATCACCAACGGCATGTCCGCGGACCTTTTCTTCGTGATGGCTCGAGGGGAGGATGGACGTATCAGCGCGTTCGTCGTGGAGAAGGGGTGGAAAGGCACGTTCGAGACCAACAAGATCCAGGACAAGATGGGCGTTCGGAGTTCGAACACCGCCGAGTTGATATTCGAAGACTATCACGTCCCGGCCGACTGTCTCGTCGGCGAGGAGGGACGAGGATTCAACTACGCCATGCACATGCTCAACAGTGGCCGGATCACCATCGCTTCATGGTCGGTCGGCATAGCCACCGGTGCGCTCGAGAAGCTGCTCAAATACGCCCATGAACGGGAGATGTTCGGCAAGCTCCTGAAAGACCTCGACAACGTCAAGCGCGAGTGTGCGGAGATGGCGGTGGAGATCGCCGCGAGCCGCGGCCTCGCCTATGACGCGGCTTTCTTCAAGACCCAGGGGCGGGATATCATCAAGAAGGCGGCGATGGCCAAGTTCAAGGCCAGCGAGGTGGCGGTCCGGGTCAGCGAACGGGCCATCCAACTCGCCGGCGGGTACGGCTACGTGCAGGATTCGCGCATCGAGCGCCACCTCCGCGACGCCCTCCTCGCACGTATCGGCGAAGGAGCCAACGAAGTGCTCTCCTGCGTCGTGATTCCCCGATCCCTCTACAAGGAGTTCGAACGGCAGGGCCCGCCGCCCCTGTGGTAGAATCCTTCCAGGCTCCGGCCGGAATGGCCCGGCCGGCAAGCAGATGGCGCCCGCATCCCGGTCTCGAGCGGAACAGGGACGCGGCTGCCACGACCCTGGAGCGCTCATGATCGACCGATGGATCGCCGGTATCGCCCTGCTCGCCGCCGGCACCGCAGCCTGCAACGAAGTCGCCATCGAAGACTACAACACCCCGGCCGTCGATCGGTCCGGCGCCGTCGCGGGGAGAGTCTGCGCCGCGTCGGGGGACGGGTGGGTCGAGAACGCCCACGTCTACACCAATGTGTACGATACATCCGGCGTCATCACCGGCATTCGGGAGACCTACACCGACCGCGACGGGTACTTCGTGCTCACCGGCGTTCCCGAATCCACCTTGGTGACGATCTACATCCAGAAAGGGACCTACCAGACCAGCATCGAAACCCAGGTGGCGGCGGGGAAGTTGACCACCCTGCCCGACCCCACCTGTCATGACCCGCTCTCCATCAGTACCATGGTCGTGCTCGGCGAATACGACACCTTCTCCCGCATGCTCGACGAGGTGGGCATGACCGCTTACACCCAGGTCGACGGCACCGAGTTCGACCCCTTGCACGCCTTCCTGTCCGACACGAACGCCATGCTGGGCTTCGATATGATCTGTATCAACGGAGGCATCGTCGAGGAGGGCATCATCGACGACCCGGACATCTTGACCAACGTCGCCACATTCGTCGACGCCGGGGGAATCCTTTTCGTGACCGACTGGTCCTACGACCTCGTGGAAAGGAGTTTCCCTGACGCGATCGATTTCCTGGGGGACGATTCGGTGGCCGGTGCCGCGGAGCGCGGAGTCGCCGAGGTCGTTTCGGACGCCCTTGTCATGGACCAGAGCATGGCCGCCTACCTCCAGGCGGACAAGGTCGAAATCCGGTATGACTTGGCCTACTGGCCCCTGCTCGACGAAGCCGCGGCACAGGTGGTGATCCACATCACCGGCAACGTCCACTACACCGAAGAAAACGACACCACGCCGATGGCCTACCCCGGTGCACCGTTGCTGGTGTCCTTTTCCGAAGGGTACGGGACGGTCATCTTCTCCACCTTCCGCGAAGAGGCCAACCTGACCAGCGACATGGCCGCGGTCTTCCAGTACATGCTCTACTACCTCTAGAACAAACCATCTCCCGGTGACGCGCCTGCCGTTCGATGGCCGCCGCCGGGCTCCGGGGTGAACCACCATGCACAATCCCGACCCGAAAACCGCGACCGTCCCCCCCCCGTTCCGCCCCACGGCGCCCGCACTCCGCGCCTGGTGGACGCGCCTGCTCCTCCCCGCCGCGTGCCTGTTGCTCGCAGCGGCCAGCACTGCCGAGCCATCCGGCCAGGAGGACCGGCCGAGCGGCACCGTGACCCGGACAGCAAGCCAGCCGGACGGCATCGATCGAAGCAGCCAGCCGGCCAGGCCCAGCGTACCTTCCACCGGCACCAAGGACGCCCCGAAGAAACCGCCCTACGACCTCGTTGCGGCAAAACTCGTGCACCGCACCATCAGCCTGCTCGATGCACGGTACCTCCACCCGGAGGACCTCGATGCTCCCGCCCTCTTCGCAGCCGGCGTCGCAGGCCTGGCCCGCAAGGCCCCGGACGCCCTCTGGGTCGAACCTGACGGCGACCTCCCCGGCGCACTGCTCGTCGGCCAGCGCACCCTGCTCCTCGACCCCACCACCATCGGCACCCTGGATGACATCTCCGCACGCTTCTCGAGCGTGTTCGCGTTCTATCTCCAATCCAGGCAACTCGAGATGGACGATATCGAACTCGAATATGCCGCCATCGATGGCATGCTCGACAGCCTCGACCGGCCGACCCGGCTCCTGGTGGACAGGCGGCTCGACGCTTTCAATCTTCGCAGCCGCGGGACCCTTTCGGGCATCGGATGCCGTATCGGGCGCCGGCAGGACGAGGCCACGGTCGTGGAGGTGCTCGAGGGTGGTCCGGCCATGGAAGCTGGCCTACGAGAAGGAGACAGGATCCTGCGCGTCGATGGAGAGTCCACGGTGAACATGCCCATCCAGGACCTCGTCCAACGCATACGCGGCCCGGTCGGAAGCCCCGTCACGCTCGACATCCGCCGCGGCACGCACCCGCCGCGGCACCTGGCCTTCACCATGATCCGGCGCAAGATCCTCCTCGAGAACGTCGAAGTCCTGCTGCTGCCCAACCACGTGGGATACCTGCGGATAACCAATTTCAACGACCAGACCTTGCACAACTTCCGCGAACGGCTCCCCCGCCTCGGCGACCTCCGACAGCTCAAGGGCCTCGTCGTCGACCTTCGGGGCAACGGCGGCGGCAGCCTCAAGCAGTCCGCGTTCATGGTGAATGAGTTCGTGCGCGAGGGCACCATCGTGCGTACCGAAGGCCGTCCTGACAAGGCACTTCGCGGACTCGTCCGGCGGATCGACGCCGATTCCCACAGCGTCCTCGAGGGCGTGCCCATCGCCGTGCTCGTCGACCGGCGCACAGCGTCCGGCGCCGAGATCCTGGCCGGCGCCCTCAAGTACATGGACCGCGCGACTGTCATCGGCCGCCGAACTTTCGGCAAAGGCACCGTGCAGAAAGTCTACCGTCTCCAGCCCAAGGCCTCGGTCAAGCTCACGGTCGCACGCTACGTGCTCCCCGGCGGACACATCATCCAGTCCGCCGGCGTCCAGCCCGACATCCTGCTCGTGCCCTTGATCGCCAGCGAGGACCAGATCCGATTCCGGGAACCCGACGAGCGGGACGGTGACGAAGGCAAGAACGCCGACACGCCTGCCGCCCCTTCCACCGAACCCGGCGCCAGCCAAACGCCTCGAGCCACGCCGCAGGCAGAAGACGATGGAGCACCCCGGCGGACGGTAGCCTACTTCCGGAGCCTCGTCCCCGACCTGGAAAGACCAAAGGCAGAGTCGCGTTGGCTGGATTTCGAAATCCGGTTCGCCGCACGACTGCTGGCCAAAGCAGGCGCCGGCACCCGTACCAGGACGCTGGAAGCGGCACTCCCGGTCTCGGACGCCCTGTCAGAAGATGAACACGACACGATCGTCGCCGCCCTGGCTACCAGGGGCCTCGACTGGTCCAGAAGCGTCGGACCCCCGGCCCGCCGCACCGCCCCGCCACAGCTCGTCGTCGAAGGTCCGGTCCCCGCATCCATCATGCTGCGCGTCGACAGCGAAAACGGCCATGCCGTGGCAGGCGCCGATGCGCAACTCGAAGTCGCCCTGACCAATACGAGCAACAGGCCGCTGAGCAGGGTCAGGGTACTCAGCGACTGTCCCGACTCCCTTTTCGACGGTCTCGAGTTCCTTTTCGGCCGGATCGAGCCGGGTGAGACCAGGACATGGAGGGTGGTGAAGACCATTCCGGCCGGCACCACGCCCGGACTGCGCGTCATCGAATTTCGCTTTCTATCCGATCGATTCGATGTCGTCGGCGCGGGGAACGGGGAGATTTTCGTCGAAGGGCGGCCAGGCCCCCGTCTCGACCTGGAGGTTACGTACCGGGACGTGGCCGGCGGGGATGCCGGGGGGCACCTCGATGGCCGTGTCGCGCCGGGAGAGCGTGTCGAGATCCACGTGCGTGTACGCAACCTGGGAGAAGGGACTTCCGGCCAGATCCAGGTGAGTCTCAAGAATCCTCTCCGCAAAGAGGTGGAGTTGGTGGATGCTCGAGCCATCCTGGACCCGATGGCCCCGGGGGAGGAGGCCGGGGCGACGCTCAGCTTCGACCTCAAGGAAGCCGAGAGAAGCCTCGACGAACCCGTGAAGGTGCCGCTTGTCGTACGGGATCGGGCCCACCATGTCCGCCTGGAACGCGAGCTGGATTTCGGCGAGCCATGGACGGCAGCGGTCACCATCGTGCAGCCCCGAGTGGTGCTCGAGACCTCCGTGCCGAAGGAACCGTGGGGACATCTCTTTTTCCGGCTCGCCGGACAAGCTGGCAGTCCGGACGGAATCAAAGTAGTCACGTTCTACCGCGGAAATCGCAAGATCGACATCCGCCTGCCCAACGATCCGGCCGGCGGACCGGTCACCAGTCTGCATTTCAAAACCAGGCTGCCCCTCGAGCCTGGCCCGAACAGGCTGACGGTCGTGTGCGAAAGTGCCAGCGGCCTGACATCGAGGCAACAGGTCTGGGTGACTGCCCGAGAACCTTGAGGAGCGAGGAGGGCGAGATTATGCCTGGACTTTCCCGGGCTGCGCGGGTACCATGGCTGGGTTCACGGCAGCCGCGTGTGCGGAGCCGGGCACGAACGCCGGCCCCGGTGGTTTCGGGGAAGCGCTCCCGCGCTCGAGACCACCGGTCGTAGGGCCGGCCCTTACGTCACCGCCGGGTGGTCGGGGTGTTTTCTGACCTGCCGGCTCGGCGGTCCAGAATCATCGGGAATGGGTTGCGAATGGCTGAACCGCGGCTGTTTCTCCAGAACAGGACCCTCGCCCAGACCGCCGGGCGCGTGGTGTTGATCTGCTCGCTCTTGTTGAACGTCTATTTCCTGTTCATCCACGATCGGCTCGAGCCGGAGCAGCAGACACCCGGTCCGGTAGTGGTGCAAGGCGTCACCATCACCGAAGGGAATCCGGAGGATGCGGCGCAGGAGGAGGCCCAGGATCAGGCGAAGGAGGAAGCCAAGGCTGTGCGGACCGGTGCTTCGAACACGGTTGCCGACACGGCAGGACAGGTACTGGACCCGGAATCCGGCGTGCGGTTTCTCGATCTGAGGGTCGAGCGCAACGTGGCCTACACGTTCAACGACACGCTTGGGAGCGACATCGGCGACCTGGTGTCGGCCTTCTTTTCACGTGTGTTCATGTGGAACCTGGATCTGCGAAGCGACATTCGAAAAGGGGACCGGATCAAGTTGGCCTATCGTGTGATAACCGACGATCGCACGGTGGATATCCGAGCCGCCACGTACAAGAGCCTGAAGCACCGGCAGACATTCGAGGCCTACTGGTTCAAGCCCGCGGCGTGGCGATACGGTGCGTTTTTCGACCAGAACGGCGTCGAACTCGCCTTGACCCTCGAGAACAGCCCTATCCAGCAGTACGAGCAAATCACATCCCTGCTCAACGACAGGCTCCGGCACCACGGCATCGACTTCAAGGCACCCATCGGAACGCCGGTGACATCCCCGTACAAGGGCAAGGTGACTCGAATCAACTGGCGCTCGATCAATGGGAACTGCATCGAAATCAAGTATGCCGAATCGGGATTGCTTGCCCGCTTCTTGCACCTGAGCCGGGTGGAAGCGGGTATCCGGCCTGGCAAGTCCGTGGCGGCCGGGGCCAAGATAGCTGAAAGCGGCAACACGGGACGGAGCACCGCGCCGCACCTGCACTATGAACTGGCCAGGCCGAACGGGCGGATCGTGGATCCTCTCTCCTTCCACAAGACGTTCCATCGCTCGGTCCCACCGGCCTCCATGCCGGAATTCGAACGCATGCGGGACCACTGGCAAGAGCTGTTCAAAAAGCGGTCGTGAGTGTGAAGGCAGGCACGACGGGACGGGCCGGACGAGGGCAGAGATGGCTCGAGGCCACGCTGATTCTGCTCGTGGCTATCGTGCCGTGGCTTCCCTACCTGGCCGGTTCCGTGGTGCTCTATTTCGGAGACACGTTCTACTACTTCTATCCCTTGCGCCATACCCTGGCCGCCGCGCTCCATGGCGGCTACTTTCCCGACTGGGAATCCTCTGTACTGAGCGGCAACCCGTTCTGCGCCAATCCCCAGGGCAACTGCTACTATCCACTGTCGGTGTGGTACCTGCTCGAGGATTTCTTCTCGGCCTACCACTGGGCACTGGTCTCCCATTTCGTCATCGGTGGGGCTGGCGTCTTCGTGTGGCTCCGCAGGAGGGGCCACGCCGGATACGCCTGCCTGGTCGCCGTAGCCATATTCGTCCTTGGAGGCCCGACGCTCTCCATGGTCAATCGACTCGACAAGCTCCAGAGCCTGTGCTGGTGGCCGTGGGTCATGGTGGGCTGGGAGATGCTGGCGAGCCGCCATCGGTGGGGAGTCGCATGCCTCGCCGGGGCGCTCGCCATGCAGTTCACCGCCGGCGGTGTCGAGGTCTGGGCGTTCGCCATCGGGGCGGGGGCGGTGTGGGTCATGGCGGCAAATCCCGGCGCGAGCCGCTCCGCGACGGGGCTCGCGGCGCTGGCTGCGCTGGGGCTCTCCCTCATGCTGACCGCCCCCCAGTGGGCACCGTTCCTCGAGCTGCTCCACTGGTCGACGCGCTCCGGCGGCGTCTCGTTCGCAAAAGCCTCGGCGATGTCCCTGTCACTACCGGACCTGTTGGGATTCATCCAGCCGCACCTTTTCTTCGACCCCGAATCCCTGGCGTACAGGCCCGTCCCGGGCGGTCCGACCGTACCGCACTATTTCTACGGCATCTACGTGGGCTGGCTCGCACTACCCGCCATCGCCACCGCCCTGCCGCTCGCCCTCCGGCGTGAACCGCATTCCGGCGAGGTCCGCGCTGCAGTGCTCCTCGCCGCAGCAGGCCTGTTCATGGCGCTCGGCAGCCACAACCCGTTGTACGAGCGGTTGTATGCCTGGCTACCGCCTCTCCGGGCCGTTCGATTCCCGGAGAAGTTCTTCAGCCTGTCCGCATTCTTTCTCCTCCCCCTGGTGGCTACCGGGCTCGGGCGATGGCGCCGGACCAAACACTGGATGTGGGCCGGCGGAGCAGGTGCAGCGGTCGCCCTCCTCGCCTCGGTCTCACCCGGAACCCTGGCATCGATTGGCTCTTTTTTCGCACAGACCCTTGCGGGCGGGACTCCCGGGGCATGGAAAAGCCACCTGCTGAACCTGCGACCGGAGATCCTGCGCCAGGGGGTGTTCCTGGCCGGCGCGGCAGCCACAGGGTACATCGCTGTCCGAACACCTGGAAGCAGGCTGGCAGCAGCCGGCATGGTCGCCGCAGTCGCCATGGACCTGTGGTCCGGGAACTGGACGCTCAACCCGCCGATGAACCGCACAACACTGGACCGGCCGCCCGACCTGGCCACTCCCTTGATCCGTTCGCTGTCGCCGCCTCGAGTCCACATCCTCCCGCTCTACGAACCGGGCCCCCTGGTGTTCCCTCCGGGGCTGGGGCCGGAGCAATCCTACGCCTGGCTCTGGCAGCTCCTGTATCCCAACACCGGCCTGCTTTCGGGCGTGGCCTACGCCGACGGGGCCAGGGCACTGCGTCTCGAGCACACGACACGCTTTTTCGCCGCCATGAAGGGTGCACCCATCGAGACCCAGCTTCGACTGGCCCGCATCGCCGGCGTAAACGCCCTGGTCACGGCGAGAGCCGCCGGCACCGCCGACCTGCGCCGAATCCTCGAGCCCGACGACGCCGGGGACTCTCCCGGCCGACCGGACGACCCGCCCGCTGCGCTCACCTTGCTCTCCGGATCCGACCGGGCGCGTGTCGAAGCCTGGCGAGTGGACGACACAGCCCCGCCGGCCTACCTGGTCGCTCGCTGCGCATGGTTCCCCCATCGACAGGGCGCTCTGTCGGCCGTCCTTTCCGGCGACCTGAATCCTGGGAACCAAGTCGCCCTGGTGAAGGATACAGGTCCAGGCGTCCAGCACGAGGCGATCCCGGCCTGCTCACCGCGAACCGGCAGCAGCGGCTCCCTGGCCGGCGCGAGCGCCCGGCCCAGCGGCAGGGCAAGGACCGAATTCCGCGCGGTCTCCATCGAGGCCAGCGACGGGGGCAAACGCAAGGCCGCACGCCAGGTGGACGCCGGCGAGGGGGCGGTCCTGGTTATCCCGGAGGCATGGTACCCGGGCTGGCACGCTCGAGTCGACGGGAAGGAGGTCCCGGTGATGCTGGCCAACGGGTATCAGCAAGCGATCTCCCTTGCCGCAGGCCGGCACGACGTGATCCTCGAGTTCCGCCCCGAAGGGAGAACATGGCAGCTCGGGGGAACGTTCTGCGGCCTAGTGCTGGCCCTGGCCTCGGCATGGATGCCGGGCGTGCTCGGACGAACAAAGAAGTCGAATCGTTGACTCGGGTGGGCGTTGCCGGCCCGTTCGTCCCCCGCTTTCCGCGGGCACAGCCAGCGGCACCTGCGTCTCGCTCCTCCCACGCCTCCCGGCCGGCGCTGCCGGGCCGCCATGTTCAGGGGACAGGGCGAAAAACCCGGAGTAACCCTCCCATATCTCCAAGGAGAACGTCCGGGTGTTCCCCGGACAGGGCACCGGCGCTGGAATAGCCGCCGAGCACAGCGCAGGTCATGACCCCCGCCGCCTTCCCTGCCTGGACATCCACCGGGGAGTCCCCGACCATGACCGCTCGCGCCCGGGGCAGGCGGTACCGGTCGAGAAGCTGCACGATGGGTGCCGGGTCCGGCTTCTTTCGCGCGAAACTGTCACCTCCATAGATCCCCTCGAAGTGCCCGGCCAGCGACAGCGCGTCGAGGACGCCTCGAGCAAGCGCTTCCGGCTTGTTGGAGACCACGAACTTGGGAACGGCATGGAAGTGAGCAAGGACCTCGGGGACACCGCGTCGAGGGCGCGTGCGGCGGGCGAGGTTGGCGCGATAGTGGGAAATGAAGATGGACACTGCCCGCTCGACGCGGGCCGCACACGGGTCGGTCTCGTCCAGCGCGGGGGCGAGAATCGCGGCCGCTCCCTGTCCCAACCGGGCTTTGACCTCCTCGAGGGTCAACGGGGGCGCGCCTTCGGCCCGGAGCGCGACGTTGATGGCGTCCGCGATGTCCGGCAGGGAATGCACGAGGGTCCCATCGAGATCGAAGAGGAGCGCCTCCACCAGGTGGCCGGTGGTCCCGACAGGACGGTCTGGGGCGCGCGAGCGGGTCGAGAGGGCAGACCGGGACATGGGTGACGAGCACCTCCTGGAGAGGAACGGAAGCAAATCACGTGCCTGGGCACCGTTCCTGGAACAGCCGGTCACGCAGCGGCATGACAACCTCCATGAGGGCGTCCTGCTCGGCACGGTCCAGGACGAGATGGATGTCGCGAATGAGAAAGTAGAAGACTTCGTTCAGCGAGGCGTCGAACACTTCGGCCGGGTGGTGCGTCCCGTAGGTCAGCAGATTTTCGACCATTGTGCTCGAGTCCAGCCTGCCGTCCGGATCGAACTGCACATCGATGAACAGCTCGGGAAAGCTGCTGTTGCCCGGCATGAAGAACGATTCGAACACTTGCCGGGTCTGCTCGTCGCCCAGCTTTTTCCGGAAGTGCGAGGCGATGGTCGCGAAAACGTCGTTGAAAACCGCGCCGTGCTGCACCAGCCAGCGCCTGGCACCGGGGTCCAGGTGGCCGGACGAAGCTGGCTCGGGGGTTGCTGAACCAGGTTGCTCTTCCCGCAAGGCGGGGGGGGCGCCGAGAGCCGCGCGGGCGCCCGGCTTCTTGAACATGCCCGTGATGCTGTCGAGGATCGCCTGTTGTTCGTCGCTGATCCGGTCCTGGGATACGTCCCCGACAGGCCTGGGCACCGTTCCGGAAAGAATCGCCGGCGTATCCATCAACGGCTCTTCGCGGACCTCGTCGAGGCCGTCTTCTATCACGATCTCGTCATCGGAGAGGTCGGAGAGGACCGGGGGTTTGCTGAACAAAGGCTGCTCGGCGAGAAGTTCCGGGCGTTCTCGGGAAACGTCGTCCAACCCGGAGTCTTCTCGAGCGGCGGCTTCGATACCCTGCTCGGCGGCCTCCTCGAGGTTCTCGACCCGGGAAGAGCCCTCCATCGACGCGATGTGCCGAGCGAGAACATCGTACTCCTCGTCGTCGAGTTCTTCCTCGATCGTGACCTCGGCCACGTCGGGGTGTTCGGGAAACCCATGCCGGAGCGGCGTGCCTGGTGGCGCGTGCGCGGCTTCCGTGCTGGCCGAGGCCGGGCTGCCGGGAATCACCTCCGCACCGCCGCCTCGACCCGGCAACGGTGTGTCCAACAAGGTCTCCTGGAACTCGATGTCATCGGTGGCGATGTGGAGCAGTGCTTCCGCGTCGGAGGCAGCGTACCCCGGGTCGTCCTCGCCGACTTCGCCCTCGCCATCCTTGCTGAAGATCTCGCTGAGGCCGTCTCCTTCGCTATCCATTTCGATGGGGAATTCGTCGAGATCGTCCACGACGACCTGCTCGACCAGGTCCGCATCGCTCGATGTCGCGGGGCCGGCTTCCGCTCCGTGCGCTGGGGATACCTCCTCGAGCACCTCGTCCGACTCATGGTCATCGTCCTCGGCGGCCAGGGTTTCGACCACATCGTAGGGAGGGTGGGCATGCACGATGTCGTGGGGCTCGACATGACTCAGGTCGACGCGGTCGAGCACGGACTGGGCGGAGAAGAACAGGCCCGCCTCGATGTCCTCCGAGCCGGATCTGCCGACGCGGACGACCGTTTTCGCATTCAGGACCAGATGGTCATCCGGCTCGCGCGGAACAGGCGCGGGGAGCTTTTCCCGCTGTTCGGAGCGGGGGTTCGCTTCGGTTTCCGGTTCCTCCTTGCGCTCGTGGCGCACTCCGATTGCCTCGATGACACCCTGTGCCAACAGCAGGCGAAGGGTGCGGGCCGTCGCCATCCTCTCGAACGGGCTGAGGTGGAAGATCTCCGCGGCCGTTCGCTTCCCATCGACATAGCGAAGAAGCTCTTCCTGTTCCCTGCGCTCCGGCACGAAGTCCGGCCGCACGATCTCGTACACCCGGTCATTGGCCTCGAGGTCGCGGGTGAATCGAGACAGGTCGGCCAGGAGTCGCTCGCCGTCGTCGATCAGTTCGTCGGAATCGTGGAAAAGCTGGAGGTTCTCGGCGAATATGGTTTCTTGCGGGGAAAAGTCGTATTCCGCCCCCTCGAGGAGGAAGACCGTGTTGAGGATTTCGCGGAACTGGGCCTTGAGGTAGTCCTGCCGCTCCTGGGAGGAAAGAAACCCCTTCTCCACGAGGAGTTCACCCAACTGCTGCTCGGCGGTGGCGATCTCGAGGACCTCCTCGAGCTGCTCGAGGGTGATCTTGTTCAGCCGGTAGAGGAAGGCGCCGAAACGCAGATCCTGGGCGTCGGAGCTGGCAGCTACGATGTCCCCTTCCAGGAAGTACAACCTGTAGCAGACCGCGTTGGAACAGCGAAAGGTGAGAATGCCGGTGCGCTTGCGTGCACGGTGCGCCCTGAGAAGCCGCGCGATGCCCACGTCTTGCAGGCGCCCCTCGTCCGGTGCCGGCAGGGGCGACTGCCTGTTGCTGGTCGCGGTGGAAGACCGAGAGCGCAAACGTCGCTACTCCCCACGGCTGCTTGCGAAGCCGTGCACAGGGTGCGTGGAGGCAAGGGGCCCCATCACGGATGGCTCCACGTACCTGACGTTGATCAGGAAGCCGCTCTTCACACCAGGGCCGGATGCCCAGTACGACGCGCCGGACACGGCGGCGCGACTTCCAAATGCCCCTTCTTGCGGGCACACACGTATGGATTATGCCATTATAGCGACTGGCATCCAGGATGTCCATGTTCTTTGGGGTTGCGAGTCCAGGCGTGCATTCCAGGCTATCCGGTTGGAATGTCAGGCGAAATGACCGCCCAGGAGCTGGCGGAGACGCCCGGCGGGGGCGAACGTCCCCGCTGCGGTCCCCGCCGGTGAACGGCAGGGACGCCCCGCTACTCACTTTGCGGCAGCGTGGCGGCTCGAGCCGGCGTGAACTCCAGCCATTCGGGCGTGGAAACCTCCAGGTAGGACCGCGACCCCGACCGCCAGGGTGGCCGGGGCTGATGGAGTCCAAGCAGGGACCGGTTTCCACCCGAGATGAAGAACGTGGCGGGATAGCAACGCACCGGCGGAACCGAGGCACGGTACCCGGACGGCGCAACGAATTCCGCCACCGGCGAAGGGGCCGGCTCGAGTCCCGCCACCGTCGCCGGGGCTCCGGGCAGGACCCCGACGTCGCCGGCAGCCGGCCCGGACGCTCGATGGGACGGTCCCAACTCCGGCACCAGGAACAGAACGAACCAGCTCGCGGCGGCCCCGACCAGGACCCCGGACACCCAACTGAGCGGCGAGGAGCGCGGGCGCGTCCCCTCGTGCATGCCGCCACCCCCCTCCCACCCGGCGCACGACAGCCGTCGGATACGCGCTTCCAGCACGCTGTCCAGCTCGACATGCATCGTCTCCAACAACCGCTCCGGCAGAGGAGGAACCGGCGGAAGCGGCAGGGTGACCTTGCTCACGATACGGGCACAACGACCGCAGGATCTCACGTGGTCCTGCACTTCCCGCTCATCGCACGCCGGCAGCCGGCCATCCAAGAGCAAGGGCAGCAGGGCTCGCACGCGACCACAGCGCATATCTGGCTACTCCGATTTCATGCAGGCTTGCAGCTTGTCTCTCGCCCGCGACAGCCTGGACATCACCGTCCCCAGCTTGCACCCCATGACTTGCGCTATCTCGACATAGCTCAGATCGTCATAGTACTTGAGAAGCAGGATCGACCGGTGCTTCTCGGGAACGTGCTCGAGGGCGTCCATGATAGATGCGCGCGTTTCCGCGCATATTATCTCGTCCAACGGCAAAGGAGGCTCGTTGCCAGGGCGCGGGACGGCTTTCAAGATGCCACGTCGGCGCCTCTTGTCCCGGCTCATATTGTAGCACAGGTTCGTGATGACTCGAAACAGCCACGGCTTGATCTTGAACGCCGGCTCGAACAGGGCGGGCTCGAGATAGGCCTTCATGAGGGTCTCCTGGGTCGCCTCGAATGCTTCCTCCGGATCCCTCAGCATGTAGAGCGCGTGCCGAAACAGGCGATCCCGGTATTCGCGGACAAGCAACTCGAAAGCTCGCCGGCGGTTCCGCTGGGCCAGGGCCTTCATCGCCGCTTCCGGCGATTCCACGGCGCCCCCGGTTTCGAACTCTGAGACCTTCGCGGCTCGAGGCTTGCTCATGGCAGCAACCGTCCTTTCCGCCCACGGGTGACGGGAGCCGACGCTTCCGGGGCATCGAGGCGACCACACCTGTCCCCGGTCGTCGTCTCGGCGTTTCCGACCTGGCATCCTGATTGACGAAACGAAGGCCGGCCCTATTCTATTTCGGCGAGCAGCTTGGCAGGTGACGACAGGTGGGCACGGCGAACGTCACGGACGGGCAGGCCCCCCTCAGCCGTCGAATGCATCCGGGAATTCGGCGCGAAACTTCTCGAGTTCGGCGTCGTCGAGTTCCTCGGCACCGTCGTTGGGATCCAAAGGGAGCACGGGCGAGGAGGCCGCTTCCGCCGGCTCCTGCTCTCGCCGCGACGCTGCGGCCTTCTTCGCCTCCTCGGCAGCAGCCTCGGCGGGCGTTTGCTCCGGATCGCGCTCATAGTAGGCGATCTTCCCCGCCGCGATCTCTCGAAGGGCCGTGACGACTTCCTTGTTATCGACCGCTGCATCCAGTTGTGGCCTGGCGCCCCTCATGAGCTGCTTGGTACGTGCCGCAGTGATAAGGACCAGGGAAAAGCGGTTCTCGACATTCCTCAGACAATCTTCGACTGTTATCCGCGCCATTCATGCTCCACGAAACGCCGGGAGTTCATTCTCACGATCGCAAACGAATGAAGTGTATTCATCGACGCCAAATTGTCAAGACAATTGACGCCCCGAAACCTCGTCATGGCAATGAGGCCTGGAGCAAAAAAAGTGGAGGAGGGGGGGTTGACTTTGACTTGGCCGAACCTACACTTGATTCGCTTGAACGAAGCCCTGACTGCGGCTGGGGGCGAGTTGCACTCTGCATCGCCCCGGTGAGGCAGACAGCGAGGGCGAATCCCTTATCAACGACAGTCTCATGGCACACGCTCGCTGTGCCAAGACTGGCCATTCACGTAGCACAAGGAGGTTGTCCATGAAGATTCGTCCGCTTCACGATCGAGTGCTGGTAAAGCGATCCGAGGGCGAAGAGAAGACGAAGAGCGGGTTGTACATCCCCACGACGGCCAAGGAAAAGCCGGCGAAGGGCGAGGTCGTGGCCGTGGGCCCGGGGAAGCTCGACGACAAGGGCGAGCGGACACCGCTCCAAGTCGAGGTGGGAGACACGGTGCTCTTCGGCAAGTATGCCGGAACGGACATCAAGGTGGACGGTGTGGAACACCTCATCCTCCGGGAGGACGAAATCCTGGGGGTCGTCGAGAAGTAGTTCGGGGATGACCTTGCGAGGTGGCGGGGGACAGCGCCCGCAAGGCGGACGGAAACTGGCTTGACGGTGAAAGCCGTATCGAGGAGTTGGCAGACATGGCAAAAGAGATACTGTACGATCAGGCTGCTCGAGCGCGAATTCTCAAAGGGGTCAACTTGTTGGCCAACGCGGTGAAGGTGACCCTGGGGCCGAAAGGCCGCAATGTACTTCTCGAGAAGTCCTGGGGCGCACCCACCATCACCAAGGACGGCGTGACGGTCGCCAAGGAAATCGAGTTGAAAGACAAGTTCGAGAACATGGGCGCCCAGATGCTCAAGGAGGTGGCGAGCAAGACCAGCGACGTGGCCGGCGACGGCACGACGACCGCCACGGTGCTCGCCCAGGCCATCTTCCGAGAAGGCGCCAAGCTCGTCGCCGCGGGACACAATCCCATGGAATTGAAGCGGGGCATCGACAAGGCTGCTGAAGTCGCCGTCGAGGACCTGCACCGGCAATCCCGCCCCATCCAGGACCAGCGGGAAATCGCCCAGGTGGGCACCATCTCCGCCAACAACGACTCGACCATCGGCGGCATCATTTCCGAAGCGATGGAAAAGGTCGGGAAGGAAGGGGTCATCACGGTCGAGGAGGCCAAGAGCCTCGAGACCAGCCTCGAGGTCGTGGAAGGCATGCAGTTCGACCGGGGGTACCTCTCCGCCTACTTCGTGACCGACGGCGACCGCATGGAGACCGTCCTCGACGAACCCCTCATCCTGATCCATGAGAAGAAAATCAGCAACATGCGCGACCTGCTCCCGCTGCTCGAGCGGGTGGCCCAGGCCGGAAAGCCGCTGCTCATCATCGCCGAAGATGTGGAAGGAGAGGCGCTCGCCACGCTCGTGGTCAACAAGCTGCGCGGCACCCTGAATGTCTGCGCCGTCAAGGCCCCGGGATTCGGCGACCGGCGCAAAGCCATGCTCGAGGACATCGCAGTCCTGACCGGCGGTCGCATGATCGCGGAAGAACTCGGTCTCAAGCTCGAAACACTCCAGACCGGTGACCTCGGCACCGCAAAACGGGTCGTCGTGACCAAGGACAACACCACCATCATCGACGGCTCCGGGACCGAAACTGCCATAAAGGCGCGGATTCAGACCATCCGGACCCAGATCGAAGAGACCACATCGGACTATGATCGCGAGAAACTCCAGGAACGCCTGGCCAAGCTCGCCGGTGGTGTGGCTGTCATTCGCGTGGGCGCGGCCACCGAGGTCGAGATGAAGGAAAAGAAGGCTCGCGTCGAGGATGCACTCAACGCCACCAAGGCCGCGGTCGAGGAAGGCGTCCTCCCCGGTGGCGGCGTCGCCCTGATTCGGACCGTCGAAAAGCTGACCGACGACCTGACCGAAGGCGTCCAGAAGTTCGGGGTCGCCATCGTCCGCCGCGCGCTCGAGGAACCCCTGCGTCAGATCGCCGAAAACGCTGGCGAGGAAGGCACGGTCGTGGTCAACGAGGTCAAGAAGGGCGAAGGGCCCCACGGCTATGACGCCGCGGCCGGAAAATACACCGACCTGCTCAAGGCAGGTGTCATCGACCCGACCAAGGTGACCCGGTCGGCCTTGCAGAACGCCGCCAGCATCGCAGGGTTGATGCTGACCACCGAGGCCTTGATCGCCGACAAGCCCAAGGAGGACGACGGCGCGGCCGGAGGCGGAATGGGCGGAATGGGCGGAATGGGCGGAATGGGCGGAATGGGCGGAATGGGCGGAATGCCGATGATGTAGCCGCCGTCCCGCTCTCCCAACAGCGCAAACGTCAGCCCCGGGATCGGACAGGATCCCGGGGCTATTGTTTTTGCGAACGCCGGGCTCCTATTCCTCGCGAACCGGCTCGTGGGCATCCAGGAGTCCCCGAATGCGAGGGTCCTCACGAGCAGCCTCCCACCGGGGGTCCGCCTCGACCACAGCGGCAAGATCGGGATCACGAGACAGCGCCTGCTCGAGCAGCCTCCCGGCCAGGCGGATATCGCCCCGAAGAACGGCCACCGTGGCCAGACCATGGGCCGCCCGGGGATCCTTCTCCTCGATCGCCTGGTACTGCCGGTACTTCTTCTCCGCCAGCCTGAGCTGACCCTGATCCAGGTACAGGTTCCCCATGAGCAGCAACGTGTCGGTCAACCTTGGATCCAGCCGGTACGCACTCGCCAGTTCCGCCAACGCTCGAGCAGCCTCCCCCGCCAAGTAGTACGACCATCCCAACAGGTACCGGGCCGAGGCCCGGTTCGGATCGAATCGGATGGATGTGTCGAGCAGGATGGTGCACGCCTCCGCCGGTCCGAAACGCGACAGGCACGCCTGCGCCTCTCGTTCGTATCGTCGCGCCTCGTACCGGGACACCGGAGGCAGGGGCGTCACTGCCCCTAGCGAAGCCGGCCCGACCAGCGCGACAAGAACGATGCCCACGACCACGACCCGGCGCCGGTGGTGACGAACCTCCTTCCTGTTCATGCCCTCACTCTATCACCGGCACCTCGCCGTGTCCACTCGTGCCGGTGCCACTGGAGTCGACCGCCGTCGCCTGCCATTCGTGGCCAGCCAGGCGCATCGCGGCGAGGGAACCACCAAATGCAGCCGCTTCCGAGCACGACGGTTTACACGATTCGGTGCATCTGCCACACTGAGGAGACGCAAGACGATTCCGACCCGCCGGCACTGAGGCCGGGATCGCCCCCGGTGACACCGAAAGGCATGCTCGGCGCCGGGAAGAGGAGCACACGAAAGAGGAGATCGATGCACTACCGGTTCGCGCTGTCCGTTGCCGTCGGCCTTTTGTTCTTCTGTACCGCAACTCGAGCCGGGGAAGAAACGCCGATCCCGCTCACCATCCTGTTCGCTGGAGATGCTGAAGGAGAGTACGCACCCTGCGGATGCCCGGGGAGCCCGATGGGCGGTTTCGCCCGGCGCGCCACGGTGCTGAGACAGGTGCGGGCCGAGGGGCAACCTGTGCTGATGCTGGACACCGGCAACGCCTTGCTCCGGGGGTCCCTGGTTCGCATCCAGCCCGACGAAACCACGAAACGCCACGCAGCGTTCATGGCCGACCTGCTGGCAGCGGCGGGTACCCAGGCCATCGCGGTGGGACCCAGAGACCTCTGGGCGGCAACCGCAGACGGCTTGCGGAAACTCGACCGCAAGTCAGGCGTCGCCTGGCTCAGCGCCAACATCATCGGTCCCGACGGTGACCCCCTGTTTCCATCCCATGTACGCCTCCGTGCAGGGAACCTGCGCGTCGCCGTCGTCGGCTTGACGCAGCCACAACCAGCAGTGGTCGCGGGCAGCGGGGTCACATTCATGGACCCGATCGCTGCCGCCCGCGCCGTGGTGGGCAGCCTTCGCCCCGAGTCGGATCTTATTGTAGTTCTATGCAACTTGCTGTTCGAGCACCAGGAGGCACTCCGGGACATACCCGGAATCGACATCATCCTGGCAGGCACTCCGGAGGTCGGTGTGCCGGACGTGTCGGACGACCGGGCGCCTTGTGTCGTCCGCGTGCATGGACTCGGGCGCACACTGGGCCGGGTCGATCTGCGAATCGTCCTGCGAGGCGGATCGCCCCCCGTCCGTTCGCTTCGGCTCGAGCAGCGATTCCGGCGGCTTACCGGAATCAGGGACGAACTCGAGACGCTCAAGACGGTTATTGTGGAGGAGGAGGGCCGGCTGGACGCGGAGCGCTACGAGCGGGAAGGGGCATTCCTGAGGGGCAAGCTCGAGGTTCTCGAGGGGGAGATTCGGGCGGAGGGAGCGGCGGGCAGTGTCTTTGCATACCAGGAACTGGCCCTTGTCGAGAGCGTTCCGCCCGATCCGAAGGTTCAGCGTCGTATCGAGGCCTACGAACGGACATCGGCCGGGAGGGGGAGCGGACCACGACCCGGCGGAGTCAAGGAATCTCCCGCAGGAACCGCTCGACCTCCTCCTTCTCGATGACGCCCATGCTCAAGTCGAGGCAGAGATTGCAGATGTGAATGCCGGAGCGTGCATAGAATGCGTCGGCTTCGAACACCGACCGGAGACAGAAGCTGCACCGGACGTCCCGCTGTACGGGAGCCCTGAGGAGGCTGCGTTCCCGCCAGATGTCCCTTACGCAGTCGGTGCAGATCATGAGCCTGCTGCCAGCGAGCATGCGTCCGACCTCGCGGTGCCCCCGGCCGCACACCGAGCAGCGGTTCAACGGTGGACTCGTGGGCCGGGGTTTTCCCCTCGACCCGGGCAGTTGCATGCGCGCACGGTCCTGCAGGTCGCTCAGGCGGATTATTTTGTGCAGACTGGCGTGCTTCTCCTTGCCGATACGTATCAGTTCTCGCACCTGCTCCCGTTCGGCCCCATGCAATTCGGCACATTCCCGCTCCAGCAGGTCGATGGCGCGTTCATTGCCGTAGTTGACCAGGGCGACAGCGGCCGAGAGCCGAATCGGGCGTTCTGGCCGGTGGAGAGCGTCGAGCAGGAAAGCTTCCACCTCGGGCGTGCCCTTTGTGGCGAGGGCGCGGAGCAGGTATCCCTGGAACTCGCTGAACTCCGATCGAATCTGCTCGATCGCGTGCTTGTAGGCACCGATATCGTCCTTGACCTCGAGGCGAGCGAGGGCTGCGCGTTTGAGGCGTTCGTCCTCGGCCTTGAAGGCGTCCATCAGCAAGTCGTCCGGGAGGTAGCGGCTGAGCATGAGGATGGTGCGGCCGAGTTCGCGAGAGAAGTGGAGTTCAGGCTCCTGGAGTTGCCGGGTCACCTCTTCGAGCTTGGCGGTCCGGCCCAGATAGACGAGTTCTTCCCAGAACTGGAACCGGAGCGAGTCGGTCTTGACTTCCTTGAGTAGGTCCAGGAGGGTCGTGAACGCGCGCGGCCCGACTTCGCGGATCTGGGCCACGAGGACATCGATACGCCGGCGTTGCGTGCCCTTGTACCCCTGGTAGTAGAACCGACCTCCGTCGTACCCTTCGCACCTCTCGAAAGTCTGGGTCGCCACGCGGAGCTGCTCGAGCAGCCACGCATGGTCGTTGCTGGCATGGTGGGCCTTCACCAGCTCCACGTAGGCGGGGATGTAGTCGGGGGCGACATCGATGACCCTTTCGAACACCTCACGCGCCTTCTGGGGATCCCCCTCGTCGAGATGGGTGCAACCGATGGTAAACAGGGCAAGAACGTTGCCCGATTCGATCTCGAGCGCTTTCTGACACGCCTCTCGTGCCTTGGCGTAGTTGCCCAGCTCGAGCTGCGCGAGGCCGATCTTGGCGTATGCAAGGGCGCTGTTCGGCTCGTATTTCAGGTAGTTGCGATAGTTCTGGACGGCGAGGTTGTACTTGCCGAGCGCATAGTGGGTGAGGCCGAGGTAGTAGTGTGCCAGGGGGGCGTACCGTTCGTTGCGCGTGAGGCGCGTGAAGAACTTCCGGGCGTGCGGGAATTGCCGAGTGTGCAGGAACAGTTCGCCGAGTTCCTTCTGCATGTTGCCGACGAAGTTCTCGAACGGCTCGAGGCGCAGGGCGGTGACGAGGTGGTAGATGGCCTTTTCGAGTAGCGGTTGCGAGCGATGGAGGCCGGTCTCCTTGGCCTCCTGGTAGTAGGCCCTGCCCAGGTTGTAGTGCGCCTGCCAGAGATCGGGAGCCAGGTCCGCGGCTCGCTCGAAACATTCCCTGGCTTTCTGGTAGTCCCCTCGCCGCTTTTCCAGGTTGCCGAGCCCGACGATGGCCAGCGCATTCCTGGAATCCAGCTCGAGCGCCCGTCGATACGCCTCACCGGCCGCTTCATACTCTTTGCAACCATACAGGGCGTTGGCCAGCAACGTGCACGCCTCGGACGTGGCGTGCCCGCTGTCGATGGCCTCGGACACCCGTGCAATCGCTCTTTCGAACCATTCGTCCCCCTTCCCGAGGTAGTATCCCTTCTGAAAATAGACTTCGGCAAGACGCAGAGACAGAATGGGGTCGAGTCGATCCTTTTCGCGGGCGAGTTCGAGCTTCCTTATCTTCCAATCGAGCTTCTGTTCCAGGTTCATTGCTGCGACGAATCCTCGTTGGGGTGACTCCAGTTAGCCGCACGCGGGAGTGGCTGTCAAGAGGTTTCGCCGGATGCGCGATTCCCGTTGACAGCCGGATTCCGTCCCATGTACATTGCAATAGAGGGCGTGTGTGCCGTGGGTCGACAAGTCACACCAGGAGGCTGAGATGCGCCGTGCGCCAGGACGAACGAGGAAGAACCTGCGGGAGCAGCGGGGCCAGACGGCAACCGAATACCTGATGGTCGTCTCGGTCATCGTCATTGCCCTGGCAGCCGTATCCTACGAGGGCTTCTTCGCCCAGGGCGGACCGATCGAACAGGGTCTCCAAGACCTGCTCGGTCAGAATCAAACGACGAGCAACAACATTCCCAACCAGGTGAGGCGGGGCTATATCAGCTCCAATCCGTGATTGGCGGGAGGAACCATGCGACGGCTACGCAAGTGGATTCGAAAACTGGTGAGAAGCGAGCGAGGCCAGGCTGCCACCGAGTACGCTCTCGTCATTTCGGTGATGGTCGTCGCCGCGGTGGGGGCCAGCAGGCCGTTCGTCAGCGACCACGGCCCGTTCCAGACCGCCATGAAACAGCTCAGCCGGAACATCGGAAGCGCCATCGCAAGCGCCAATAGCCCGTTGCTCCCTCGCCGCTAGGGACAGCCCTCGTCTCGTTTATCCCCGCTGGCTCGACCCGAGTCGTGCCGGCCGGAGCCGCCCGCGCAGTGGCACGCCAGCACCCGGTGCCCACCCCTTGCCGCCGAACCACACTGAACCAGGCCGCCAGAACACACGGCGGCCGTGACGCTGCCCCCTGCACGCCATCTCGCGCACCACGGCCTCGCACGCTGCACTTCGGCCCGGCGTGGTCCGGCTCCTCGCGACGCCAGCCCGAATCTCCTCTCATGACCCTTGCATTTCTCTGCCAAGCTGCTATCTTGTCTTCCCCAGGATCGAGCGGCCGCCCGCCCGGATCACAACACAAGTTTTCGTCTCGTGGAGGGAGGATGACCCCCGGCTCGAGTCGCGGGCCACGTACCCCCACACTTCACCGTGAGGTATCTATGGGATTGCTGACCGGAAGTTCGAGCTTCCGACGTTTCCGCACCGTCCAGTCGCTGCCCCCCGACTTCCGGGACACCTTCGTCGATGGGGTCAACCGATACGCTTTCCGCGAAAACCTCGGCCACCGCGCCAAGGAACCTCTCGTGGGTTGGGTCAATATCTTCGACCCCGGCGACGCGGATTTCACCCTCAACTCCTTGCTCTACGACCACTACATCACGTTGTCGATGCGCGCGGACAAGAAAACCGTCAACGCACGGTTGTTGCAGATACTGCTCGAGAGAAGGTATCGCGAGGTCATGAACGAACGCCACGTCGACAGGCTCGGCAAGCAGCACCGCGCTGAAATCAAGGAAGCCCTCGAGGAAGAACTGCTGTCGAAAGCCCTCCCGGCCGTCAATACCTACGATGTCGCCTGGGACATCAACACCGGGGAAGTGTTCGTCTTCGCCACCAGCGACGCCGTCATCGACTACGTCCACGGCCTGCTCCATGACACGTTCGGACTCATCATCCATCCGGAACGGATGGTGGACTGGCTCGCCGAGCGCTGGGACTGGGACACCATCGAGGCGCGCGTGGATGCCTGGATCCCGGGCGGGGTTGCGGAGCGGAAGGTGCCGGATGACGTGGACGGCTGGCACACGGGGAATCCGCTCAAGGGGCGAGAATACCGACTCGGCGCCGAGTTCCTCACCTGGCTCTGGCACGAAAGTGAAGCGCACGACGGCTACTTCAGGCTTACCGAGCCCTCCTTGGCGCCGGTGGCAGCGGAGAACGTCGACGAAGCGGCAGACAACGGCGGCGAGGCTGCGGAGAGCGGCGGAAAGGCACCCGAATCCGCTCCCGGCACCACACCCGGCGGCAGTCTCGAGCCGGTTGTACCCCCTCCCGCGGAGGCCCGGGGATCGCTCGGAACGGGAACGGTCGACACCGGCAAGGACGAGGAAATCACCCTGTGGTTGGACAACAAGGTCATCTTTCGGGAACTCGACGACGGAGATGTCCCTGGTGTGACCACCATGGTGGGCGAATCGCCTTCGGCGTCTCCAGAAGCCAAGCTCACTTTCCGGTCCGGCAAGCAGCCCGTGGAGGCCCGCGTCGGGTTTCAACGCGGCATGCACCAGTGGTACCTCACCATCGCCCTCGGACCCATCGGGATCGAGCTGAAGAACCTCAAGCTCCCGGTCGAGGTCAAGGAGGGCGATGAGGAAAGGGTCTACGAACGCATGTATCTGCTCGAGGTCCTCACCACCACGATGAAGACTCTCTTCCGCCAGTTCTTCGCGAATAGGACGAGCGCCGATTGGCCGGGCAGGTTCGAGGACTGGCTCGGCCAGGAAACCCCACCAGTCTGATCGGCGTCCCGCACCCGGCGTCTTCCGCTTTTTCCCCACCAGAAAGCCCCCTGCAATGGACGAAAAGGTGCATTGGGCTCAAGATCGCGGGCAGTCCTGCCGACTTCCTGGTTGGGCCTGCTCGAGGCAGGTGCCGGCCCGGTGGCGGCAGCAGGGGTCGGCGGAAGCGGCGTTGCGGTGGACGCGGGTCGCACCAGCTTGACAACAGGATGCGTGGATTGGGAATCGACCCTGACGCCCTCGAGGAGTGAATGCCATGGGTACTGGCGAACGTCGAGCATCGAAGCGGTATGAGTTCAGCTTGCCGGCGACATTTCGGGATGGCCAGAAAGAGATCGAAGGAACGGTGACGAGCGTCGGGAGGCACGGTGTGTTCATTCATACCGAGACCCCACGACGACAGGGAGAGCTGTTCCAGCTCAACCTCACCGTGCCGTCGCTCGATGGTGGGGAAGCTCGTAACGTCCGCGTCATGGCAGTGGCTGCATGGGCCATCCGGGACCCGCAGGCTTCCGAGGCGGGCAGGCTTCCGGGAATGGGGGTCAAGTTCTTCATGATGGCCGCCGAAGAGAAATGCAAGTGGGACCACTTCTACCTGTCGTTGCAAAGACGCGATGTGCCGGAGCAGGACTGGCGCCGCGTGATCTGCACGCTGGGAGGCCCGATGAAGTTCTACGTGAGGCCTCGAGACTTCCTGCAGCTCTTTCGATTTCAGAAGCATTCCATGGCCAGCGGCAGGTATTTCCTGCGTTCCCCCTTGCTTGTCGATGAGGGGAAGCATGTCCAGGTCATCCTGATCCATCCCGAATCCAAAGAGGAGTTTCCCTTGACCGGCAAGGTGATGAGCCTTCAGGCCGACGGTCCCGAGGCGCTGAGAGGCATGCGCATCGCGTGGTGCAACGTGCTGCACTCCACCCACCAGGACTTCCAACGGTTCGTGATCGACGGCGTCCATCCCATCGAAGAGGTAGACCTTCGCCTCGCGAGCTGAAGACGCCGGGCCGGCTCGCATCGAAGAGCCGGCCGGCTCGCCCCATTGCGTACCCCTCGACACTCCTGGTATCATGGTGCCGTCAGATTCGCACCGTGCTCGAGGCGACAGGCGACTCGCCACGTACCGCGAGAACGGCACACTCCTGCGGTTCTTGGCCGGATGAGGCGACAGCCGATGGGCGATGGCAGGAAGGATGAAAAAGCCGTGGGCACACCGCTGTTGCGAACCACCTTCGCGGTCGCGACACTCCTCTGCGTCACCGCGTGCGGGAACGGTGCGGGGGGGACGACAGACGATACCGGTGGTCCCCCGCTTCCCTCCGGCTCTCCGCTCGACGGGGAGGCCACATCGACACCGGCCGGAAGCCCGGCGAACACCCCGGCCTTGACACCTGCTCCGACCCTGTTCGCCTCCCCCACACCTGCACCAGGATCCCCGGCCGCGACGCCGACACCGCCGGGAAGCCCGGCGGACACCCCGGATGTGACACCATTCCCGACCCGGGAACCCGCCTCGCCCACACCGGCTCCAGGATCACCGACCGCCGCACCTCCCCCCCCCGAAGAGGTCTATTGCCCCGAAAACATGCAAGGTATCACGACCAGCCAGGGCGACCTGTTGGTCTGTGTCGACGCCTACGAAGTGACCGTGAGCGGCGAACTGGGCAGCCATGACCAGCTCTGCGACGGGGCGATACCGACCGAGGCGACGACAGCCTCCGTGGCCGGTGTCGAGCCCACCATCCTCATCTCCTATGACCAGGCCGTCGCGGCCTGCGCGCAGACGCCGATGCTGGATCGCGAGGGCAACCTCGTGGGCTACAAGCATCTCATCACATCAGACACCTGGCGGGACGCCTGCGACGGCGTCGTCGGCGACGGTGGGACCATGTTTCCCTACGGCAATGTGTTCGACGAAGACGCTTGCGCAACGCTCGACGCCAATGGCCAGCAAACGGTGGATGGACCGGTACCGACCGGCAGCTACCCGGCGTGCGTGAGTGCGTTCGGCGTCTACGACCTCACCGGGAACGTCTGGGAATGGGCGGACACCGGCATGCGGATGGACATCGACGCCTGGTTCGACCTCGCCACAGCGTCCGGCATGGGGATGTACGCAGACGACGACGATCTGCTCGCCACCTACCTGCGCCACGACATCACTGTCCTCTACATCCAGCTCGTGGGCCTGCAACCGGAAGACCTCTACATCGATAGCGACGGCTACTTGAAGCTGCCCGCGGACCGCATCGACTACATGACCGACGAGTTCGGCCACGGGCCTCGAGGCTACCTCATGCAGGTGCATGGGGACTACCAGGACGCCACATCCTGCGCCGAGTGCTTCCTCCCGGTGGAGGTGGTCCCGCTCGATCTCGCCGACGATACCCAACCTTTTCTGCTCGCGGTCTCGAGGGAGTCGGACGGGGCGCCGGTGGCGGACAAGCGGGGAGGCTCTTTCTACTCGGTAGAGGAGCCGACGTGCATGACCAGCCAGCTCGTGCACTTTCACGACACCCACGGCACGATCGGGTTCCGCTGCGCGTGCGATCCCATTTCCGACCGGAGTCATGTCCAGGCGAGGACGCGAGCCGGTAGCCGCGACCGGGCACGGCGGTAGCGCTAGTCGAAAAAGGGCGCGGCGGCAAGCCGCGCGCCCGTGCGCCGCGTCCCGGCAGCGTCCCCCCGGTCACACGCGGAGATACCCCGCTCTCCTCGAGGTCACCGTGACCGATTTCGTTGCCACCACTCGTACCCGGCAACCGCCCCGATGATGACACCTCCCCCCACGAGCAACCGCACCAGGTCGGCCTTCTCTCCGAAGACCACCAGGGCGACGCCGACCGCCAGTGGGACCTTCAGGTTGTTCATGGCAGCCAGCGTGCCGGCCCTGCTTCTCGCCGCGCCGGCGTTCCACAGGAAAAAGGCCACGCCCGAAGGCAGGAGGCCGAGGTAGAGCAGTACGCCTAACTGCGTGCCCGACAGGCGGACCATGCCGGCATCCACCGTGACCAGCGCCGCGCTGCCTGCCACGACGAGTCCGCCAAGATAGAGCCACCCGAACACGGAGGCGTCCGGCACGCGCGATCCACCGCCCCGCACCCGGATCATCACGCGCCGGTACCAGACCTGTCCCGCGGCGAAACAGGCGTTGGATACCTGGATCAGAAGCACGCCCAGGGCGGCACCTTCCGTGTCCGGGGCACGGTACACGATGATTCCCGCCCCTGCCACCGCCAGGGTCGCCGCACCCGCCGCTCCCAGGTGGAACCGCCGCTCGAGCGCGTCGTGCACCAACGTCACGTAGAGGGGGGTCAGCACGGTGAGCAAAGCCACCTCGTGGCCGGCCAGGTAGCGATAGGCATGGATGTAGGCAACGTACATCACCCCGTACTGGAGCGCGCCGATTCCCACCAGCGTCGCCACCGGCACCTGGGCCGCGCGCTTGCGTCGCAACAGTGGCACGAACAAGAGAGCGCTGAGGAGCAGCCGGACGGTGGCGACCAAGTTCGCATCGACCCCGGCCAGGTAGCGCTTGATCAGCCCGAACGAAAAGGCCCACAAGAGGGAAGCGATGAGCAGGTGTATCATGGGATGTCAACGCATGGCGGTGCGGCTCGATGGCCTCGCTTTCCGTTCACCCGAGAGATAACTGCCGTAGGTGGCCAGGTAGCCCCCCAGGTTGCGCACGACCTTTCTGACATAATCTCTGGTCTCCCTGTAGGGTATCTCTTCCACGAACATGTCGTCATCGAGACCCCGGCGTTGCCGCTTCGTCCAACGGGCGACCGCCTCCGGGCCAGCGTTGTACGACGCCAGCGCCCGCACCAGGCTGTCGTCGAACCGCTCGAGCATGGCGCGAAGGTACGCCGTGCCAAGCCTGAGGTTGAAGTCCGGTTCATCGAGGAAGCGGGTGCGAAAGTGGCGGATCTTCAGCCAACCACAGATCTCCCGCCCGGTGTACGGCATGATCTGCATGAGCCCTCGAGCGCCCGCGGGACTTCGGATGACCGGCCTGAAGGTGCTCTCCTGCAATATCACCGCCGCGACCAGGGCGGGCTCGAGGCCCCGCTCGAGGGAGCGCTTCACGATGGCCTGCCGATAGGGGAAAGGGTAGGCGAGAGCAAGAAGCGTATCCGGAATCTCGGCGTCGCCGTCGACCGTGCGGACATAGCGATGCGCGTACCAGTTGCCGTAGTACATCGAACCCATGGCAAAACGGAGTGCGGCGGCGATCCAGAGCACCTGCGCCGGCGCATCCGCCTGCCGTGTGGCCTCGAGAAGCTCGAGCCGGGCTTCGGTCTGAAGCCCCATCAACCAGAGTTCCTTGGCGCGCTCGAGCAACACCCGGGGCCCGGCAGCGTCGATTTCGCCCACCCGATCGGCGAAGCCGGGAAACAGCAGGTCGATACCCAATTCGGCGGGCGAATCGCCGGGGTACGGGCCGTCCTGGCGCGGCGGCGGCACCGGCGCTCTCTTCCGGACGACCGGGAACCCCTCATCGAGCCGCCAGGCGGCCATCACGCCGTAGTATGTGCCCCGGAACCGGTAGCGCACATCGTCCAGGACCGCCGCGGCGCGCTCCGGTTGCTGGAACGCCTCGAGCGTCCTCGCGAGCCAGTAGCGGGCCTGCGCCTCCTCCTCGCTTCCCACTTCGACCGCGCGCAGCCGCTCGAGCAGCACCCGGCGGGCACGAATGGGGTCGTTCTGCCGGACATGGGCCCAGACGAGGCGCCAGTGGGCGTCTCGAGCGGCCTCCGTACCTGGGAAACGGGCCATGACGCCCCGGTAGTAGCCTTCGGCGCGCCTCGAGTCACCGTCATTGGCAGACATGGCCGCGAGAATGAGGTAGGCACGCACCCCATCCGGGCCCGGGCCAGCCGCCACGAACCGCTCGAGCAGGGCTCTGCGCGCTTCCCGCTTGCCCTTGCGTGCCAGGGTCTTCTGCCACAGCGCCACGGTTTCCCACGCGGGACGCCCCGCCGCGACCTCCTCCTTCAGCACAGCCTCCAGCAGCGGCTCGGCCTCCTCCATGCGGTCCAGCTTCAGCAACGCCTTGCCCTTCAGCCGCAAAAGGGTGCGCCGGCACCACGGTATGTCACATGCCTCGAGACCCGCGTCGAGTTCCTCGAGCAGGCTTTCCTGGACCCGGCGACGGCTGACGCGCCGGGAAAGGTCTTCGCACGTCACTTCCCAGTCCACCGCCTTCTCCTGCGACGTCAGGCCAGGGGCGATCCGGTCCGCCGACGCTGTCGCGCGGCGGGCGATGACCTCCGGCGCGGACTCGGCGGACAGACGATAGTAGCGGTAGGCGTCGTCGGGCCGGCCGGCCAGCTCGCACGCTCGACCCAGGTGGTAGAGCACTTCCCCGGGGCCCGGTGAAAAGCGCGCCGACCAGGCCACCGACAGCGCGGCCTCCGCCTCTTCGGCCCGGCCGAGGCTCAACAAGGCGCGCCCGCGGAGATAGGCGGACCACCCGGCCTGGACCGAACCAGGCTCCGCGTCCATGCGGTCGGCCAGGTCCAGAACCGCCGGCGCGGCGACAGCGGCCGGCCCGTGGAGACCTCCTCGACCGAGAAGAATCCTGCCAAGGTCTCTCAACACGTAGGGACGAAGAGCGGGATACGTCTCGAGAAGCGGGGTGAGCAGCCACTCGGCCTGGTCGAGCTTGCCATGGTCCAGCGCTTCCCGGGCGCCCAGGAACTGCTCCCTCAGCGCCTCCTTCTCCGCGGAACGCTCTGGGTCCCCCGGCGGAGGAAACGCCCAAGGCCTGGGGTCCTCGAGGCGCTCGATCGACACGGACGGACGAACAGGTCCGCGCGCCACGACGATCGCCGGCCGGGCGACATCACCGAGGGAAGCCACGCCGTCAGCGAAGCCAGGGGCCGCTGCCCGGACACGGGGTGCACCGGCAAGGAGGAAGTGCCCGAGCACGAACCCCAGCACAATGGTGCCCACGTTGCCGGGCAGCCGTCTTGGCAACGGCGCATGGCCCGCCCCCGGCGACAGGGCGTTGGCCGGCGGAAACAGGTTCGAAACAGGCTGCCCCGTGCCGCGCTCCCGGCACCGGCTCGGCGGGAAGGCCGGAATCTGCCGGCAGCGACTCCCAGCAGCGCGAGACGTGATCCACATCCGGGGTCTCCGCTCCCGTTCCCACGGGCACGATAGGCTCGATGGTACCTGGCGAAGGCGCCGCCGGGCCGCCGGACGGGTCGCGACTCCGGGCACCTGGAGGTTCAGTGTATCACACCAGCCGCGGGCAACACCAGCCCGGCTCGCGCTGGATACCACGTGGCCGGCCAATCGCGAGCAACGGCACGCGCCCGGTACCGGGACAAGACCGCGTCCGATCGGGCACGCGGGACGACCAGCAGGGGTCAATCCACAGGGGAACCGAAGTAGACCTCGAGAGCCTGGCCGCCCTGGGGACCCCGCCAGTTGGCACTCCGCGACGCGATGACCGGGGTGTCCCCGGTGAATGCGAGCGCGGTGAACATGCCGTCGAGCTGCGCGCCGTCGTGGTGGACCGCATCGATGTTCCAGCCCGTGCTCTCCCGCAAGGCGAACATCAGCCCGTCATTCTCCGGCTCGCACGTGGCGTCGAAAGCGCCGCCACACTGGTAGAAGCTGACCGCCAGGCGCCCCTCGAGGTCCATGGCCATGGACGGGTACCCGCCCGACCGCCCCGTGCTCACGATGTATTCCCGGTCCCAGTCTTCCCCGGCGTCCCGCGAATGGAGCAGCACGAGATCCAGCAACACCGAGGTGTGTTCGGCGCGGATCGCGTACATGAGCAGGTAGATATCCTGCGCGTCGATGATCATCTGCAGCGGCGCGCCCGCTATCCAATTCTCCCACGGATCGATCTCACGGGCGACCCACTCGGAACGGGTCTTGTCGAACCGCGCGAACCACGCACCCACGGCGCCGCCGGTGTCGAATTCGCCGAAGGAGATGTAGGCCAGGTGGGGCACCTGCCAGCCCTGGTCGTCCGTGGCGTACTGCATCGCGGTGAAAAACCCCGAGCCCTCCCCCTGGTGGACGATCTGGACCGGGCCCGGTGTGAGCGTCGTGCCTTCGATCGCCAACGCGACGAACGCCAGGTCCGAATCGGGATCGCCCAGCGTGCCCTCGGCGAAACGGGTCCGCCGAAAGGCAAGCCCGACAGTGCCCGCCGGGCCCTCCGCGAGAACCGGTCCGAGACCTGTAACTTCACACACCGGGCAGTCCTCTCCAGGCGTGCACAACCCGTCCACGACCTCTCGAGGTTCCACCGCCGTCGTCATCTGCCACCCGGATGATGTCCGGATCGCCAGGCGAAGAAAGGTCGCCGAGCACCACTCTGGACCGACATCGTGATCCGAGTCGAGGTAGGCGATGATCGGATACCCGTTTCGCGTCTGCAGCAACGACAGGCCTCGAGCGTGGCTAACGTCTGCGACATCTTCAACGCTCCAGTAGGCACCGTCCCAGCGCGCATAGCGCAAATGATAGAACGTGGGTGGAACGAACTCGTCCACATAGTCCTGGAACGGGCTGCCCTCACCGCTCCAGGGCAGATCTTCCGGCAGTTCCAGCGCAGCGGCAGCGGACCGCCGGACGGCGAGCATCGACGACAGCGGCCCCGGAAGGGTCTCGAGAAAAGGCGATCCGGATACGCTACGCTGCTCGGGCGCCTCCGGCACCTCGGGCGTCTCGGGCAACGAGGGTAGTTCCTCGTAGGCCGGCGCAAAATAGGCCACCGTCGGGTGGCCGCTCGAGTCGATGGCCACCCGCGTCTGCAGACCGCCGTATTGCTCGTCCACCGCCGTCCCCTTCCAGGTGAACGACACATCCGATTCCGGAAGATCGAGCGACGGCTCAGGGGCCTCCTCGACGACCGCTCGAGGCGGTATCGGGTCGCAGCCGGCGACGAAAACCGCCAGGCAGGCCATGCCAGGTGCCAGGTACCATTTCATGCTGCGCTCCACGTGGCTGATGTTGCTGCAAGCGTAACACGTCCCGGCCCCGGGGTCAACGGGGCCCTGGCATGATTTGGGAGATGGGTGTGGGTAGGCGAAAACGATCGCACCGGGTACCCGATGACGCCCTCGGACTCGAGGCGTGCCGGCCACGTGTGGGACCGGCGACACGGAGAACTATGCCGCGTTCTCCTTGAAAAGATGAACGTCTTGCTGCGGGAACGGAATGCTGCACCCACCCGCCTCGAGGTTTTCCTTGATCGCGCGCGTGAGGTTGAAATAGACGGTCCAGTAGTCCTGGGTCTTGCACCAAGGACGCACCACCAGGTCCACGGAAGAGTCCCCCAGGTTGCTCACGGCGACCGTCGGCGCAGGCTCCTCGAGCGCGAGCGGTTCGCTGGCGATGGTCTTCTCGATGATCTGGATGGCCCTCCCGATGTCGTCGGCATAGGAAATACCGATGACCAGATCGACGCGACGGGTATCGTTTCCGGTGAAGTTCCGCACCGTTTCCCCGTAGACCTTGGAATTCGGAAGGATTATCCGAATATTATCGAGCGAACTCATGGTCGTGGAAAAGATCCCAATCTCCTAGATGATACCCAGTTCGCCACCGATTTCCACCAGGTCTCCCACCCGGAACGGCCGAAGCAGGAGCAACATGACGCCGGCCGCGAAATTGGAAAGGGTCCCTTGGAGCGCGAGACCCACGGCCAGGCCGGCAGCGCCGAGAACAGCAACGAACGAGGCGGTGGGAATCCCGAATAGACCCATCACCGCGATGACCACGAACGCGATGACCAGGTAGTAGCCCATACCGGAAACGAACGGCACGAGCGTCTGGTCCACCCTGGTCTTCCCAAGCGCCTTCACCATGGCCTTCTTGGCCCACCCGGCGACCATTCGGCCCACGATCAGAAGGACGATCGCTCCCACCACGCGAAGACCCCAGGTGGATACATATTCCACGATCGTGGTCACAAACTTCGGGATCTCTTCCATTCTTCTCCTCCGTGTACTGGATTGGACGAACACAATGCCCGCCTCAAATCGCCACAACCCCCTCTGAATGACAGATGGATGACCGGCACCAGGCGAGCGTCAGCGGTGTTTCCGACAGAGACCGCCCACAAGAGAAATCTCGATGGAGAAACCTGGCCCCGAACCGCCGCCGAGTCGAGTGGAAAGCCATCCGGTCGAGGAATGGCTGCCAGTCTGTTCTGCTCGGCGAACACTATTCAAACAGATGGACCCACTTGCAGCGGCGCATAATGGTAACGCAGCCTCCGCCTTCTGTCCATTCTGTCACGTTCGAGTTGTCAACATCCACAAGAAGTCTTAGGTAGGGGCGGCCTGTTCCAGGTGGGGCGCGCTCACCGCAACGGGCGCTCTGAACCCGTTGCCCCCCGGCGCCACGCCGCGAACGAGATACCCTGCTGGTACAACACCATGCGCCGCCGGAAAGCTTCGTTGGGAGGGGAAGAGAGCGCGAAGGCCTGCTGCTCGAGTATAGCCGATTCGCCCGGGCCGGTCACCCCTCCTCCCCTCCCCTCCCCTCCCCGCGGCAAATCTGCAAACGCCCCACGACGGCTATTGACATATGGTCTATAGCGGGCTAAAGGAGAGGAATGCACCGGCTCTCGATGGGCGGGAACCCTGCACCAGTGTACGCGAGGATGGAAAATGTTGGA
>JAJRTE010000116.1 GCA_024278455.1 Myxococcota bacterium
CCTCTGTCGCGTCCTCACTCGTCGTCTTCGTCTTCGTCTTCGTCTTCGTCCTCCTCCTCCTCCTCCTCCTCATCATCGTCGTCATCCTCCAGAATCGGGTTGACATCGATCTCGTCGCCAATGCGGTAGTATCCGCCACTCTGCGAGGCGCGCCACTCGTCCTTGTTGCTGCCTTTGTGTTCGGCGTATTCCACGCTGAACACTTCGACCGAGGTTTCCCAACTGCCGGACTCATCATCCCAGTAGGTGGCGATGTCCGCAATTTGCTCTCCGCCATCAGCAAGGACGAGGAGAGTATTGGAATAGTCGCCGTGCATATGGCACATCTGATACATGGTCGGTTCCCATTCGCCTTCCTTCTCCCTGCGCATACCTATACTCATGGAATCCCTGCCCGGATATGTGAATAATGCGATGCACTCAGGATACTTGCCCTGCAACGCATCGGCGATTCTGTCGGACTCGTCCATTTGCCCCTCCCATCGGTCTTGATGCTGTTACCAGCATCGCCGTCCCGTGGAGGCTCTCCTCGTCCTCCTCCCTATTATATCGCCCTCGTGAAGTTTCTTGGGTCGCCCCCTTCCCGGCGTCCCGGCGTCGCTTTGCCGTCGCCGCCGTCCCGACCCGATGGCTGGTTCGTGCCGCTGCAACCCCCAACAATAACTCGCCCGCCACGGGGCCGGGAGCCTCCCTGTGGGTATCTATAAGTAAGCCGGGGGGCTGTTTCAGGATTCGGCCTGACGGTATGGCTCAGCCGAGCGGTCGTGATGCGCGCGCCGGAGCCGACGCGCGGCAGGCGTTCCTTCGTCTTGTGTTGTCTTACCGAAGCGGCGATTGCTGAATGGAGGGCGACATGAAAGAACGGGAGCTTGCCGCGTATTGGAACGGGCCTATGGGGTTGTTGAAGGTGCTGATCGAAATCGTCGTATCCGAGGCGGTCGAAGGCGGAATGCCGGAGGCACGGGCGGACGAGGTGTTCACGGAACTCTGCGCCCAGATCGAAAAGCAGGAGGGACGGCTATGCTCCTGCGGGGACTGCCGGAACAAGCTGTCCCTCGAGAGCGTAGCCGCCCACATCCTCGACCGGATGCGGGGAGTTCTCACGCACTACCACAGCCAGTACGAGTGACCCTTGCCAGCCCAAGACCCCGTGGCCGCACGACGACCGTGCGTTCCGCCGCCCGTTCGACGCACCCAATCCGCCCGCGCGGAAAAACCGAACCCAACACCTTCCGATAGAACTGTATGGCGGCGGAAGACCCGTCACGGGAAGGCGGAGCCGAATGGGCAGGAAGATGGTTACATGCCGGAGCGAGGGTAAGCCCAAGCGCCGCCGGCGCAGGGTCTACCCGGATGAGACGGAACGATTCCTGCGCCGCTTGGCCGGGCCGATGTGCTGCAATCCCCACCGCGACGGAAACGGCAGCAAGATGCACCACTTCACGACCGTCAACTTCACTAGGGAAATCAAGAGCCACCCCAACGATTCGCTGTGCCTTTGCTGCCGTGACAGCCGCTTGCGAATCAGCGAGAAGGTTTGGAACACGAGAACGAATGGTGCGTTCATCGGCGTGTGCCTGTCCAAGCAGGAGCTTGAGGTGAAGTGGACAGACCGGAACGACGGTGGGCGTTTTCCAACCAATCGCTACCACAGAACCAATGCCCATGTTGAGACATGCCAAGCGCTGTGGTGCGAGATGGACAGAGGTTCCGTGAGGGAGCAGTGGGACAGGCTGCGTTCGTTCGGGGTGTTCCCGACGATGATCGTGTGGAGCGGCGGGAAATCCCTGCACGCCTACTGGGTGCTGGCCGAACCCATCGACCGGGAACGCTTCAATGCCGTCATGCCACGGCTCTGCGCGCAGCTTCTCGGCGACGGCAAGACGCTCCCCGCGATGCACCAGCTTCGGCTTCCCGGTTCGATCCACTCCAAGAGCCTCGAACGCGGAAGGCTACGCCGCGCACGCCTGATCCACGAGGAGGACAGCTTCCCCGCCATCGAGGAAATCGAGGCGGCGCTTACGCTGTCGATGGAAGAGGTCACCGCGTACATGGACACGGAGCTTGGCCGCAAGCCACGGAGCGCCCCTGCCCAGAACCCTAGACAGGGCTGCGCGCGTACTAATCCCCGATGCTCCACCGACAACGGACGGAACGAACTTCTGGCCTTCGACGACGGAGGCGACGAGGCGATCCTCGACGCCGCCCACCGCGCGTTCGGAGACCTCCGCCGGGGCGAGCGGCACGCCACCACGCTCGCCCTGATCCGCTGGTGCCATCGCAACATGTGCCTGCCGGAGCGGGACACCCGTCGCATCGTCAGGGAGTTCGTCTCGCGCTATCCCGGAACCTCGGAGGGCGCGAACGAGCGGCTCGCTCAGGTGACGAGCCGGGTCGATACGCTGGTGGCCAACTGGTACGGCAAGACTCATGTGCCGGAGATCGACTACGCCTCCATCGGGGACTTGGAGGACTGCGTGCGCGAGATAGCGGCGCTCATTCCGCCGGACTGGACGCAGGCCGACGCCGACGGCTTCCACGACTGGTTCACCGGGTTTGTGCGCTACCTGACCGCCGTCGCGCACCGGCGCGGCCTCACCTGCTTCCGCCGCCACTCGCTGCACGCTAGGCGGGATATCGAGCGGCTCGGTCGGGTGCGGCGCGCCACGCACGAGTCGGGACGCAACGCCCGTCACGACTGCCACGAACGCGACTCTCGCCGGGACGGGAAGCCGAGCGACCTCATGGCCTGCTCTCAGGGTCTCAGCCGCGACGGCAGGCGGATGGCGTACAGGGGATTCAGGCACCTGCTGGCCACGGGGTTCGTCGTGCAGGTCGCGGAGTACCTGCCGGACAAGCGAACGAGGCTGTACGACATCTCAATCCCTGTCGTGTCGCCGCCGGAGTGGGATCGGCACCGCTACGAGACTACGGCGGGATGGTCGGCGCGCGGGGCGGAGCGGGATGCGGACGGCGAGGGCTTGCGTGGCGTCCCGAGCGGGCGGCGCGCGCGGGAACGGGACTGATCGTGTTATCGGTGGGTATCTGTAACATAAGCGCCCCCCGGCACACGCCGTGTGGATTGACCTGTCGGCTGCTCGGCTGATGTGCGCCTTTGCGGGGGGCTTCCGAGCGGCTGAGCAGGAGAATCCCCTGCGCCGCCCTCGGCGGCTTCCCCCTTCAAGCGGTTGCCTCCCATCCGACATCGATGCCCCCGTCCCCTCGACGGCAGACCCCCTGCCCCTCCCTGACATTGGGCGGCACCCGTGGCGTCGCCAGTCCCCGGCGTCCCCTTGGTCGCTGCTATTCATGGGTGCGGTTCGTGACGAACCCTTCGCGCCGTGCAAGGCACGCATGGGGGATGCCGTTCGGGGCGACGACGGAACGCAGCACGGCCACCGGGGGACTCCGCCAGCCTGATCGGGAGAACCCCCTACGCCGCCCTCCAGCATGAGACCCGCACCCCCTTCCCGCCAGCCCCGACGCTATCGGTCTATGCGTGCTTCCGTAGGCATTTCGGATGTCATCTTGAATTACTTTGGTGGAGCCGCGCGGCTCCTGTTTCGGCCGCCCTCCGGGCGGCCTCCTTCACACGGAGAACTGAGATGCACACATTCGAGGTGGAGATCAACTGGCGGGGAACCACGGTCAAGGAATCAATCCAAGCGAACACCCCGGCGGCCGCCAAGA
>JAJRTE010000117.1 GCA_024278455.1 Myxococcota bacterium
ACTTCCCCGAACCCGACTTTTGCGTAACGCCATCATCAACAACCACAATCCCCCTGCAATCTTTGTACAGGAATTCGGGGCAGCCCGGAACACTTGTGGGTAATTGAAAGTACCTCCAACCCGTCGTGAGTGGCGACGCACGGCTGGTGCATCCTGTGGGTGTCGAGCGACGGGGTAAAGTTGGGCTAAGGCGACAGCAAGCATTACGAGCCTGACGCCGGCAACGGACGTACGATGTCCCCATCCATGCAAGGAGGTGACATCGGGTGCGGCCGAAGCTGGGAGAGGAGGCACGGATGACGATCATGGAGCTGTCGCGTCGAGGCTGGTCCAAGAGCCAGATCGCTCGGACATTGTCGGTCACGGAAGCAGCGGTGCGCTACCACCTGAGACGACAAGCCGATGGAGCCGTCGACGGCCGGACGAACAAGACGTCCCTGGCCGAGCCGTGGCACGACGCCATTTGCCACTGGCTCGAGGCCCAGGGGGGCGAGCAGGCCCCGGTCAACCTGGCGGCCTTGCACGCCTACCTGGTCGAGGAACACGACTACCCGGGCAGCCTGCGCTCGGTGCAGCGCTACTTCCGCAGGCGCTTCCCGCAACCGCGCCGCCGGGCACGCCGTCGCGTCGAGACCCCGCCGGGCGCCCAGGCCCAGGCCGACTGGGCGGAGTTCCCCGACATGCTCGTTGCCGGACGCCGCCTCGATCTGCATGCCTTCCATCTGTGTCTGTCCCACTCGCGCTACGGGGTGATCGTGTGGAGTGAGCGCCGGCACCAGTTGGCCTGGCTGCACGTACACAACGAGGCGTTCCGTCGGATCGAAGGCGTTCCGGCGGTGGTCCGCATCGACAACGTCAAGACGGCCATCGCCCGGGGAGCCGGGGCCTGGGGAACGGTGCACGCCAGCTACCGCCGCTACGCCGAGGCCGTGCGCTTTCACGTCGACGCCTGCCAGCCCCACTCTCCCGAGCACAAGGGGAAGGTCGAGCGCAAGATTCTCGATCAGCGACTCGGCGCCGATCCCCGTCGCCGGCACTGGCACAGCATCGAGGAGCTGCAGGAGTGGACCGACGAGCAAAACAACCGCCGTGCCCACCGGCGCACCTGTCCGGCCACCGGAAGCAGCGTGTGGGAGGCCTGGCAGGCCGAGAAGCCGTATCTCGGAGCGCTCGAGATCCTGCCCGAGCCCTTCGACATCGCCGTCATGCGCCGGGTCGGTCCCGACTGCATGGTCGCCTTCGAGGGCCGCAGCTACTCGGTTCCCTTTTCCCTGGTCGGCCAGCGGATCGAGGTCCGCGGCTGCGCTCACCGTGTGCAGTTTCTCAGCGGCGGAGCGGTGGTTGCCGAGCACCCCAGGCAAACACCCGAGCGAATCCTGATCGACCCGGCCCACTTCGAGGGCGAGGCCACGGCCGAGGTGTTGCCACCGCTGCCACTAGGCCGCATGGGCCGACGCCTGGCCGAGCTGGCCGCCCTGGCACCCGAGCAACGCCCCCTGGATCTGTATGCCGCCCTGGCCGAGGTGGCCCGATGAACGGCCCCTCGACGACCAAGAAACCGGCGGCGCGGCCCAAGGTCGACCTCGATGCCACGCGGGAACGACTGGTGCGGCTTGGACTGTCGCGAGCCGCCGAGCAGCTCGAAGGGCACATCACCGAGGCCGTCAAGGAGCCGCTTTCTCCCCATCGCTTTCTCGATCAGGTCCTCGACGAGGAACTCCTGTGGCGGGAGGAGCGGCGCATCCGGACCTCGCTGCGGCTGTCGGGACTGCCGCCGGGGCAGACCCTGGGGAACTTCGACTTCTCCTTCCAACCGTCGGTCGAACGCAGCCGGATCGAGACGCTGGCCACGTGCTCGTGGATCCGCGAGAAGCAATCGCTGCTGCTGCAGGGACCCCCGGGGGTGGGCAAGACCCATCTGGCGGTGGGGCTGGGAGTGCGAGCCGTGGAGAATGGTTTCTCGGTGGTTTTCCACCGACTCGAGGACCTGCTCGCACTGATGAGGCGCGATGCCGATGCCGGGCCGCAACGGCTTCGCCGGCGCAAGTACATGAACGTGGCGTTGCTCATCATCGACGAGGTCGGCTTCGAGCCGATGGACCGGCGGGAGGCCACGCTGTTTTTCCGCCTGGTCTCGTACCGGTACGGTCGTGGGTCCATTCTGATCACGACGAACAAAGGGATCCGGGACTGGCCGGAAGTGCTGGCCGGGGACGAGGTCTTGGCCACGGCCATCCTCGACCGGCTCCTTCACCATAGCCACGTGTTCAACATCAAGGGCAGGAGCTATCGCCTGCGTGAACTCGAACAGGTGGCAGGAAGCAGACCGTGAGGCGAAGAAACGACGAACTTGGAAACGACACACTCGTAAAGGTTGGTGTCGCCTTATCTCGTAACACTACGTGTCGCTTGACACGGAACGAACGTGGTTGCAGGATGCCATGTCACGTGCGGCGGCTTCTTGCCGTTGGCCTGCACGCCGGCAACGAGTAGGTAGCCGCGACGGGGGTGTTGGTCTTCCCGGGCCGGAAGAGG
>JAJRTE010000118.1 GCA_024278455.1 Myxococcota bacterium
ATCGCCTGTTCCACCTTACCGACGTTGCTCCGGAACGCCTGGCCGGCCTCGCAGCTCACGAGCAGGGCGGCGTACTTGCCGGCCGCGGTCAGGTCCTTGGCCAGGGCCATCAACGACGTGGTCTTGCCGGTCTGGCGCGGGGCGTGGAGCACGAAATAGAGCTTCTGCTCGACCAGGCCCTGAACCTCGGAGATCCGCCGCTCCGGGGGAAGCATGTAGTGGTCATCCGGGTCGCACGGGCCGGCGGTATTGAAGAACTTCGGCATGGAAACCTCCTCGATATGCTCTGCGTGCCTTGCGTCATGGTCGTCGTGACGCGGCGAGACGCCGTGTCCACCTTGCTTGCGATACCCTGGCGCTCTGGCGTACTGGGGTTACTATAGCAGATCGTCGGCGAAACGCCGTGCCTACCCGGTGGGGTTCGGGGCGCGGCGGGGCGCCGGGCGGTCCGGAGCGGTCTCGTTTCAAGTTTTGCGGGTCGAGCAGGCGGTCTGGAGCGGCCTCATTTCCAGTTTTGCGGGTCGAGCAGGCGGTCTGGAGCGGCCTCGTTTCGAGTTTTGCGGGTCGAGCGGGCGGTCTGGAGCGGCCTCGTTTCGAGTTTTGCGGGTCGAGCAGGCGGTCTGGAGCGGCCTCGTTTCCAGTTTGGCGGGGAGATGAGGCGGCTCTCGCAAGGCCGCCGGGATCGCAGAGGGGGAAGCGTGGTCTATTCGGTGGTGCCGGCGTCCTCTCCGGAAGTGTCGGGGGAGGATGCGCTGGCCTCGGCGCCTGCCTGCCTGCTTTCGCTTGCGGCCCTCCGTTGTTCCTGGGCTGCCACGGCCTCGAGCACCGGTTTCCGGAGCGTCTCCACCGCTGGTGCGCCGGCGGGCGCGAAATCGAGCATGTAGAGGACGGCGTTCACCGCGCGCACCCAGGCGAGCCGGGCATCGTACTCCCCTGGCGTGTCTGTCTGCACGTCGGTGAGCATGACCTTGCGACGCTCCAGGTCGCCCAGTTCGTCGGCGACCTTGCCCCATCGCCGGATGGTGTCGAGCAGGTTCTCGTTGCCCACGGAGATGTCGGACAGGACGGCCTCGTCCGCCTTGGTCAACGACTGGATCGCCTTGATGGCGTTTCCGCTCTCCTCGAGGTAGGACCGCAGGGTCCAGGAGAGCCCCTCCGGGAGCAACCGGTCCCTGATCCGGGCGAGAGTGTCGTGCTTCTCGCCGCCTTTGGGGACGATCGTTTTGTGCCAGTCCATTTCTGCGCCTAGCCGATTCCAGATGGTCCGGACCAGGGTGTCGTGTTCCTGGTCCAGGTCGAACTGCTTGGCCGAGATCTCGCCTCTTGCCGCATCCGCCAGGTTCGCGCCCTGAACCGCGACCAACTGCTCATGGGCGGTCTTCACCGTCGCCTCGAGCCCCGCGATCTCGGGGATGGACCGGAACTGTTCGATCTGCTCGTGCAGCCATGGCGCGGTCAACGCGGTCATTGCGCCAGTGGGAAGAATACGAAGGTCCATGGTACTCCTTTCGAAATGTGAGACCCTGTCTCGAGTTGGCGTACCGGCCGGCCCGGATACCGGCCGGTCAATCTGTGGCGGTGATTGTACAACAGCGGCAGGAGGAACACAACCGTATCGGTGAGCCACCAGGATCATGGACGAAGTCGGTGGTTCCTCGGCGTGCGGCGGCCTGCTGGCGTGGTGAGCACCGAGCGATGGGTGCTGCTGGGTGGCCGGAATAGGCTTGCTCCCGGTCGCTCGAGGGCGACTTCGTCGTCCCCGGACCGCTACGATCGGGGCCGGCCGACCGATCGCGGGCCGGCGGGCGATCTCAGCGCAGCCCTGTCGTGGCACGCTGCCGGGAGGAGCCTCACCGCGGTGCGACGTCATCCGGGGCCGTGGGTCCAGTCGATCGGACGTCGAGTTTCTCCACGATGGCGTACACTTCCTGGCGCTCCCCTGAGAACACCGGGGGCCCGAATACGTGCCGGCAGTAGGCACGTGTGTCCGCCGCTTCCTGCTGCGTCATTTCCGTGTAGGTGACGATGAGTCGCCGGAAGCCTCGCTCCACAAGCCACTTGCGCTCGAAGGCCAGGAACGGGTCGTTCGGGTCGAGTTCCCGGCAGCATAGCTTCTCGTCCGGGCCGTTCATGTCGTTCAAGACGAGCAGGGACCGGATGATGGGATTGCTGCGGACCAGTTGCCGCCCGCTCATGACGAACGTGGAAATGCGGTCCAGGGGCAGGCTGGCACTCTTTTTCTTGTGCACGACCTGCATGAGTAGGATGGCATCCCGACTCTTGCGGCCGTCCTCGTAGAGTTGCGGGAACTCGAGAACGGCCATGGGTCCGGGGTCGCTCGCCAGGAAGTGCGCGGCCGGCAGCGCGGCCACGTCGCGCGAGGGCAGCGGCGACGGCACGTCTCCGCGATAGCGGTGCTCGAGGATGGGGACGAGGGCCAACGCGACGACGACCAGCGCGCCGGCGGTGCGGGCGCGTGGTCCCAGGAGGTGCGCCGTGGTGCGTTCCACGGCGACCGCGGCGGCATGCAGGCCCATGCCTGCCAGGACAGCGGATGCCATGGTCACGGGCATGGCGAACCGGGCCGGAAAGTTGATTGGGTGGCTGAACCACTCGAGTCCCAGGTTCAGGTAGGCGAATGGCAGCAAGGGGCCGGTTTCCGCTCCCGCGTGGACGAGGCGGGAGCCGAGCCCGAGCGTGGCCGTCACGCCGAGGACCAGGAGCCAGCGCGCGGCGGTCCCGGGTCTGTGGAACAGGGCGAGCAGGCCGAGGACCAGTACCCACCACCCGACGAACCGTCCGGCGAGGTAGGGGTTCTGGACGGTCAGGTTGCGAACCCTTGGTCCCCCGGATAGAAGCTGGTCCACGTCCAGGCGTGTCGGCGGCGCGTCATGGGGTGGGGCGTCGATGCGACGCTCCACGTACTCGAAGAGCCCTTCCGTGGTCCTGGGGGTGGCCCGGTAGGAGACATCGAAGGCGCGCTGGATCGGGAGAACGAGGCCAAGGGAGACGGCCAGGACGGCCAGGTATCGGCCCCACAACCACGGGGTGCGGCGGCCTCGCCAGGGATCGGTGATCATCAGCAGTGCCGCCGTCAGGTAGAGAAACAGGGCGTAGTACCAGCAGGCGAAGGCGGTCACGAAGAAGAGCCCGATGGCTGCGGCCAGGTTGCGCCAGCCGCCGTCTCGGGCCACGCGCAGCAGGAAGAGGCAGGCCAGCGGCATCCATCCCAGGTGGGACAGCTCGCCCACGCCCACGTAGACGGTCCAGACCGAGTAGGCGCTCACCGCATACAGGAGCCCTGCACCGAGGGCGGGAAGAAACCGGCCGGTCGAGAATCGCACCAGGGCGAACATCCCGACACCGGCCAGCGTGAGGTTCAACACCGAGAGGACGTTCGTGGCGAGCGCCAGCCCCAGGGGGTCGCCGAGCAACAGGACCGCCAACCCGTTCAGCGGCTCGATGGGATACAGGAGAAACCCGTTGGGGTAGTTCAGGTAGTCGGTCGCATAGGGCAGGCGCCCGTCGGCAAGCACCATCTGCTTGAACCACCACAGGTTCCAGTAATGCTTGACCACATCGCTGTCATGATGGCCGAGGATGCGCGAGGTGGCCTGGAATCCCCTTGGCACGGTCCACAGGATGACGAGCGCCGTGGTAGCGAGACACGCGACGAACGCCTCCAGGGCCGGTCGATCGACTCTGCCTCTGCCGTTCGCGCCTACCTCGCCCCTGTCCTTGCTGTCCACCGATTCCGTATCTCCTCTTTCGACTCGCTACCCATCACGGCCACCTGTTCCGCGGAGGCTGTGCTCCCACCGGCCCTTCGGGAGGACGGTGTCGAAATCCCGGTCAATAGCGCTCTTTTTCCAGCATTTGGCGCAACTTGCGCCTCGCACGATGCCGCCGCATCTTGCAGGCCCCCTCGGATATCTCCAGGACGTGGGCAATGTGTTTGAGCGGCATCCGATAGTCGAGGCTCAACGTCAGGAGAATCCGATCCTCGAGCTTGGGCAGCCGCTCGATGGCTTTCCTGAGCATCACGGTGTCGGTCGAACGGTCGGCTTCCACCGGCGGCTCGACGAATTGCCAGTCGTCCAGGGATGACCGGTGAATCTCGTTGCTGAGCGTGACGCGCCGGTTCCGGGTGACCACGTCGGCGCACTTGTTCTTGGCCAGTTTGAACAGGAGCTTTCGCAAGTGCTCTTCGCTGGCGACTCGAGGCAGCAGTCTCTCCAGGTCCTGGTAGACCTCCTGCACCACGTCTTCGGCCTCTTCGCGGCTGGCCCCCAGCTTGGAGGTGGCATATCTCAGCAGGCGCTGGTGAAAGCGTTCCGCAATACCGGCCATCGCCCGCCGCCGATGAGCCTCGAGCCCGCGTGCATGCTGGCGCATCTGCCGGATTTCGCCCAGGATCCATCGTTCGGCCGGCGGCGCGCCTCGCTCCAGTTCCTCGAGGGAGAGGGCGCTGAGCGTGACTTCGCTGGGCGGTGTCGCCTTCTCCGGCGTGTCTCGACTCATCCTGTCGCTTCCGTCATCGGCGGCACGTGGATGGCGGTGCCGCCCGTTTCCGCGAAAAAGCGAACGCCCCGGTCCGCTCGCGAGGTCGTCTGCAACCGTACCAGAAACGTCTCGCCAGGACAACGGTTTCAATCCGGGCAGAGGGGAACGGCTCGAGACTGGTAGTAGCCGAGTTCGTCCGCCCAGTACTCCCCCTCGAAAGGCCAAACCTGGCGTGTGGCAATGGGCCATCGTGCTTTCCGGCGCCTCCTCGAGGGCGGTTCCACGGGTACCGCGCCTGCCGCGGCAGCCTCGTACAGGGTCTTTTCCGCCGACGTCATGCTCAGCCTGATAAGCTGCGCCTGACGCATGAGCTGATTGAGATCCCACAGGGTGGTCTGGAGTTCTCCGCGGAGGCTGCGGTCGTAGGCACTGCGAATGGCCTGCTCGTGCCGATCGAGCATTACCGACAAACGGGTGGAAATGACGCCCGCGCCGGAGCCGAAGCGTGACGCCAACACCTCCCGCTCCGTGGCGAGGTGTGCCAGGTGACGTTCGAGTTCCGCGAGACTCGGCCGGTCGCGTTCGACCTGGAGAATGGGCTCGGGAACCCGGGTTTCGGGGCGCTCGCCGTCGCCTCGAGAAAACGCACGCCAGCCAAGGACGACCCGCAACGTGGCTCCGGGCTCGACACACTCTCCGGACAGGGCTGCCTTGAGCCCGTCGCGCACCGGCGTGTACCGGTCGAGGAAGGCCGAAACGGCACGGCCGCCGTCCACGAACCGGCAGAGGTGGTACAGAAGCTGTGCACCGAGCAACTCCGGCTCCGGCAGGTAGCGGTCGCGGAAAAAGGGGGACACCAGGGTGTGCACCGTGCCGATGGCGTTGTCGAGCGCGGTCCAGTCGTCCTGTTCGGCGTACTTGCGGTACCAGGCCCACGCGAGTTCGCTCTGTACCGCCAGCCAGGCCGGCGAACGCCTGGGAAACGCCTGGTAGATGTCGATGGCTTCGTCGACCTGTCCTGCTCCGTAGAGCGACCGGGCAAGGGTGAGCTGCACGAGCTGCGAGGTCGCGTCGTCCGCGGCGAGCCGGTCCTGCGCGCTGATCGACAGATCCTGGAGCGTGGCAATGGCCACGGTACGCTGGCGCATGCGCGTGAGCACGGTTGCCATCAGGAGGCGGGCGCGGATATAGTCGGGCTCGCCGGCGGGCACCTGCGCGAGCATGGCGACGGCATCGGTCAACCGGTCCTCGGCGTCGAGCTGGACGCCCTTGAGATAGAAGGCGTGGCTCCGGTCGGCCGGGTCCGGAAGGGTACCCGGGTCCAGCGTCGCCATGCCAAGCCGGAGCGAGTCGTCGTTGTGCACTCGAGCAGCCAACCTGGACGCGCGATGGAACGCCTCGGCTGCATACTCCGCCTGCCCGGACTCGAGCACCTTCTGCCAGTGGAGCAGGGCGAGCAGGGAAAGGTCCAGCTTCTCGAGTGCCCGGGCGGCGATGGCGAGTGCTTCCTGGCGCGTGTCGGTCAGCGCTCCCGGCGCGGGCTCGAGGTGAGGCGTCAAGAGGATGATCGCCGCTCTGGGGTCGGACTCGAGCACCGCTGCCGCCGCGGCCAGTGTCCCGTCCTCCCCGGGCTGGGGTGACATTGCCGGTGTGGCGGCTGCGTCTGCACGCACGGCCGGCGAAGCGAGGAGCAAGGTCGCGAACAGGCAGCATGCTGTCGCGATCCAGGCACGAAGCGTGGGAGGCCGCCCTCGAGGAACCCGGTCAGTCATGGCCACCTCCCCGATCTCGCGACAGTTCGAAGAACCAGGACAACCCGGCGCCGAAGTACCAGTTGTGCTTGACGACTCTCGTCGCCTCGAGAGTCTGCTGCACGTAGAGATAGTCTCGCGCGTCGATCCTCAGAGCCAGCATCTGCCCGGCGGCGCGGAGGAAGTAGCGCTGGTTGATGCCCACGTCGATGCTGGCCGGGTTGTTGAACCGCTCCGCGTCCGGGGTGGGTTCGACATCGTTGTAGATCGTCCTGCGTGCGACGAACGCCCCTGCGCCCGCGGTGAGGGAGGTGTCGAAGTGCACGATGCGGACCCCCAGGAGGTTGAGCTTGGCATAGATGGGCGTCCACTGCACGTTGACCGACGAGATGAACCGTGGGGTGTAGGTGTCGACGCGGATCCCCAGGGCTTGCAGCCTCGTGCTCTGGTCGGTTTCGCGGCCATTCCCGAATCCCACGAGTGCCTCGATCGCCAGCCGTTCGGTGAAGTACCATGTCCCGATGGCGCTGCCGTGGACGCTGAGGACGTAGGGGTCGGTGGGAATCGTGACCGCCTGGACCGTGACCTCGAGCTTGCCCGAGGTGGAGAAGATGGGTCGTTGCACGGCGGCCAGGTCCCTGTCCGCGAGGACCCCCAGTTCCTCCTCCGGTGCAGGGCCTCGAGGCCCCGCGCGCGCTGCGGACGTGGCGATGGCAGCAGAGCAGAGAAGCACCAGGAGGCAGAGCAGATGGCGCATGACGGTCCCCCAGTTGGTCAGAAGGGCAGGGTTCGCGGGTCCGTGGCCGCGGTGACGCGATAATAGACCTCGACACGTGCCCCGTAGTCGGGGACAGCCGCACCCCGGAATTCGATACTGTTCTGGGCGGGGTCGAACACCCAGCCATTCGTTTCGCTCTCCGGCACTTCTACGCCGTCCACGAACACGAGGATCGAGCCTGGACTTGGCACGCGGCTGAGCCTGAAGCGCACCAAGAGATAGTTGATGAGCGCGCCGAGGTCGTCGAGGGCCTGGGCGAAGTCGTCGCAGATCGGGAGGAGCAACCCTCCGGTCATATCTGCCGCGTCCCGGTAGCGATAGACCGACGCCGCCGGAGAACTCTCCGGGTTGCACACCGTCGTCGGGTCGGTCTCGTCCAGTGGCAGGGTCGGCGCGATGGCGGAAATCGTGTAGTTCTTGCCAAGGCTGTCCAGGAAGCCCAGGTAGTCCTCGACCTGGGACGGTGACGAGTCGCCTTCGTCCGTTACCACGATGACTGCCAGGGCGACACCGTCGCGCAGGAACCCCGCGTTGCCACCCATGTCGTCCTCGGTCACGTCGGCACATCCGATGGTGAGGTCCGGTCGGAGATCTTCGTCGTATGCGGAAGGGTCCTCGAGGGACAGGCAGCAGGCACGGCGCATGGCGTCGAGTCCCATTTCTTCACCCACGACAGTCTGGTCCGGGCTTGCGGCGGCCACTGCCGTGGAAAAGGCCTCCGCCACGTCCTCGGTGTCGGTGGAGATGTAGACCGGGGCACTCGGGTCCTCCGGGAACGGCTCGAGGAGACGCCCGCGATCGCCGTCGTTGGACATGTCGGTGGTCGTGACGCCCAGGTGGAAATCCAGGTACCTCCCCATGTTGTTGATATAGAAAAGGTAATTGGATACCGCATGCAGCAGCGTCTGGTGGGGAAACGTCTGCTCCTGTTCCGCGGCCGAGTTCAGGTTCTGGATGAACTCGTGGAAGTTCTCGCTCAGGGCCTCCTGCTCCTCTCGCATGCTTTCCGAGTTGTCGACGATGAACAGGACATCGATTTCGTTGGAGTAGGATGCCTGCTCGTAGACTTCCTGGGAAAGGTATTCGTGCTGACCGCACGAGAAGGCGAGGCACGACGACAGCAGCGCCAGTGCGCTCCAGACGTGTCCAGACATGGCCCCGTGAATCCGGTTCCGGGAGAACAGCGACATCACGACAGCTCCTGCATCTCGATCGCGGACTCTCGAGATCCTATGCGCACTGTCCGCCCCTGAACAAGTGGAAAGTGATTTGGCGCTTGACAGCCAGGGCGGGGAGACATACAAGATGGTGACGATCCCGCCATCGCTCGTTCATCACCACAGGGAGGTGGTACGACCATGAGCAGTACCGAGAAGTCCAACCGGCCCCGGCGAAGAGAACGCCGGCAAGCTCCGCGCGCCGACGTGGAACTCTTCATCGAATACTCGGACCTCGAGCACTTCTGCCAGGACTATGCCCGAAACGTCAGCCTGGGTGGTATCTTCATCGAGACCCGAACGCCCCTCCCGGCCGGAGCAACGCTTCAGCTCAGTTTCGGCCTCCCCGGGTACAGCGGCAAGATTCGCTCGAGCGGCAAGGTCGTCCGGTCGGTTTCGGTCCAGGATGCTGCCCGCCAAGGTGTCCGGCCGGGCATGGCCATCTGTTTCGACGATCTGTCCGAGGAAAGCAAGGCACTCATCGACTCCCTGGTGCGCCGGAGTCTGGAAGAAGCCTGAGCGGCCCGGGTGGCTCAGTCAGGGGTCTGTCCCGAAGACAGCTTGTCCGGCGAGGCCCCTGGCGAGGGCGCCGCAACGTCATTGTCCGGACGCCTTGCTGCCTCGAGCCGTGCCCGCCCCCGGATTTCGATGGCCGCTTGCAGCGCCTCCTCCCGGACCCACTGTTCCCGATGCTTCCTGGCCATCTCCTCGAGCGCAGGCACCGCCGCCATCGAACCAGCCTCCCGAAGCGCGTTGATCGCGGTCACCACCCCGATGGTGTCCTTGGAGCGCAACAGCCGCTCCAGCGCGGCCACCGCGGCTGGGTCGCCAATGGCGCCGAGCGCCCGAATCGCCGCATACCGGTTGGCCTCTACATCCTTCCTGGCCATCTTCTCGAGCAAGGGCACTGCGCCCCCATCCTTGAGGCTCCCGAGCGCTCGAGTCACCTCGAGCCGGTTCTGCGGCACCGGGTCCGCCAGGGCACGCCGCAGGGCGGGGGCCGCGGCGACGTCTCCGAATGCGCCGAGCGCTCGAGCAGCAAACCGCCTCGCCTCAGGGTCGGGGTGCTCGAGGTAGGGGATGAGCGCCGGGGCTGCGGTGCGGTCCTTGAGCACCGCGAGCGCCACGATGGCCGTGTGGAGCGTCAGCCCGGAAACTGTGGGCAGGCATTCGATCAGGGGGGGCACCGCACGCCGGTCCTGGAGGTCGCCGAGGGCTCGAGCGGCCAGGCGCCGGACCTCGTCGTCAGGGTCCTTCAGGGCGTCGATGAGCAGCGGAACCGACCACCAGTTCCCCCGTTCGCTCAGCGCATGCGCGGCCGCCCGGCGCTGTGCCGGGTCCTGGTCCTGGATCTGCGCGTTCAACGTGGCCGCATCCGGCCAGCTGGATTGGGTTGTCGCCGACGCCAGGGCCTCTGCCGTCTCCTGGGCCTTGACGCGGAGTGCCGGACTGGGGTCTTCGTGGGCCGCGATCACCAGGGGTTTCCAGGCCCGCATGTCGTGCAGCGAGCCCAGGGCGGCCATGGCGTGCTCCCGGACCGTGGCGTACGGCGACTGCAGGGCCGAGACCAGGGCCGGAAGCGCTTCGCGCGCCTGCATGCGTCCGAGCATGTATGCCGCGTAGGCCTGGGCCACCGCTGGTTGGCGACCGTCCTCGAGCACGGAGACGAGAAACGAAACGCTGTACTCGAGCTTTTCGAGAGTCGCCAGTGCCACGGCTCGGATGTCGGGGTCCGAACGGGTCACCAGCAGCTTCAGGATCGGCACGAACGCGGCGATATCCTTTTTCAGGCCAAGCGCCATCAGCGCCCGGATCACGACCTCCGGCTCATCGCTCTGCAGTCGCTCAACCAGTTCGGCCGTCCCTCCGGAGAGCGTCTGCGCTGCGGACTGGGAGACCGAGCCGCTCGACAGGGGAGCGGGCGTGGACGGGGGTGGGGTGGTGGTGGGCACCTCGACGGCAGCCCCACACACCAGCATCGCAGCCAGCGCGACCGGAAGAAACAGGGCCTTCCCCCGGATGACTCGAGGCGACATCCAATCATGGCGCCGATCGTGGCGTGCGCTGTGCGTCATGAATGCCGGTGTAGCACGGCGGGATCGGCGTGTCAAACTGGATTGGCCGAGGAAAACGGTGAACCCGGCAAAGGCGGCGACACCCCTGCCGGCCGGGGTGGCAGACCTGCCCTTGGAACCGATGGCGACCATGGTTCAGGAGGCATGCTCCGCAGGTGCAACTGGGGAAAAGGACGCTTCGTCCCGGCATTCATTCGGGAGCAGGCATGGACTTGATGAGGAGTTCCTTCAGGCTCGAGTCATGCTCGAAAACGCCCACGTAGGCCGACGTGACACACCGGTGCTGGTCCTGCCGGACACCGCGCAGCGCCATGCAGGCCTGGCTCGACACGAGGACGCAGGCGGCTCCGGGCGCCGAAAGGTGCTGGCTGATCGCATCTGCAATCTGCTGCGTCAAGGTCTCCTGGAGCACGAGCCGCCTCGCGAAGCAGTCGACGAGGCGGGACAACTGGCTCAGACCCACAACGTCGCCCCCGGGCAGGTAAGCGAGGTGGGCGGTCCCGGAATAGGGCAGGAGGTGGTGGGGACAGACGGACACGAACATGAGATTCGTCACGATGACCGGTCCACTGCCCGGCGCGGGGAACCGCCCGTCGAGTATCTCCGCGGGATCCATGCGGTAGCCGCTCAGGAACTCGTCGATCCAAGCACGGACCACGCGGCGAGGTGTGTTGGCGAGGTTCGGGTCGCCGGCATCGAGACCGATACCGGCGAGGAACAGGCGTATCCCCTCGGCCATGATCTCCTCGTCGGGACGAACGGGAGCGTCTGGCACTCGAACATCGGATTCTCCCGCACCGATCCCGGGAAGTGGCCGGAACGCTTGCGAAGACGAGGGGCAGGTCATGACGGTACTCCCGCGCGCGTGATGGCACAGCGATCCCTCACCTGGCTACCCAGGACGATCACCAGCGGCCTGAGGGTTCAATGCATACCAATATAGCGTGTTTGCACCCGCCCGTCATCTGCCCGGGTGATACACGACCATCGCCTGTCTCGGTTCGCAAGACGAGCAGGCTCAGGGTTGGGCTGGACGACAAATCTGCTTGACACCCACGGGCCGGTTGAGTAGACTTGCGCCTGTCTGAAACGCCTGTGCGCCCGTAGCTCAGGTGGATAGAGCGCTGGCCTCCGAAGCCAGAGGCCGCAGGTTCAAATCCTGCCGGGCGTACCACGACAGACACGCACCGGGGTCGGCATGTCGATCCCGGTTTTTTTTGTGCTGCAGGGCTGGGGTGAAGGGAATTCTGACGCGCCGGCACCGATGACAACACCTCGAGCCGGCGCGGCAAGTACCAGGACGTCATCGTGCCGCTCACCGCGCTCCGGCGCATCGACTGCGTGCTCGCCGACCCTCCCTACGGCAAGGACTGGAAGGCCGACCAGGCCGCCGTGCGGGGCGAGCATGGGGGGGGCGCCGGTAGGGGCAGGCCCCGATGGACCGGCGGTTGACGCGCCCCCCCGCCCGTTGGGGCAGGCCCCCCCCCGTTGCCCCCTATCCCTTTACCCCACCTGCCATCAGACCGCTGACCAGGTGCTGCTGGAGATAGAAGAACAGCGCGACGATCGGAATGCTCACCAACAGGGATGCAGCCGAGAAGTGGCCCCATTCCGTGGAATACTGGCCGACCATCATCTTTAGTCCCACGGGCAGGGTGTACATGGTCTCCTGGTTCATGAAGGTGGCGGCCAGGATGAACTCGTTCCATGCGCTCATGAAGGAAAACAGGGCCACGACTGCAATGGCCGGCCTGGCCAGCGGAATGATGATCTTCCAGAAGATCATGCCTCGAGTCGCCCCGTCCATGACAGCGCTCTCCTCCAGGTCCTGGGGTATGGTGTCGAAATAGCCCTTCAGCATCCAGGTGGAGAAAGGGAGCGACGTGGTCGAATAGACGAGGATCAGGCCGAACAGGGAGTCGAGGAGTCCCAGTGCGGAAATCAGCAGGTAGAGGGGAATCATCATCATGACGCCGGGAAACATCTGGGTGACCAGGAATCCCAGCAGCATCCCCTTGCGACCTGGAAACCGGAAACGGCTGAAGGCGTAGGCAGCGGTGCAGGAGAGGAATATGCCCACCAGGGTGGTGGCGGCCGCTATGACGAGCGAGTTGATTCCCCATCGCACGAATGGGGTATCGTTGAAAAGATAGGAGAAGTTCTCAAGCGATGGATTGGCTGGGAACGGGTTCAACGATGTGCTGAAGCCCTGGACTGGTGTGAAAGCCATCTTCAGCACCCAGATCACCGGGTAGAGGGTCATGAGGGTGACGACGACCAGCACGAGGTGGCTGAGCAACTTCGTATAGTTGATCTCGTGGCTCTTGACATGGGTCATGTTCTCGTCTCCCGGTCGTGGCTTTCCTTGAACCGGCTTTCCCGCGAGGCAACCGGCGCCGCTCTATTCGTAGGCCCCCTCGGTCGACTTGGTTATCCGGTTGGTCACGTAGGTGTAGCTGAACAGAATCAGGAAAATGATCATGGAGTACGCCGATGCGTACCCGTACTGGTACTTCTCGAACGCCCAGCGATACGCCTCGGTGATAAGGATGTCCGTCTTGTTGTCCGGCGCCCCAGCGGAGACCAGGTAGATGATGTTGAAGTTGTTGAAGGTCCAGATGATGCCCAGGATGATGGCCGGGAACAAGGCTGGCTTGAGGAGCGGCAAGGTGATTCTGACGAACTTGTCCCAGCGTCCCGCGCCGTCCACATCGGCGGCCTCGTACAGGTCGGCGGGGATCGACTGCAACGCCCCGAGGCTGATCACCATCATGAAGGGAAACCCGAGCCAGACGTTGGTGACGAGGTTGGCGGTGAACGCACCCCAGAAGGTGGTGAACCAGCTCACCGGCTCGATACCCAGGAGGCCGAGGAACTCGTTCACGGCGCCATACTCCTTGTTGAACATCCCCTTCCAGATCAGCGCGGTGATGTAGTTCGGAAGCGCCCAGGGAACGATCAGCAGCGTCCGATAGACCGGGGTGAACTTGAGCGTCTTGTCCTTGAGCAGCATGGCCAGGCCCAGCCCTATCGACACGTGCAGCGAGACGTTGATCACGGTCCACATCACCGTGACGCCCAGGGTGCGATAGAAGTTTCTGCTCTCCAACACCTTGAAATTGGAAAGGATCTCGATAAAGTTCTTCAGACCGACGAATTCGTAGGTGTTGTAGACTCGAGTGTAGAAGGCCAGTCCGATCGCGAAGAGAAAAGGACCGAACACCAGCACGACCGCGCCGATGACCGCCGGGGCCACGTAAGCGTAGGCATACCAGTGCTCCCGGAAGACCTCGGCGATCTTCCGGGTCCTCCCCGTCACCAGCAGCAGCAGGTACAGCGCCATGAGCGCGGCGACGACCCCTAACCCGCGCCACGCCCACCTGCCGTCCACCTCCAGCGCCGGACCGGGGCGCAACTCGGACGCACCAGGGATGCCGCCTCCCATGCTCGCCCCCGTCCGCTCGCCGCGCCGCTCGAACCAGGGCACCGGGTCCCCATGCTCACTCTGGTTGATCGCCTCGAGGAACTCCCCGGTGGACGCCGGTGTCCGAAACCCCGCCAGCGCCTTGCCGGAATCCATGGCCCCCTGCCACAAGACTCGACTCCGCTCGCCCGTGTTCGTCAGCACGCCTTGTAGGCCGGCCGATGCTTCGTGGACCTGCTGGAACACGAGCACACCCGCGAAGGCGATGAACATCGTGCCCACGAGCACCTGGGAGACCCGCGGCTCCATCCTGACCATGAGCCACGCGGCCACGATGAACGCTGCGGTCGCGATCGACATCCACAAGGCGAACTGCCCCCCCTTCACCGGTGCGGGGGTTACCTTGAGCGCCACGATCCCCCGCACGTCCATTTTCCCCTCGATGATGGGGGCGGCCACGTAGACCTCATGCTCATCGCTCTCCAGCACGGCTGTCGCATAGGGGTTCTTTTCGAGGTCCGGGTACTTTTTCCGCTCGTCGATGTTCCGCTCGAGCTGGTCCGCAAGTTCGTCGGCGTCGTCGTACAACCTCTTGTGTTCGACGTTCTTTCGGTCCAGGCGTGTGCCGGCAAGTGCGTGGTCCGTATGGGCGACGAAAGTCCGTCCTTCCAGGACCAGTGCTTCCGTCGTGCCGGGCAGGGAAGTCTTCGCGCTGTCGATGACGTCACGAATCCAATTCTCCCCGGACTCGGTAGAATCGTCCGCGCGGGAGACGGCGTCGGCGATGGCTCGAGCACGAATCATGGCGTCGAGGCGGGCGGCGTCCCTGGCCCAGATACCGGCAAGCACGCCGAACAGTACGAGGAGCATACCGCCGCACAGGGCGATAACGATGGACAGGCCGACCGCGCTGGCCGGCGGCCGGGCAGGCCGTGTCTCTTCACGGGGTTGGGAGTCCACCAAGCAGCACCTCCCTGCGAAACGATGGAAAACGCACCCTGGCGGCGCCGGCCAGGTCCCGGTATGGGATGCCTTCGCGCCCGTCGCTGCTATCGACGCGCGGCGGCGATGTTCTTTTCGATCTCTTCCTGCGCCTTGGCGAGTTCACGCGCCGGTGGACTCCCGCCGGTCACAACAGCGTTCAGCGCGTTCGTCACCGGACTCCAGACCAGGAGCATCTGGGGCGTGTTCGGCATGGGGACGCTGTTCTCGAGCTGCTCGCGGAAGACCTTGATCATCGGGTCCGTCATGGATGCGTAGGCGGCCGCTGTCGCCACCGGCTGCTTCCCCACGTTCATGCGGACGACCGCGGCATCCACGTCGGTCAAGTAGGTCATGACCGTGAACGCCTCCTCTTGGTGTTCGGATTTGGCACTCATGAGGACGGCTTCCGACCCCATGAACGGTCGCGCCGGCTGGTTCGTGGCGGAAACGACAGGCAAGGGGGCGACGCCGTAGTTCAGGCCCTCCTTGAGTTCAGCACGGAACCAGGGACCGTTGATGACCATCGCCGCCTTGCCCTCGTTGAACAATGATGTCACCAGCACGCTGGTGGATTCCTGTGGAACGATACCGTACTTGTTCCGCAGGTCCTGGGCGAACTGGAACGAAGCAGCGGCTGCAGGCGTGTTCAGCGTCACGTTGCCGTCGCTGTCGAACACCCGGGCGCCGAACCCGTGGAACCAGGCGGCGTGCATGTAGAAATTGGCGAACTCGTACACCAGCCCGTAGCTCTTCGTCTCTTTGTTCGTGAATTTCTTCGCCAGCGCAATCATCTCGTCCGTGGTCTTCGGCGGGGTCTGGATGAGATCCTTGTTGTAGAACAGGACCGTGCTCTTGAACGCCATGGGCAACCCGTAGAGCTTCCTCCGGTAGGTCAGGGGTTTCATCGTCTGGGGCATGAAACGCTCGAGCACATCGTCGTCGGCCCAGAAGTCGATGGGGGTGATCACCTTGCTCTCCGCCCAGTTGCCGATGCGGTCGTGGGCGAAGATGAAGATGTCCGGCCCCTTGCCCTGCGGAATCGCGTTGGTGATCTTGTCCGGGAAGGCGTCGAACGGCACGGCGAGGAGTTTGACATCGATGCGCGCATGCGATGCGTTGAACGTCTCGACAACTTGCTCGAGCGCCTTGCGTTCGTCTCCACGGTAGGCATGCCACAGGACGACCTGGGTTTTTTCCGCCTGTGCCATGAGCCGCGGGACACCAACGATTCCGAGCGCCACGAGGGTGGCAGTGGCTATCCAGATCCATCGGTGCATTTTCATGAGCGCTCCTTTCGTCAAGTAGCCGTCACCGGTTGTCGCGAATGGCCAGTTCCGTTTCGGGATCGAAAAGGTGGCAGGCCGCCGGATCTACGGTGAAGGCTATCGATTGACCTTCTCTCAGTTCGTGGTCCGGTGAGAACCGCCCGACGACCTGCTGGCCGCCGATGGAGAGGTAGGCGTGCACTTCGGCGCCCAGCGGCTCCCGCACCTCGACATCCCCGGTCAAGGTGCCGGCGCCACTCCCATCGACACGAACGGCCTCCGGTCGGAAACCCAGCAGGACCTTCTCCCCCGGGCGCACCGGGCCCGCATGGATTGCGGCGAGCGGGAAGGTGAACCCTCGCCCCCGTACCATGCCGTCCTCGACGACGCCCTCCAGGAAGTTCATCGCCGGACTGCCGATGAATCCGGCCACGAAACGGTTGGCCGGCCGCCGGTACAGTTCGATGGGACCCCCGATCTGCTGGACCACACCATCCTTCATCACCACGATGCGGTCGGCCAACGTCATCGCCTCGATCTGGTCGTGCGTGACATAGATGGACGTGGCTCCCAGCTTCCGGTGGAGCCTGGCGATCTCCGTCCTCATCTGTCCGCGAAGCTTGGCGTCCAGGTTCGATAGCGGCTCGTCGAACAGGAAATACCGCGGCTTCCGCACGATCGCTCGTCCCATGGCCACCCGCTGGCGCTGTCCTCCCGACAGCGCCTTGGGTTTTCGCTCGAGGTAGGGGACGAGCCCCAGGATCTCAGCCGCCTCCTGCACGCGCCGATCGATTTCGTCCTGCGGGAGCTTCCTGAGCCGCAGCCCGAAAGCCATGTTCTCGTATACGGACATGTGTGGGTAGAGGGCATAGCTCTGGAACACCATGGCCACATCGCGGTCCTTGGGCGGCACGTTGTTCACCACCCGCTCGCCCATGCGCAACTCTCCCCTGGTGATCTCCTCGAGCCCCGCTATCATCCGCAACGTGGTCGATTTTCCGCATCCCGATGGGCCGACCAGGACGATGAACTCGCCTGCCTCCACGCTGAGGTTGAAGTCGGTCACCACTTCGACATCACCGAAACGCTTGGCGATCCCCTGAAGTGAGAGTTCTGCCATGGCTCGCTGCTCCTGCCCGCGGGGTACCGATTGCGAAAGGCCGCCGGTTACGAGGAACCCATCTCCTCCGGGTCCCTAGCATATCACTCGCGCCTGCTGGAATCAACGTGAAACCTGGGGGATTCTCGCGCGGTTGGCAACCGGGGTGCCTCCCTCGAGCCATGGCAACAAATCGGCGCCGCATACCCAGGAAATGCCCCGGAGCGCACTCGGCGTTCGGCAGCCCGTCAACATCATGGCAATCTTCAGGCCTTCCACGAGGGTTCCCAGGTAGGCTTCCACGCCGCTCTCTCCGTGCTGGCGGTACGCCTTGAGGAACGGGCGGGCCACTCCGGCAGCCGTGGCGTCAAGGGCGAGCGCTCGAGTGATGTCGAGCCCGGTCTCGATGCCCCCCGAAGCGATGACGTGAGCGCCCAGACCCGAAACCTGGCACAGGCTTGCCGCCGTCGGGATACCCCACTCCCTGAAGGTTGCCCCCAACCCGTCGTCCCGCTGTCTGCGGACAGTCTCCACCGCGACGAACGACGTTCCGCCCGCCCCGGCGACGTCCAGCCAGGCCACGCCAAGCCGGCGCAGCCGCTCGCCCACATCCCGCGATATTCCGCACCCGGTCTCCTTGACGATCACGGGAACAGGCAGTTCATCCACGAGGCGCCGGATGGTCATCTCCAGGTCGCGGAAGTCCCGGTCTCCTTCGGCCTGAAACAGCTCCTGGGCCACGTTCAGGTGGAGGCACAGTCCGTCCAGTCCGCATGGGGCCACGAGCCGGTCCGCGATTTCCTCCCGGCTCAATCGCCTCGCCTGGACCGCGCCGAGGTTGCCGAGCAGCAGGGTCGTCGGCGCCAGGTCGCGGAGCAGGAACCCGTCCTGCGCGCCGTCGTGCTCGAGCATGATTCGCTGGCTGCCGAGCGCCAGGCCGATACGGTGCCGCTCAGCGACTCGAGCAAGTGCCCGGTTGAATCGTGCGGCTTCGGGTGTGCCCCCGGTCATGGATGAGATGACGATGGGGGCGGAGAGCCGTTTCCCGAGCAGCTCGGTGGATGTGTCGAGGTCGCTCCAGGCGAGTTCCGGGATGGCGTCATGGACCAGGCCGACTTGGTCGAGCAGCGTGCCGGCCCGGAATGCCACGTCCTGGGTGGCGCAGATGTCCAGGTGGTCCCGCTTGCGATCCTCTGTCACGTGGTGTTGGGTCATGGTTGCCCCCCTGGTTGCGAGGTTGAGAAAGGCATCACGCGGGGCCGGATTCGGCCCGATTCGGGCCCCCTTTCGCTTCAAGGAGTACACCGGGGGCGATCCACGATCGCGACAGGAGCGCGAAACCGATGAGCTTGTACAGGACTCGAGCGCCCACGATGGCGTCCCAACTTGCGGCGTCCCGCCCCGGGGCGACCTCGGTGAGGTCGAAGCCGACGATGATACGCCCGGAGGCCACGACGGCATCGAGGATCGCGATGGCTTCCGGGAAGGTCAACCCGCCAGGAACCGGGGTGCCGGTGTGGGGACAAAGCGACGGCTCGAGGCCATCGATATCGAACGACACATACACCTGTTCGGGCAGGTCCGCCACGATGTCGCGCGCGAGTTCGGCCCAGGTCCGGCCGGCCTGTTTCCTGGCCCGGAGCCAGGGGTCGAACCAGGTGGATATCCTGCCAGCGTTCGAGGCGATAACCTGGTACTCGGCTTCGCACAGGTCCCGGACGCCCACTTGCACGATCCTGGCCACGCCGGGAATACGGGCGAGCACGTTGGCCATCACCGAAGCGTGGGACCACTCGAGCCCCTCGTAGGATCGCCGGAGGTCGGCATGGGCATCGACCTGAAGGACGCCGAGCCCCGGCCACCTTCGCGCCAGCGCTTCGATGGCGCCGAACGCCACCCCATGTTCTCCGCCGACGACGCCGGGAATCCGGTCGTCGTCCGCGATGCGCGACACCTCGGCGCAGACAATGGCGTTCGTGTGGCTACAGATATCATCCACGCTGCGCGCGGCGTCGAGCAGGTCGGGGCGCTCCGGCGAGGTGCCACCGGCTTCGATGACAGGTTCGGCGAGTGCGCGGCCTTCCGCGGCCAAAGCCTCCAGGTCGGGATGCGCCTCGAGCATCGCAATGCCGGCCTCGTATGGCCGGCCGGTGTGGAGATCGAACAGGTCCACCTGGCGGCTCGCCTCGAGAATGGCGGCCGGCGCCGTGGCTGTTCCGGCGCGATAGGAAACCGTGGCCTCGAACGGTACCGGGACGATAATGACTCGAGACGTGTCGGCAGCACAGGACAGGCCGAAGATGCCGGAGTCCGGACGCGCGGCAGCGCTCTCGTCTTCCCTGTCGCCCATGGGTGGTTCGTGTTCCGATTGTGTCATGACCGGTATCCGGATGTGTCCAAGTTGGTCATTGCGTCCTTTCGGCAATGGTGGTATCTGTGAGCAAGCGGACGCGCTTGGCGAAACCCTCAAATCCCGAATGGAGAGTGCTCATGTGGATGCTCAAGCTGCCGGACAGGCGCCGGTTCCTGTCTCGACTACGCCCGTTGTCGTCCTTGGTTCTCCTTGGCCTGACGGCTTCGTCCTCGAGTCTCAGCGCCCAGGAGACCCACATCGCCGACCACCTCGTCATTTCCGAGGTCGCCTACGACGCCATTTCGGAATCCGGTGGCGGTACCGGCGAGTACATCGAGATTCACAACCCCACGAACACTGCGGTCCTGCTCAACGAAGGGGCCGTGCCGGGCCTGGCGAACGGCCGGGGAAGCTATTTCATCTCCGATAGCTCCTCAGACGCCTCGGCGGACGCGCACACGGGCTATTTTAACGTGGTCAACGGCAAGGTGTCATTCGGAAGTACGACCACCGACGGGGTGTTCCAGTTTCCGATCGGCGCCATCATCCCCGCCCACGGGACCCTCGTGGTCTGCTCCGACAGCGACAAGTTCCTCGGTGACTACTTCGACGGCTCGCTCGAGGCGTTTCAGAACCTGCCTGGAAGACCGCAGTTGTTCGAGACGACTCAAGACGGGCTGGAGGACGGCGTGCCGGACATGTTGACCCCGTCGTCCTACCAGGGCGTGGGAGATCCCGTATACCCGATGATACTCACCAACAGCGGCGAGCCGGCCATTCTGTTCTACTGGGACGGCGAGAGCGACCTGGTGAAAGATGTCGATATCGTCGTCTGGAAAAGAGCCAGTTACGTCGTGGACAAGACCGGCATCTCCATCGACGGCCCGGATGGCGACGGCAATCCCAGTACCTACGAACCCGATGCGGCACAGGCGGTCAGCCTCGCCGGCAGCGCTCCCGCATCCAACACCTACTCCCTCCAGCGCATGAACGTCGTGGAGCAGAACGAGGCCGACGCGGGGGGCAATGGGATCACCGGCCAGGACGAGACCAGTGAGCAGTGGGGGAGCATCAGCGGTGCCGCCAACCCGACGTGGGCCTATCTTCCCTACACCCCCGGGACACCCTATATCGCCCTGGACGCCTCCCTGGACGACGCGCTCAGCTTCTTGCCGCCCGTGGCCACATCGCCTGCAGACGGCCCCGGCGCCGGCCTCATTGCGGACTACGGCGCGGATGGGACCCTGACCGAACTCTACCTCTCCCTCGTCGATTCCTCTGGCGACCGTGTCGGCGACAGCCTCTACGTGGCGGTCCGCGGCGCCATGTTCGGCGAACCGGACGAAACGGCCAACGCCTCGTTCGTTCTCGTCGATTTCGACCCAGGCTCTGGGACCGGTGTGACCGTAATCGCGGGAGATGGCAACGAACTAGAGGACACGAGCGGCACCCTGGACCGGCGCCTGACGTTCGCTGGCTTCAGCCTCGATAGCACCTCGTTCATGGGCTTGGGGTTCGACGGCGCGCTCGGTATCGACGCTGCCGACCCCACCAATGACACGGCCGGGTGGCGGACGTTCGGTACCGGCGGGACCGCTGGAACCTACTCTGCCTTCGCCTACTCCGGGGACGACTCGAATGTGAACTTCGTGGGTGACGTGGACCCCATTTTCCCCGGAGCCCCCGGGACCACGCTGGCTGGCCGGGACGGGTTCGAGTCCCTGATTCCCCTGTCCACCCTCGTGCCGAACGTTCCGGATTACCTCTTCGTGGTGGCGGTCACGACCGCGGATTCGGACGCAAACGCCTCCCCCAACACTCTCCCCGAAAGTTCCAATGACTTTTTCACCTACCCCCAGGTACTCGACAAGGGCGTGTGCTTCAGTACCGCAACAGGGCAGGCCGTCACCTTCTACGTCGACGCGGACGGGGACGGCTATGGCTCGGCCACGGAAAGTTCCTACTGCGGGCCTCCGACCACCGGCTACGCCCTCGAGACAGGCGACTGCGACGACACCGTTGCCGAGGCCAATCCGGCGGGAACCGAGGTGTGCGACGGCATCGACAACGACTGCAACGACGAAATCGATGAAGGCGTCAAGACCGTGTTCTATCTCGACGAGGACGGTGATGGATACGGCCAGACCGACAGCGCGACCGAAGCCTGCGAAGCACCTGCGGACTACGCCCAGGCACCGGACGATTGCAACGACCAGGATCCGGAAATCAACCCGGCCGCCGATGAGGTCTGTGACGGCATCGACAACGACTGCAACGACGAAATCGACGACGGCCTGCCTTCCTACACGGTCTATGTCGACGAGGACCGGGATGGCTACGGCACCGGCGACCCCGCCACCGATTGCATGGTGGCGGACGGCTACTCCGAAACACCCGGGGATTGCGACGACAGCCTGCCGGACGTGAACCCGGGACAGCTCGAGGCTTGTGACGGACTCGATACGGACTGCGATGGCATCCTGCCCGCCGACGAACTCGACAACGACGGCGACGGCTACAAGAGTTGTGGCGGGGACTGCGATGACACCCGCGCGGACATCAATCCGGCCGCGGAAGAGGTGTGCGACGGCCGTGACACCGATTGCGACGGCACGCTCCCGGCGGAGGAGAACGACGAAGACTTCGATGGGTACGAGATCTGCGCCGGTGATTGCGACGACACGTCGGCGATCGTCTATTCCGGCGCGGAAGAACAGTGCGACGGACTCGACAACGACTGCGATACCGAGATAGACGAGGGCGTCACCCAATCGTTTTTCGTGGACAACGACGGTGACGGCTTCGGCGGCAGCGACACGCAGGAGGCCTGCGCGCTCGAGACCGGTCTCGCCGACAACGACCTGGACTGCAACGACGGCGATGGGTCCATCCATCCGGACGCCGACGAGACCTGTGACGGCATCGACAACAATTGCAACGGGGAAACCGACGAAGGCGTCCTCGAGACGTTTTTCATGGATGCGGACGAGGACGGATTCGGCGACCCCGGCGTCTCGACCACGGCCTGCGCGCCCCCGGACGGATACTCCGCCGAGGGCACCGACTGCGACGACGCCTCGCCCATCACCTATCCCGGCGCCGAAGAGGCCTGCGACGCGCAGGACAACGACTGCGACGGCTCCCTTGCCCTGGAAGAACAGGATGCCGACGGCGATGGGTACATCGGGTGCGGCACTACCAGCGACTGCGACGACAGCGATCCGGCCACCTACCCCGGCGCAGATGAGGTCTGCGACGGCGTGGACAACGACTGCGACAGCATCCTCCCCGAAGAAGAAACGGATGCCGACGGCGACGGGGTGCCGCTGTGCCTCGACGACTGCGACGACGCCGATCCCAACGTCTATCCCGGGGCGATCGAGGCTTGCAACGGTCAGGACGACGATTGCGACCCGGATACCGACGAGACCATCGACAACGACGGCGACGGCCACGCTGCTTGCCCCGGCGACGACGGCCTGGCGGACTGCGACGACACGGACCCGGCCATCAACCCCGAAGCCACGGAAGCCTGCGACGGTATCGACAACGACTGCGATCCGGAAACCGATGAACTCGGCGATCGCGACGGGGACGGGTACACCATCTGTGACGGCGATTGCGATGATACGTCCGCCATCGCCTATCCGGGGGCAGAAGAAACCTGCAACGGCACGGACGACAATTGCGACGGGGAAGTCGACGAGGGGTTCGTGAGCGATGCCGATGGCGACGGATATGCTGGCACTCAATGCCTCGGCGACGACTGCAACGACGACGACGCCACGATCTATCCCGGTGCTCACGACATTCCGGAAGACGGCATCGACCAGGACTGCGACGGCATCGACCCGGTGCTCGAGGACGCCGACGGCGATGGGTACACCAATGATGTGGACTGCGACGACACCGACCCGGGTGTCCACCCCGGCGCCGAAGAGGATTGCGACGGGATCGATACCGATTGCGACGGCGAGATTCCATCGAGCGAGTCTGACGGCGACGGCGATGGGTGGGCCGCCTGCGACGGCGACTGCGACGACACCAACCCGGACGTGCACCCGGACGCTGTCGAGGTGTGCAACGGTGTCGACGACGACTGCAACGCCGATACCGACGAATCCACGTTCGACGGGGATGGAGACGGCTACGCCCTGTGCGACGATTGCGACGACGCGAACCCGGATATCCACCCCGGAGCGCTGGAGACCTGCAACGGCGTTGATGACGACTGCGACGCGACCACCGTCGAGGACGCCGACGGGGACGGAGACGGCTACTCCGCCTGCGATGGCGATTGCGACGACACCGACCCGGCAATCTCTCCGTCCGCGACAGAGTCCTGCAACGGTTTGGACGACAACTGCGACGGGCAGGTGGATGAGGGATTCTCCCCGGACGCCGACGGGGACGGGGAAATGGGTCCGGAATGCGGTGGCTCCGACTGCGACGACGGCGACGCCACCGTCTACCCCGGCGCGGACGAGATCCCCGGCGATGGGATCGACCAGGACTGCGACGGCCAGGACGCTTCCGCCGGGGACGACGATGACGCCACTTCCGGAGACGACGACGCGTCTCCTCCCGAAGAGGTCTCCCCAACGCCTGCCGGAGGCGACAGCACGGGTTGCCAGTGCAGCCAGCCTCGGCAACACGGTCCGGTGCCCGCAGGTATTCTGCTGCTCGGCGCGGTGGGTTCCGCAACCATGATCCTGCGCGCGCGCAGGCGGTAGCAGGAAGCGACCGAGGACTTCGTTCCTGCTGTCCCGCTTGACCACCCTCCCCTGTCACGCTACCTTGAAGCAGGAGGCGGTTCCGCCGTGGCGCGACTCGTCCGGGACAGGCCTGTCCCGGCGCCTCCCCCGGCAAATCCCAGGCGGTGGAAGCGGTGGCGGTGATTCCCTTCAGAAAACGGCGTGGCCAACTCCGGCGATACCTCCCCTTCGCCGCAAGGGCGCTCGAGGCGAACTTCCGGGACCTCGAGCAGCCCTACCGGCTCTTCGTTCACGTGACCAACGCGTGCAACGCCCGGTGCACGATGTGCGGCATCTGGCGAAAGCCGGTTGGAGATGAACTATCCACCCATGAACTGCTCGACGTGCTCGGCAACGCCGCCCGGTACATCCAGTGGATGGACATCACGGGCGGCGAGGTCTTCCTGCGCGAGGACATCTTCGACATCCTCCAGTTCGTGGCCGACGGCATGCCGCGCATGGCGATGTTCCATTTCGCCACCAATGGCCTTCTGACCGAACGGGTGGTGCGAGGTGCCGAAATCGTTGCGCGGTCCAGGATTCCCCGGTTCATCGTCACCGTGTCGCTGGACGGCCCCCCCGAACTGCACGATCGCATGCGCGGCGTGAACGGTTGCTGGGAACGCAGCGTGGAGACGTTCCGGGCACTCAGGGCGAGCGGGGTGGATGTGGTGTTCGGCATGACGCTCACCGAGCAGAATGTCGCGTGTTTCGACGCCACGCTCGATGCGGTGGTCGCTCGAGTCCCTGGGGTTGTTGCCAGGGACTTTCACGTCAATCTGGCGCAGGTGTCGGAACTCTACTACGGCAACCGGGGAGAGATCGCACCGGCTGGACCGTCGCTTCTGGATGCCCTTGCATGGATCCACCGGAAGCGCGGGCCGGGCTTCGGTGTCGTGGACTACCTGGAAAGGGCCTACCTCGCCCACGCGCGCACCTACGTGGAGACCGGTCGGAGCCCGATGTTGTGCGAAGCGTTGAGTTCTTCGGCGGTTTTGGGTCCGCAGGGGGATGTGTACCCGTGTATAATCTTCGACAGGTCTATCGGGAATGTTCGGGAGGCGGGGTACGATCTCGAGCGTCTTTGGGGTCGGCCCATCCGGAAGCGGTTGCGCGAGGAGATACGCCGGGGGAAGTGCCCCCACTGCTGGACGCCTTGCGAGGCCTACCAGGCCATCATCGCCAACACCCTGGTGCCTGGTAGTGTCTGGCTGTGGCAGGCATCCCTTCCACGGCGCTCCGGCGAGGGGCCAACCGGGAAGGTATGAAGCTCGAAGTTGGTGCGGTTCTGGAATCGGCTGTGGCAAGAGAGAGGAATCGAGGATGTCGAGTGTTGTGGGAGCTGAACAGGATGCGACCATTGCCGTCGTGATCCCGGCACGAAACGAGGTCGACAACATCCCCTACGTCATCGAGCACGCGCGTCCCTACGCCGATGACCTGCTGGTGGTGGACGGCCATTCCACGGACGGCACGGCCGAACGGGCGCGCGAGCTAGGGGCTCGAGTCGTCCTGGACAACCGGATAGGCAAGGGGGATGCAGTCAGGATCGGCATCCGGGAGGCGAAGGGAGAGATAGTCGTGTTCATCGACGCCGACTGCTCCCACAACCCCCACGACATTCCGGCGGTCGTCGAGCCCATCCTGGAGGGGCGTGCCGAGCACGTTACGGCCTCGAGGATGCTGGGTGGCAGCGAGGAACTGCACGGAGACCTCGGGAAGTTCGTCCGCATGGTGGGCTCGGACATCATCACGCTGGGTATCAACTATCGCTACGGCGTCGCGTTGACGGACAGCCAGAACGGGTTCCGTGCGCTGCGGATCGACGTGGCGCGCGCGCTGGACCTCCGGGAGACCATCACCACTATCGAGCAGGAGATGATCATCAAGACCCTGGCCCTGGGCTACCGGGTCGTGGAAGTGCCGGCTCGAGAAGCGGTGCGCCGCTCCGGCGTTTCGTCGATAAGCGTGTCGCGGGTGGCCCACCGCTATGTGTACTCGTGGTTGAAGTACCTCGTCACGCGCCCACCTCCGCCGGGAGGGCGCGGGCGCTCCTACCAGCCCTACCAGAACCGCCACCCCTGGTGGGCCGATCCTCCGCCGACCAGGGCGCAGGTCCTCGAGTTTCGGCGGGTGAGAGGTGCTCGAGGCCGGCGCCGGAACGAGCGGGGAAGCGGCGACACGGCGCCGATGGTCGATTCGAAGCCGGTGGATACACCCGGTCGCGGTTTCCCCGCCACGTCCAGGTCATCTCACCCCGCTTCGCTCCGGGTCCTGACCGGATGTGACCAGGACACGAGTCGAGGATGAGAGTCGGGCTCATCGATCTCAAGGACCCGCGAGACCTCGTGGTCGACAAGACCATCGCTGGGGGCATGGGGACCGCGACGCGCTACGGGAAGGGCTTGTTCACCAACGCCCTGACTCGAGCCAAGGCGAGGCTGATTCGGCTTCTCCCGTACAACGTTGCCTATGTCGCGGCGCTGCTCGAGGCTCAAGGGCACGAAGTCGTCTACCGGTCCGACGGTCGCATTGTCGACTACGACCTGGCCGTGGTCTTTACGGCGATACCGTCGCGAGACGTGGATGCGGCGTTCGTGGGGCGGTTGAGGCGGCGGCGTGTCCCTTCGATCGTCACCGGGACCATCGCCGGCGTTGCACCAGGGGCCTACCGCGGTGCCGCGATGATCGTGAAGGGAGAGCCGGAGGGCTTCTTCCGTCACCCCGGATGGGTCGAAAGGCTGGGCGCCTGGGAAGACTCTCCGGCCAGAGTCGTGGCCGTGCAGCCGGTGGCCGACCTCGACGCGCTCCCGTTCCCCGACTGGTCGATCTTCCCGCGCCTCGAGTCTCGATACGCGGTGATTTCGCTGACCAGGACCGTGCTCCCCGTGGTGACCAGCCGCGGGTGTCCCTATTCTTGCGGGTACTATTGCCCCTACCCCCTGGGCGAGGGACGGGCGATGCGGTATCGTTCCCCGGACTCGGTGGTGGCGGAGGTGCGGCGCCTGCGGGAGCGCTACGGCGTGACCGCGGTAAAGTTCCGGGACCCCATCTTCACACTCGATCGGCACAGAACACTTGCACTCCTGGACGCCATGACGGCCCGAGCGCCCAGGTTCCTCTGGGGGTGCGAGACACACCTGTCCCGGCTCGACGAGACACTGCTCTCGCGGATGGCTCGAGCGGGCTGCCGCATGATCCAGACCGGGATCGAAACGACCAATTTGCGTGCCCTCGAGGTATCCCGGCGCAAGACCGCCAGCGTCGATCACCAGCGCCGGATGCTCGAGGTGTGCCGTGACCTGGGAATCAAGGTGGCCATCTACTTCATCGTGGGTCTGCCCGAAGACACGCTGGAAACCATGCGCGCCAACCTCGAGTACGCCGCCACCCTGCCGGCTGCCTATCTCCAGGTGACCGCCTGTACACCCTACCCGGGGACCCGGTTTTTCGAGGATGTCAAGGACCGGCTCGTTACCGATAACTGGCGGATGTTCGACCAGTATACCCCAGTGCTACGGTACGACGGGTTCGGAAGCGACGACCTTGTGGAGGTCATGTCCTACGGTTATCGGAGGTTCTACCTGCGGCAGTCGTGGCCCCGTGACTTTCTCGCAGCCCTCAAGGCGGGCTGGCAGCTCGATCGGCGATGAATGCCGTGGCCCATGCGTTCCGCGAACGGGGGCGAGTCAGCTCTCCTCCTGGGATCCACCCTGGGATCAATCAGGCGCAGGTGGCGCGAAGGAGCCGGGCCAGGGGCGATCGAAAGACGGCGCATGGTGTCGTGCCACTGGGCTCGAGCAATTTCGAGGGGGGCGGAACTGGCTGTCAGCACCCTTCCGTGGTGGTCCTGAACAGAAGGTGCCAGCGCCCTGCTTTCTCCGGACTCGCCTGGTAGACCAGGAAGTTCTCGGTCTCAGCGATGACCTGTCTGAAGATCAGTTCTGCCCGTCCGTCTCCGGTGAGATCGATCGCACCCGCATAGGTGGGCGCTCGAGCCGCCTCTCCGAGTTTGCTCGAGTCGCCGTCCCACTTGCCGAGAAGGTAGCCGCTGCTGGTCGTGAATCCAATCAACAGGCGCGATTCCATGGGCACCGCGTTGTGGAGAGTGACACCTTTGCGAGGCGGGCGCCGGAATTGCACCGTCCCGATGGCTTCGATACGCCCATCCTGCTCGAGGTCCAGGGGAAACAGGCCCGCTCTCAGCGAAGAGCACGGGGGGTCGGTGAGACTGTCGCATTCGTCCCAGGTACCGCCCCCTTCGGGCGGAGGAAGCGCTTTCCGAATCGAGTGGCGAATATGTGCCAGGGTCGACCGGGCGCGTGCGACTTCATCCTCGGTCAGTTTCCGGTTCAGTGTCGTGGCGGGCGGAATCCAGGGTCCCCGAAAGGCCCAGATGAACTCACGCTTGTTTTCCGGGGCGGCCCAGTGTGTCTGCCCGATCGGCTTGACCGTCCAGGTCACGTCTCCCGGGATCGCCCAGACCAGCCCGACGCAGCCGCCGCGGTCTGCCGTCGCGAAATCCCAGCGAATCGTGAAGGAGCCCACCGCGCCGCGTGAGCCCCGGAGCAAGAACGTGTCGCCTTGTTCGAGCCCCAATCGTGCCCACCATTTGCGAACGACGTCCGACCGTGCATCCTTGCCCCGGTAGCCTTCCGGAAGTTTGTCCAGGGTCTGGACATCCTCCTCCACCCACCGGTTGCCCCGAAGGGTCGCCGTGGGAATCAGGACACCGCTGGTGTACTGGGCCAGCAGCGTGATCGCGTCGGGTCTGATTCGCGTGCGTTCCGGGGGCGACGCCGGTACCAGCGGGGGCGGCGTACCGAGAGGCTGCGACTCGTCGGCCGAAGACGTGGCAGCGGAACGAGGCTTCTCCTCTCCGGAGGCCCGGGCGCCAGGGGTCGCTTCTTCGACGGACGGCTCTTGGGCCTTCGAACACGAGATCAGGAGCAACATCAGGGGAACGAGCGTCTTGCACCGCAACGACACGGCCGGACAGCGAAACATTGGGGCCTCCAGGTTCGATCCAACTCTCCACAGGGTGCGCATCCTCGGGAAGGACAGGTTATGGCGATGGTTGCCGGTCATCGGAGCGCAACAACATCCACTTCGACGAGGCTGTCGAGCGGCAAGCGAGCCACTTGGACTGTCGAGCGGGCGGGCCGGGCGGTCCCGAACACTTCAGCATAGACACGGTTGAGGGCCTGGAAGTCCTCCAGGTCGGTCAAGTACACGGTCACCTTCACCGCACGCTGCAACGTCGTCCCAGCCGCCCCCAGGACTGCCTCGAGGTTCTTGAACACCTGGCGCGCCTGCGTCTCGATCCGTGCCTCCACCAGCTTGCCGCTGGTGGGCTCCACCGGGATCTGCCCGGATGTGAAGACCAGGTTATCCACGACGATGGCCTGCGAATAGGGGCCAATCGCCGCAGGTGCGCCGCCGGTCTGTATCGAACGGATCTCTGTCGGCATGACAATCTCCTACGGCCCTTCGGTTCGCTCTGTCGCCGGGGCCGCGCACCGGAACAGTCGAAGCCCGTCCCTCGGCAGGGAAGTCCGGTAGGGGCGTGGGCAGATGACGCTCCGACATTACCGGGAGGTCGTCCTGCCGGGCCGTTGCGAAAGGACGAACGTTCCAGGTTGCCCCCAGCATGGGCGCCTATGTGAAGGCATTGTTCATGATCTCCCCGAAACCACCTCCTCCGGGGACGATATAGTGGTGCGCGTTGAGCCCGCGCTCCTCCGACCATCGCGACCCCGGAACCGTCTGCAGGACGCCGGGAGGGGACAACCCTCGATCGAGCCTGGTGGCATAGATTACCGCCTCCGGGTGGGTATCCCGCATGGCCCTCAAGTACTCAGGGGTCACGATCAGGTGCACCGCGATGAATCGAGCCGCCCGTCCCAACCCGCGGTACAGTTCGATGGCGCGAATCATCGTTCCGCCAGTGGCTCCCATGGGGTCCGGAAAGACCACCATCGCCCCCTCGATCGGTCCGCCGATCTTGACGCCGGAGACATCGGTCCCGACCACGCGATCCTCCGCATCCACTCTTCGATTCATGAAAATGTGGTCCTGGCGCACATTTCTGGGATTCAGGATGATGTTCAGGTGGTCATACACGATTTGCGACGGGAACATGCCGGCCCGGGCGATATCGACCACGACCGCTCGAGCGTCGGGATCGATGATCTCGCCTACGTACACAGCCTCGGGATGGCTCTCTCGCATGCGCGTGGGGACCTCCACGCGCCGCTTCGGAAACTCGTGCGCGGCCACCACGCCCACCAGGTGGCGATAGAGCACATCCACCAACCGGTTGACTTCCGGTTGAAACGTGTCGGGATGACACAGGCGGGCCAGGAGCGAGAGCAGGTAAGGGTCCGACAGGATGTGCACGCCGCTGCCGTATTCGTGAACAATTTCGCTGAGCCTGTGCGTAACGTTCTGGTGTTGCGTGTCAAGCATGGCAGCCCCGCCTCGCAGGTGAAGGACCGGTCGGTCCGGCTCCGCCCGGACCAAGGACGATTATAGAAAACGGCCACGCCTCGCGTCAAGGTGATTCGGACATTGCCGGCCGCGCGGGGACGCTCGAGCAGCCATACGCGATCAGGTGTCCGGGGGGGCGTCTCGAGTCGGTCCGCCGGGCTCGGGGGCACCTCCCTCGAGGTACCTGCGTAGATCCTCGGGCGTGTTGATGTTCCAGCGAATGGCATCCAGACCGGTTTCCACCGTGGCCACGCGGCTTCCCAGGGCGGAGAGTACACCGGCCAGCGAAGCATCGTCGGCCGCGTGGATGACTCCGAGCATGGCCTCGCGACCGAGCAGAACCGGGTGCCCCGGCCTTCCGCCGGCCAACGGAACAGCGGCTGCTGGTCGATCCGGTGCGGAGACACGCCGGTACAGACTTTCTAGGAGGACTCGAGGCAGGGGGGGGCAGTCGACGGGGGTGACGAAGGCGGCCGTTGCCTGTCCCGCGGCATGGGCAGGAACATGGAGAACCTCGCGCAACCCCGTCCGGACCGAGGAAAACTGGCCACGGTCGAAATCGCGGTTGATGACGACTCGAGCCTGTCGCAGATTCAGGCGGGAGAGGAGGTGGTCGGCCTGATGTCCCAGCACGACCACGGCGGTTTCGCACCCGGATTCCATGCATGCGCAGATGTGGTGCTCGAGCAATGCGCGGCCATGAACGGTCAACAACGCCTTGGGTGACCCCATCCTGGTGGAACGGCCGGCGGCGAGAACAATCATGGGGGGCAGGGTGTTCATGGCAACCTCCGCGCATGGGACGCGGGTCGAGGGGGTACACGTGCAGGGGAGGCCGGCCCGAAGTGCCATCCGTTGGCCGGAGCGATTGCTGGAGGCTGTGCGTCTGGCCGGCAAGGCCGCACACCCTGGGGCAACGGGGCATGGCGAACGTGGTTCCCGGAGAAACCACGGAGGACCATACGAGACAAGCAGCCCGGTGGCAAGCTGTTCTGGTGGTCTTTGCGGGTTGCAACGACAGCGTTTTTGGTGTATGCATACCTACATTCGGTCGCTCTGCCAAGGTGATTCCGGGCATGCCGTCCCTCGAGCGGGAGGAGCAGGATGAGCCAGAAAAAGTTCTGGTTTCTCAGTCGATCCAGGGTCCTGAAGGACCTGTCCTCGGCGGACGCCGAGTTGCTTGAGAACATGCTCGAACTCCAGCGGGTCAGGAGAAGGCAGCCCATCTACCTTCCGGGCGACCCGGCCGACAGAATCTACCTTCTGAAGTCCGGTCTCGTCAAGATCAGCAAGGTGACGCCCGAGGGAAAGGAACTCACCCTCATGTTCTTGACGCCGGGCTCCATTTTCGGCGAATTGGCCGTGATTGGTCAGGAATCACGAAACACCATGGCGGAAGCCTACGAGGATTGCACGGTCTATTCGATGGAGCGCGATGCGTTCCTGGCTTTCATCGTGGAGCGTCCCGCCCTTGCCCTGGAAGTCACGCGGCTCATCGCGGAGCGCCGCCAAGCCCTCGAGAACAAGATCGACAATCTCCTGTTCAAGGGGGCGCACGCCAGGCTGGCGAGCCTTTTCCTGGATCTCGCCAACGATTTCGGTGTGCGTGATTCGAGGGGCGTCATTGTCAACATCAAGCTGACGCACCGGGAGATGGCGAACCTGATCGGCTCGACCCGGGAAACGGTCAGCTTCGCCTTGATCGACATGAAGCGGGACGGTGCCATCGAGACAGACGGGAAGCGTGTGGTGATTCTCAAGCCGGATCTTTTGGAAGGCCTTCGTGACGGGTCGTGACCGTTCCTGGAGGTTGTGGCGGGGCTGTGGATAACCCTGTGGACAACCTATTGAAAAGAGCTTATCTCCTTGAGTCTACAGCGAATATCCGAAACGGGCGCCACGCCACGGTCCAAGAAAAGCCTTGTTTTATGGATAGATAGCCGCCGACTGGGGACTTGTGGGCGTTGCGAAAAACAAAGGGAACACGATACCCGTCTTGTGGATAACCTGTGCGTATCCCGGGGTGGGTGGATGGGTTATCCACAGCAGGCGCAACGGAAACGGGGGACCGGGCCGGCGGCGGAAAGGGAAGGACGGGTCCATGCGTGCCATTTGTGGCAGGGCGGACCCACGGTTGTCCGGCGTTCGGAGTTGACATAGTGTTTTTGGCGGGCAGTGCTGATCGAGGTCGGGGTGGGGGCTTTTTTCGTGGAGCCGTGCCCCGGAGTGTGTTAGATCTCGAAGGGTGGGTGCCGGGCGTGAACAGGCAAAGGCCGTGCAGGGGCGGCACCGACACTTTCTGGCCGCTTCAAAGAGAGTCGTGATGTTGAGTCGATCTGAGCCGTTTCCGGGCCGTCGCCGGCGTTCTCGCCTGGCCGTGCTCGAGTGTGGGTGTGTGATTGCGGTCGCCCTCGGGCTGGCGGTGGGGTGTGCCGCGACCAATCGGGACATGCCGGTTGTTTCGGAGAAGATTCGGACGTTCGTCAGCCAGAACTTCTTTTCGATGGACTATCCGGCGGATTGGGTCGCCCGCGATCTGCGTGACGGTGCGAACCTTTTCTTCGCCGACGAACTCATCTATGTGCGGGTGAAGATTTTCGATCCCCCGGAGACACGGTCTGTGCCCGATTTCGTCTCGGACAAGATCAAGGCCGATGCCGACATGCAGGGGGGGCAGGCGACCCTGATGAGAATCGGCTACAAGGGGCCGCACCCCTATTCGAGCTATCTCATCACCAAGCCCAACGGGCAGCGCCTGCAGGAGACCCTCATCTACAACACCGATCTGCGGCTGTTGTTCGTCTTGCTCGGCTCGAGCCGGCCAGAGGATTTCGACGAGTTCACGCGGATTTTCGAAGCCATGTTCGGGTCGTTCCGGTTCAGGGTCACGGCGAGGATCCCGCCGCTCGAGGGGGAGGAGTACAGGCCCGATTTTTCCCGGCTCAGCGGTTCGTGGGTTGCCTACCTCCACGGTCTCAATACGGGCAACTACGTTCTCTTGCAGAAGAGTTGCGCGGGTATCAACGGTTCGAAGATCATCGATGACACCAATGTGCAGGAGGTCAAGAGCCGCTACTTCCCGTATCAGAACCCAATCTACACCTTCGTGTCTCACGTGGAAGTGCGTGACCGGATCGCTCGAGCCAGGATTGCGTTGCGGGGGTTGCCTCCTGAAGGGTTTCTCATGCATGAGACCCGGGAGTTCATCAAGGAAGACGGCTACTGGCGGGTGCTGCGGTTCGACAAGGTGGACTAGCGCGTGGCGTTCAAGGAAAGTCTGGACGTTGTCCTCAGGGACTGCAAGTTCTTGTTGAGTGCGAGCCAACTGGAGGTGCTTCTGCCGGGGGTGCGAAGCTACCTTCCGCCCCTGACCGCGATTCGTTTCGCCGACAAGGGTGCTCCACGATTCGTGTGGGGGTTCCCCGTAATCCACGGCCGGCGCTTGATCGAAGCGCTGTGCCAGTTCGTCGGACAGGAAGAGCAGAAGTACCTCGAGGACTCCAACTACCAGGAGAATCTCAGGCTCCTGACACCGGCACAACTGAAAGAGGAGCCCTATTTCAAGGTCCTTTCACACCATCTCCTCGAGACGCTCGCCGAGGGTGCGTTTCTGAAGCTCGATAGCGTTCTCTGGATCTACCTCGCCGACCTCGTCTGCCGGCGTCTCAACCAGGATGAAGTGCTGGCCGCCATCATCAAGCAGCTTCACCCCAACGAGCACGCCAAGCTCAACGCGCTCGAGGCGGACATGAGCCGGCTTCGATACAGCAATCCGCAGGGCTTTGCCGATGTGCGCAACCGCGTGCTCAGGAGCCTGTTCGCGCGGAACGACTTTGCCAACAGTTCGATGAAGGAGGTGTTCGACGAAGTACCGAGCAACCTCCTGAACCGCGAGATGATCGCCAACCGCCTGGTCTACACGGAGCGCCCGGAACCGATCTACCGTTCATTGGAAGTCGACGAGGCGTTCTTGATCAAGGGCTACAGGCTGCCCGCATCGACCTTCTCGGGCGTCAACCGTATCCTGCGCATGGTGATCGTGGGCATGCTGGAGCGCGCGCGGACCGGCAACATGCTGCCCCTGGATCTCTATTTCCTTACTTCGTTCGTCGATGGTCAGGTTCGGGACAAGGCTCTTCGGCTTCCTTCGCAAGGCACGGGATTCCAGAAACAGAACGCCGCGAATCCTCGAGCACTGGAAGAAGCCGAGGAACGCGAGCGGATTGCCTATCTCTTGTCTCTCCAGGAGGAGCCCTCCCGCTACCTCCTCAACCACCTGCCGCTCCATGACCGGGAATACGTCAGGCCGATCGAGAAGGCGGTGAGCCGGCTCAGCCTCACGTCCCGCGATAGTGTCAAGAAGTTGAGAAACAAGACCGCTGCGGCAGAACTCGCATCCCAGTACGCGGAAGCTGTCAGAGACATTCTGCGATGGGACCTGTTCCAGGCACTCAAGTCGAGGTTGCGCTGGGTTTTTCCCAAAGATGGCACGTTCTACTGCGACAACCGCCCGCTGACCCCTTCCACGATACCTCTCAACCTGGACAGCTTCTACGAGGTCTATGCCCGTTCGCGCCGTGGCACGGCCGTGTTCATCGATCTCGTGGGGTTCACCAACCGCACCAAGGCACTCACTCGAGAACTCCAGGAAGCGGCAACGCGAGGGGACAAGGAACGCTACACCCTCTCCTCGGTATCGCTGGCGATCCAGAGGGTGTTCTCCGTTCGAAACCACATCGAAGAGTTCGGCGGCATACCCCAGGGGTTCGAAGGCGACGCCATCCTCGACACCTTTCCTCGAGCCATCGATGCGCTGCGTTACGTGTCCGCTTTCGCAGACAACTACTCGAAAAACCGCTATATCCGATTCCGCCCCTTCGAACGGCCCATCGAGAATCCATACAAGGAAGGTTTCCGTGTCGGCCTCGCCAGCGGCGATTACTCACTGATTTCGATCGTCGGCCGCACGAACGACCTTCAGGGCGAAAAGTCCACCGACCGGGCCGTGGGCCACACGATCAATCGCGCGTCCCGGCTGAATTCCGGCAAGAAGGGCGAGAAGATCTTCCTCTCCAGTGACGATACCGAGCGCGAGGAGGAGGTGCCCGACCCGCTCAACCTGTTCAAGGTTCATGTGACGGACAACCAGGAACTCCACAACGACGGCATTGCAAGCTTCGAGGACACCTTCCTCGAGCTGAAGCGGCACGTTAAGTCGGAGTCCATGCCCTGGTACGAGCCTCGTTCCGGACGAGGAAGCACCATTGCCGGTGTGACGCCCAAGTTCAGAAACTACACGTTCGAGTTCATATTCGAAGACCCCAGGTTGAAACGGATCTGTCTCATCCGCAGGTTGCCTCGTTCGCCCGTCTTGAAGGGGCTCGAGGATGAAGTCGTGACGGTGTTCGAGTACCTGCTCTTCGAGATCGACGACTTCCTGGCGCTCGTAAAAAAAGATGCGGCGATTGCCCCGCGTCCTACCGCGCGCCCCGCTCCATCGCGGAGGGTTCACCCGCTGGAGCGTCGTTCGGAAGGCGCGGAACAGCCTGAGCTGGAGATGTCGGCCGAGGGGCTTCCACAATCCCCGTTCCAATGGGAAGACGCCGTTGCAGATCCCGCACAGTTTCTCGCCGCCAACCCCGGGTTGTCGCTCGACGACGTGCTGGGTGGTCCGGAGGCAGTCAGGGAAACGGTCGAAACGCAGATGCAAACGGCTGGCGGCGAAGGAGTCGCCGCGGCTCCGGGTGAGGGGATTGGAGGAAATCGTATTGACATCTCAGCCGTTTCGGTGACCTCCGGGTCGCTCGACGATGACCATCTCGACGATGGCGACGGAGCGCAGACCGCTTCGAGCTTGGAGCACGACTTCCGGCGCGGGCAGTTGTACCAGGAGGAGCACGGACTGGATGGCGACCGGGGGACGGCAGAGGAGGCTTCGAAAGGAGATGCCATTTCTCAGTCGTTCAGGGAGCGACTGCTGTCACAGGAGCCGTCTTCGGCATTCGGTGCGCTCTCGAGCACCGCGCCCATCTCGGGCAGCCCTGTGGGGGGAGTTGCGTACCTCGGCACACAGGAGGAAGCAGGGAGCCTCTTCGAGGAGGCTCCGGGCGACGGGGGTGGGTCGGCGCCGGATTTCACCACCGGTCTGGCTCTTGGCGAGGGGGGTCAGGCACTGCATGCCGGCGGAAGCGCCCGCCTCGACGGGCACACGGACATCTCCACGCAGGAACCGATCCGGCCTGGCGAGGGGCGGAACGTATTGGCGTCTCGAGCAGACACCGTGGGCGTGCCGTCGCAGGGAGCCCGCATCCCCGAGCCGGCCGCGAATACGATCAAGCCTGTACCGAAAGCGGTCGTCCTGGCCTGGCGGGGCCCCAGGGAGACCAGGCCCGCCGTGGATCCGCCGGACGCCGCGGGACGGAGACGCTTCCCACGGGGCGCGGGCGCGAGCGCGCAGGGAGTGGACCCACTGGAGTCTCGCGTGGGTGGCTACGTCTTCTCCGCCATCATGACGGGTGGGAAGACCAGGACGCGCCGTATCGTCATCGGGAAGACCGGTGACGGCAAGCTCGAGGATGTTCATATCTATCCGGCACCGGCCCACAAGATGGCCCCCTGGGTGCTCGATCGACCGTTCACTGCGTTCCTTTAAGACAGAATGCAGGAGGGTGACCAGCCTTCGGGGAGCACGCGCGTGGTCCCTCCCGCCATCCTTTCGACCATGATGCCGTTGCCCGTCCTCTACGTGATGCGGCTTCTCAAGAGGAAAAGCCGTGCCGAAGAGAGTTGAGGCAGGGAGCGGGAGGCCGGAACGCGGGTCGGCTGCGTGTACACGGGCGCGTTCTCTCGCGACTTCCGGTTTGCTTGCATCTCCCGGGCTATCGCGCTAGAATCCCCACGATCGCGTTTCATCCGGCCAAGGGGGTAGTATGTGGCACTCCGGACGCTGGGCACGCTGGCTCGTACTGACGGCGGTGGTCCTGTGCATACCTGGTAGCGGTGGTGCGGCCGCGGCTGGCGGAGCGAGAACAGGGGGGGGCGACGCCCCCATCTGGTGGCTCGGATTCCAGTTGCGAGCCATCACCGACGGTGCTCCTCCTGCGACGGCATCCAACACCATGGACGCGTACAAGGACCTTGACAGTATGCACTTCGATTGGGGCGGCGGGATAGCGTTCCCGGTGGGCGTCAACCTCTACCGAGGACTGGGAATGCGGATATCGCTGGCACTCGCCTATTCCGGGGATCCTCCGTTCGACAAGGCCGTCGCGCAGATCTCCTTCCTGGAGCAGCAAGCCTCGGGGGCCTGGTCGGACCGCCAGTACCGTACTCGCCCCGCTTTTTTCGTCGGCGGAGCCCTCATCACCGACGTCCAGTACATGTTCCCCCTGCTCTTCGGCGCCATCAAGCCCTACCTCGGACTGGGCCCCGGTCTGTATCTGAATTACGTGTTCACAGATATCACTCAGGACGAATACGCGCTGCTTGCCAACGAGTACAACGACCCGAACGACGACACCAACATCGATCCCTATTCGGTGAATCTCGAGCCCGGGTTTGACGCCTACCTCGGGCTGAACTTCCTGGTCTCGGGCGGGATGCATTTGAACTTCGAGGTCCAGTACGACGTGGCGCGTTTCCGCGAAGCGCCCCTGTTGAAAGCCACCGACGAGGCCGACGCGCGTCGCGCGGCATACACCTATTCGACGATCACCATGAGCACCGGTCTGACATTCAACTTTTGAAGAAAGGCTTGTCGTATGCGTATCTATCGCGCACAGATTCCACGGATAGCGACGGACATCATCGCGACGCTCAGGAAAGACAACGACATCGAGGTCTCGGACGCCAACGTCGGCGAAGCCGAACTGGACATCGCAGCCATCCTGGAGCAGTACCGCAAGACGGAACTCCGTATCACGGACAAGGCCAAGGACCTGCTCGAATCGCGAGGGCTCACGCACGCCGACTTGGGACGCGTGAGACGTGAACTGTGCGAGCGGTACCAACATCCAACCGGAGATGACGGGATCGCCTGGGTGATCGGGCAGATCGTCGAGTGTTTCATGCTCTCCCGGTTCGTCGACGAAGTCTACTCGGATGACAACGTGCTCCGAAAGAAGGTCAAAACCGTTCTCACGCGGCACCTCGTCGATGATGCGAAGCTGGACGCCGAGGTGAGATCCCGTATCAAGAACCTCCAGGAGGGGACCTCCGCATGGCACATCCAGTACCAGAAGGTCATGCAGGAGGTCCGGCGCAAGCACGGTCTCGTGCAATAGACAATCAATCTCCTCGTTCAGTCCGTCCGGACTCCGATGGCGCCTGGCTGGAAGGTCACCTGTTTCCCGGGCGGCCTGTCTGCTCGGCCTTCGTCCGGATGGCCCGCGTGCATTCTCAAGATTGAAATCGAAGATGTCCTTCAGGCAAAACGGAAGCGTGGGCTTTCGGAGTTCGGGGAGGAAGAGGGGAGTGACGAGGGCACGACAATTCGGTTGCCGGAGAGCGACGCCGGGTGTATCTTCGTGTGATTCGATTGGCGCAGCCATGCACTGTGGAGAGTCTACCGAGCGAAAGGAGCAGGTTGATGTCAAAGACAACAGACAAAGTGATGCACGTGACAGATGCAACATTCGACGACGAGGTGATCAAGAGCGAGGTACCGGTGCTCGTCGATTTCTGGGCAACGTGGTGTGGGCCGTGTCACATGGTCGCCCCCATCGTCAGTGATCTCTCGGTGACCCATGAAGGCAAGCTGAAAGTGGCGAAGGTTGACGTCGACGCTTGCCAGAAGACGGCGATCCGGTTCAACATTCGGAGCATTCCCACGTTGTTGCTTTTCAAGGACGGCCGGGTCGTTGATCAGATCGTGGGTGCACAGCCCAAGGCGAAGATCGTTGCCGCGGTCGACAGGGCCTTATGATGGGCCTTGCGCGTCCCATGTCCGCATGCCGGCGCGCCTGCGGGTGGACGTCGCTTCCCTCCGGCGGCCGTTCCTGAATCCAGCCCCACCACGTTTCAGAACATGTAGCGGCGCATGCTGATGTTCAGGAGCAATCCAACCATCAGGTGAATTGTCAGGATAGATGATCCCCCGTAGCTCATGAGGGGCAGGGTGATACCTGTCACGGGAAGCAGTCCCAGGACAGCACCCATGTTGACCAGGATCTGAAGGAAGATGGCACACACGATCCCGGTGGCCAGGATGGCTCCAAAGCGCTCCTTGGCCTGGCCCGCCACCCTGAGCCCCAGTACGAGAAGGGCGAGGAACAGGGTGAGTACGACGAGGCATCCCACGAATCCCCATTCCTCGGCAAGGACCGTGATGACGAAGTCTGTGTGGTTCTCCGGGATAAAGCCCTGGTGGGTCTGCATTCCTTTGAGGTAGCCGCTCCCAAGCAGTTGTCCGGCCCCGATGGCATACCGTGCCTGGAGAATCTGGTATCCCTTGCCCAGGGGATCTCCCGCCGGATCGAGCAGGGCTACCACTCGGTTGCGCTGATAGTCCGTCAGTGCCACGGTGTATACCACGGGAAGCGAGACGGCGACCACGATTGCCAGGATCAGGATGGAACGCCAGCGGAGGTTGACCGCGAACGCGACAGCCACGAACAGCATGACGTAGAATGCTGCCGTGCCCAGGTCGGGAGACAGGTAGATCAAGGTCACCATGGGGACGAGAAGCATGGTGGGTTTTGCCAGGTCTCGAAGGCGATATCCTCCCACCATCACGTGGGAGTGGAAGTATTTGGCCAAGACGATGACAAGAAGGAGTTTGCCGAATTCCGACGGTTGCATGGAGAAGGGGCCGAGGTCTATCCAGCGCCGGGCGCCCGATATGACGCGGCCCGTGATGAGTGGTACCGTCAACAGGAGGATACCGAGCCCATACAGGGGATAGGCGAGTCGCTCGTATACCCGGTAGTCCAGCACAGTCATGGCCAGCATCGCGATGACGGACAGCGCTACGAAGGCGACCTGCGAGAAGAAGACGGTCGAAGTGCCTCCCTGACCCTCTTGTTGAACCGCGCTGTAGAGATTGATCAGCCCAACCGCGTCCAGAATCAGGACTATCAACAGAATCGTCCAGTTGAAGTGAGCGAGGAGTCTGCGGTCCACGGTACTAGTCCTGGGGCGGCGAGGCGTCTGCCACGGCGACAACCGATTCGGCGCCGGGGCGGGCAGGCTGCACCGCGCGGGCCTGCCGGTCTCCTGGAACAGGCAACTCCCCACGGTCGAAGAACGTGCGCATGACTTCTCGAGCGATGGGCGCTGCCACGGCTCCTCCGTGACCCCCGTGTTCGACAATGACGGAGACGACGATTTCAGGGTTTTCGGCCGGAGCGTAGGCCGTGAACAGCGCATGGTCCCGGAAAGCTCTTTTGGGCTTCTTGCCCTGGTCCGCGTGGTCCTTGCGCACGACCTGGGCCGTCCCGGTCTTGCCCGCGACCCGGATGCCCTTGAGCTTGCTGCGCCGGGCGGTCCCGGAAGGATCCTCGAGAACGCCCAACATCGCCGACTGGATCACGCCCAGGGTGGCCGGGTCCACCGGGATTCTACCGACTTCCTCCGGCTGGCTCTGCTTGATGACCCGGCCATCCACCGTCTGGATGCGCTCCACGACATAGGGGCGCATGAGCCGGCCTCCGTTCGCCAGTGCCGAGGTGTAGCGCGCCAGTTGCAGAGGCGTGACAAGGTTGTACCCTTGCCCGATGGTCGCGGACACGGTGTCCCCGATCACCCACGGTTGCCGGACCACGCGGAGCTTCCACACTTCGCTGGGGACGAGACCGGGCTTCTCCTCGTTCAGGCCCAGGCCGGTGGGCGCTCCCAGGCCGAAGGCGCGCGCGTATTTGGCGATCCTCGCAACGCCCAGCTTGGCCCCGATGGCGTAGAAGTACACGTCGCACGATTCCACCAGCGCCCTGCGAATATCCACGTAGCCGTGACCTCCCCTCTTGTGACAACGGAACTTCCGCCCCCCTATCTTGATGTAGCCCGGACAGTAGACGGTCGTCGCGGTCGTGACCACACCTTCCGCCAGCGCAGCCAGGGCGGGAATCATCTTGAACGTCGATCCTGGAGGGTACTGGCCCCGGAGCGCCTTGTCTTCCAGTGGATGTTCCGGGTTCGTCCGAAGAGTCTCCCATGCCTCCCGGGATATGCCTCGAGCGAAGATCTCTGGATCGAAAGTCGGATTGTTGAACATCGCGAGAATCCGACCTGTGCCTGGTTCCATGGCCACGACGGAGCCCACGTGGCCTTCCATCAGTTCGCGGACCCTTCGCTGCAGTTCGAGGTCGATCGTGAGGACGAGGTCGTTTCCGGGGGAAGCGGGCCGGCCTCTTCGTGTAAGGTGTGCCAACATCGATCGCGCATACGCTTCCCCGTCCTCCCCTTCGGCGGGCGTCACCATCCGTCCGGTCGCGTCCTCCAGGACGTAGTAGACCCCGTCTTCGCCCTTCAGATAGGGTTCGTACTGTTTCTCGATGCCGTACTTGCCGACGAAGTCTCCTATTTCGTAGTAGTCTTCGCCCTTGGTGGCCCCATACAACTCACGGAGATGCTCCAGCTCTGAACTGTTCACCTCGCCCAGGTACCCCACAAGGTGACTAAAAAGATCTCCGTGCGTGTACGTCCGTTTCTGGCCCACCTGGATGGCCACCCCCGGCAGCTCAATCCGGTGGGCCTCGATCGCGGCCATCTCGTCTCGAGAGACATCCGGCTTGATCACGACCGGCTTGTAACGGGCCCTTCCCGTTGCGCTCTTGAAGCGCTCGACGACCGACTGGGCCGGGATGTGCAGCAAACGGGACAGCGCCTTGGCGATGGCACCGATATCCAGGGCGGCGCCGTCGAGGCCCGGACTTGGGCCGGCGACAGCCGGCGCGTGCCGTCGAATCAGGTTCGGCCGGATGACCACGTCGAAAGACGGGCGGACATCGGCGATTCGGTTTCCGTGGCGATCGAAGATGATGCCTCTGGGCGCCGCGATTTCCCTGGCCTTGAAGGAGTTTCTGGCTGCGTACCGAACGTAGTAGTCGCCCCTGACGAGTTGGAGATAAGAGAAACGGCAGGCGATGACGACGAACCCGGCGACCATGAAGGCGACAAGCCACTTCAGGCGCGGCTGAAACTCGCGATTATGTCCTTCGAAGTCGATGATGGGGGCCATGCTGACCTTTGGAACGCGGCTAGGCCGAAACCTGTATCGTCCCTGTCCGGCGGGCGAGGGACGACTCGACTCGAGACAACAGGGGAAACAGTAGCAGGACCACTGCCGCGCTGCTGGCAGCTCGAGCCACCACACTGGCCGGGGTGAATTCCAGGGGAGACGGGATCGAAGCGAGTCTCCCCAGCCCCGCGGCCCCGGCCTCGATCAAGACGCTGAGCATGGCAACCAGGAGCATCTGCACGGCACGGGTCTGCAAGAGCAATCTCATCCCGAGCAACCGGACGAGGAAAAACAGGCAGACATAGAGAAACAGGTAGGTCCCGAACGGCCGTCCCGAAAACAGGTCCACCAGGTATCCATACGACAAGGCCAACCCCGCGCCATTCACCTTGCCCCGGCGTATGCCCGCGTACACCAGGATGATCAACAGCATGTCCGGCTGCAGAATACTGTAGGTAGTATAGCTCACCACGGTCGATTGCAAGACCAAAATGAGCCATCCGACACCGAGGAGCAGAAAGAAGGTGCGAAGACTCATTCGCTGGTCTCCGAGATGGGCGTCACGGTCTTGGGGATGACCCGGCCGGCACCTTCGAAAAAAGGGCTCGCCTGTCGTCCGCCGTCGCCTGGTTCTGCGGGCCCGCACTGGCAGCCCTCGATGTCCTCAGGCCCATCAGGCGGGGGCAGCGTTGCCAGCACGGCGACTTCTTCGATACGTGACATGTCGACCGCCGGCGCTATGCGTACTTCCTGGAAGACGTCGGAGGCGCGGCGACGAAGACTGCTCACTGTTCCAATCGCCAGCCCCGGGGGGAAAATGCTGTCCAGGCCCGACGTCACGACGAGATCCCCGGGCCGAACCTCGTCGAGGCGTAGGAGATACTTCAATCTCAGGGACGCGGCGCCAAGTCCTTCCACGGTGCCCCTGGCCCGCGTGCGTTGAATCAGCGCGTCGACACCGCTCTGGGGATCGGTCACCAACAAGACGTCGGCATAGTTCGACCAGGACCGCAGGACGCGCCCCACCACACCGGCGGACGTTACGACCGGCATGCCCCGCAGCACGTTCCCCTCGGTCCCCCGGTCGATCCGGATGGTTCGATAGCGCGAGATAGGATCGTAGCCCACGACGCGCGCGGTGTACATCGGCCGGCCATGCTGTTCCGAAAAGTCGAGCAGCTTGCGCAAACGTTTGTTCTCGAGTTCCACTTCGTGAAGCTCTTCCAGGCGCTCGCGCAGCACAGCGACCTCACGAGCCAACCTGTCGTTCTCCTGGCGAACGCCGACAAGAGCGACATAGGTGTGCCAGACGGTCGCAGCACGGCGAAACGCAACCGTGACAGCACGTTGTGCGGGGGCCGATAGCTTGAGCACGGCGCGGTCCACGGCGTTCAGTTCGTGTGGCCCCTTTGCGTTGGCGAGGAAGACCAGCAGTGTGGCCCCCAACAACAGCAAGGCGAGCACCAGCCGGCGCCGACGCCGGCGGAGAGGGCGAAACAGGATAGACATTGGTGCCCATATATACCAGGCGGCGGCGTTTTTCAAGCGCATTTTGCCTTGACAGGCAGCAGTGCCAGGCTATACTGCGCAAGCGCCAGAGCGCGCAACGTTGCACACAATCGAACGCATGGGTCCTCCAGGTCGTGCTGGTCCTCCAGTGACCTCGAGCACGCCGCAGGACCCGGTAAACCGGGGCCCCCCAGACATGCTTGGTACACTCAGAGAGAACAAGAACTCGACCATCATCTCGTTCATCGTAGGATTGATCGTACTCGCTTTCATCGTGTGGGGGCCAGGGCTCAAAACGAGAAAAAAGGGCGTGATGCTGGCTCGAGTCAACGGCGAGACCATTTCCCCCACGCGCTTCGGCCGCCAGGTCCGCGATGAACTCGAGCAACGGCGCCGCGCGTACCAGAGGGAAATCGGGGAGGACGAGAAGAAGGTCATCCAGCAGCAGGTGCTCGACCGGATGATCCAAAGAACGCTGCTCGCGCAGGAGGCAGGCCGGCTGGGCATTGTGATAAGCGACGAGGAGCTGCGGGAGAGGATCCTGGAAATCCCGTTCTTGAAGGACGAGGATGGCAAGTTCGACCTGCGCAGGTGGAAACGGCTGAAGCGCCAGTATCCCGGATTCGAGCAGGAACAGCGGGAAGATATGCAGGTCAACCGGCTCATTCGGTTCGTTCGGGACGCGGTCGAGGTCTCAGACGCCGACATTCGGGATCTGTACGAGGAGCAGAATACCAGGATCAATCTCGAGTTCGTCAAGCTCCCTTATTCGAAGTTCGAACGCGAAGTCCAGGTCACCCAGGAGGACAGGGACGCCTATTTCAAGGAGCACGAGCAGGAGGTGCGCCAGCGCTACGATGACGACTTCGAGCGGCTGTACGACATCCCGAAGAAGGTGAAGGCCAGCCACATTCTGCTCAAGTATGGCGAGGACGACAGCGATGCTTTGCGTGCCCAGTTGATGGAAAAGATGAAGGCCATACGGGAAGAAGCCTTGACAGGAGATTTCGCCGACCTCGCCCGTCGCTACTCCGAGGACCCCGGTTCGGCGACTCGAGGCGGGAGTCTCGGCTACTTCGAGCACGACAGGATGGACCCTGCGTTTGCCGACGCGGCCTTCGCCACGCCCAAGGGACAGGTCAGCGACATCGTCGAATCGAGGTTTGGCCTCCACATCATCAAGATCGAGGACATCCAGGAGGCGCAGGTCAAGACGTTCGACGAGGTCAAGAACGCGATCATCGACAAGATGATCAAGAAAGAGAAAGCGCCGTCCTTGTGCCGGCGGGCTGCGGACAGGGTGAAGGCTGTGTGGGTCGAGGGGGGTCCGGAGTTGGAGGCACTGCTCGACGAGTACGAGCTTGCACTCCAGGAAACGGGTCCGACGCCTCGGCGGGGCGACACTATTCCGCGGATCGGCACCTCCGCGGAACTCGTGGAAACCGCATTCGCCCTCGATCCCGGTTCCCCGCCCCCCGACACCGTCTTCCACGTGAGGGACGCCGAAGTCCTCATTCGCCTGAAGGAACGTCAAGACCCGGATATGACGAGGTTCGAGTCGGAGAAGGAACGTCTCAGGCAGAACGCGCTCATCAGGAAGCAGCAGATGGTTCTCGAGGCCTGGCTGGATGGGCTCAAGGCACGCGCAGATATCGAGGTCAACCCTCGGCTGGACTTCATGGCGTGATCGCCGGGGCGAAACCCGGATGCGTATCGCCTTGCTGCGCGCTTTCGAACGGGTACGCTCGACCACCGGCAGGCGGTGATGTCGGGCCGTCATGCGAACCACCTCCCGGCGCTCGGCCGGACAGGTCCGCGGCGTGAACAGTGCGGAGCGCAGGCGGCCCGGGAGTGCAGGTTGTCGCCGCGTGGCCGGGCGCTGACCCGGAGTTCGGGGCAGTGCCGCTGGGGTTCTCCGGCCCCCGCGGTGTGAGATGCCTGCTTGGGCCGCGGGGCGGGAAGGATGAGGAACAGATCTTGGAGTCGAGCGGCTATTTCGTGACATTCGAGGGCATCGAGGGCGCTGGCAAGAGTACCCAGATCGCGTCCACGAGGTCGTACCTCGCCGCTCGGAGCATCGAAGCCGTGGTGGTTCGGGAGCCGGGTGGCACCGAAGTCGGAGACCGGGTTCGAGATATCTTGCTTTCTCCCCTGAAGGAACCGCTTGCGCCCCTTGCCGAACTCCTGTTGTTTTGCGCGTCGCGTCACCAGTTGGTCACGACCGTGATTCGGCCGGCGCTCGCCGCCGGACACGTCGTTCTTTGCGACCGTTTTGCAGACTCGTCGCGGGCGTACCAGGGATTCGGTCGCGGTCTGCCCCTGGATGTCATCGAGCAGGTGAACAATGTTGCCACCGGTGGGCTCGAGCCGGATCTGACGATAGTCCTGGACGTGCCGCCGGAACGGGGGCTGAACCGCGTAGAGCTTCGGAGCGGGGCGGCGCCTGGAGACCGCTTTGAGACCGAGGCGCTGGACTTTCACCGCCGCGTTCGAGAGGGGTTCCTGCAGCTTGCCAGGGAAGCGCCCCGGCGCGTCGCGGTCGTCGACGCTGGCCGGCCCGCGGAGCAGGTGACCAGGGCTGTACTCGAGTTGATTGAACATGGGATTCGACGACGTCTTGGGACATGAGAGGCAGTGTGCGCGGCTCAAGGCGGCCGTCGTCGGCGACCGAGTGCACCATGCGTACCTGATTACGGGTATTCCGGGCATCGGTCGCCGGACGATCGCGAGGATCTTCGCGCGAGCGCTCAATTGCGCGCGGCAGGATGGGGACGCATGCGAGAGCTGCGCCTCGTGCCGCAAGACCCTGGCGGGCGTCCATCCGGACGTCCTCGTCGTCGCCGACGATGATGCCATACCGATGATCAAGGTCGACGCGGTCCGGATACAGATCATCCACTTCGTCGGACTGAAGGTGATGGAGGGGCGGTATCGCGTCGTGATCGTTCCGGGGGTGGAACGCATGAACCTGAATGCCGCCAATGCCCTGCTCAAGACGCTCGAGGAGCCGCCGCCTCGAACGGTCTTCATCCTGACCACCGCCAATGCGAACATCTTGCTCCCGACCATCCGTTCCCGTTGCCAAAAGATAGTGTTGACCCCCTTGCCCGCAGCTCTTATCGCGGACTACCTGGTGACGAGGGTGGGCATGGATCCGGGCCGGGCCATGGAAGTGGCTCGGATCTCGGGTGGAAGTCCCGGCAGGGCGCTCAGCCTGAATGGCGATGAAATCCGTCTGCGGACAGAGTTCCTGGGAGCCGTCATGGACGTTGCCCGAGACGGCGTCCCCAACCTGCCAGATCTGGTTGAAGCCGTTCTCGGGAGCAAGGGCACGCGGCAGGACATGTTGGCGATGCTGGACGTGTTGGCATCCTTCCTGCGAGACGCGGCCATGGTGAGCACCGCCCCGAGCGCACCGCTTCTCAATCCCGACCTGCGTGATATGCTGTTGGAACTTGCAGCCAGGATGACCTTCGAGGACATCGTTGAACTGATGGCTCTGACGAACGAACTCAAGGACGCCGTCAGGCTCAACCTGGGTTTGCATGTCATCCTGGAGCGCTTGTTCATCGCCATGGCGCAAATTCGGAAGACCAACCATGCCGAATGATGGAACGACGCCACCTGCTGCAACCGAGCCTGGTCCGCCCGGCCGGTTCGTCGTGAGCGTCACCCTGTTCCCAGCGGATCGTTTCCACGAATATCTGTGTGAGGCACCACCACCTCGAGTCGGAACACCGGTTGTCATCGAGACGGAACGAGGTGTGTGTCTCGGGTGGGTGCGGCGCAAGCCTCACCCGGCCAGTGCGAGAGAGAAGGATGCCTTGCCGAGCCTTGTTCGGGTGGCGAGCGAAGGCGACCTGCTCCAAGAAGATCGAAACCGCGAACGGGAGATCCATGCCTTTCGGGTCTGTGTCCAACTCATCCAGAGGCACTCTCTCGTCATGAAGCTCGTCAAGGTCCACTACCTGTTGGGGGGTGCCAAGGCGGTTTTCTACTTCACCGCGGATGGCAGGGTGGATTTCCGTGCTCTGGTCAGGGATCTGGCTGCGGAACTCCGTGTGCGCATCGAGATGAGACAGATCGGCGTCCGAGATGAGACCAAGATGTGTGGAGGCGTGGGGCACTGTGGGCGCCAGTTGTGTTGTTCCGGGTGGCTCAGGAACTTCGTGCCCGTGTCCATCCGCATGGCCAAGGACCAGAACCTTGCTCTGAACCCGCAAAAGGTGTCCGGGGCCTGCGGGCGTCTGATGTGCTGCCTGGCCTACGAGCACGAGAACTACGTGGCGATGCGGCGAGGATTGCCCAAGGTGGGGAAGCGCACCAAAACCGTCCATGGGTCCGGTCGCGTCGTCAGTGTGGAGGTTCTCAAGGAACGCATGACCATCGAACTGGACGAGGGTGGTCGGTTGCAGGTTGGGCGCGACGAACTGGTGGTTCCCCAGGGGCCGGCTGGTGCGGTGGGGGGGGACTATCGACAAGAGCAGGGATCATCGACCCAGCCAGCCAGGGAGGTGGAGTCGTCCCGGGGTGACCCCCCGGTCGGGGCAGTGGCGCAGTCCCCGGCCCAGCGCCCGAACAGCAGGCGGAGCCGTCGCGGCAGGCGAAGACGACAATCCCGTTCCGAGAAGCCATGACTGTCCTTGGGGTGTGGCGGTGAGGATGAGGTGGGAAGAAAGAGAAAAACACGCGGGATGGCGTTCCAACCCCTGGCATCACCCCTGATCGACAGTCATTGCCACCTGGTGCCCCAGGTCTACGGCGATGGCGTGCCGGAAGTCATCGAACGGGCGTTTGCCGCGGGTATCGAGCGGGTCGTCAACATCGGTGGCGGCGATGGTATGGCTGGCAACCATGAAGTGCTTCGAATGAATGCCCTCGACGCTCGACTTCACCCCGTAGTCGGTGTTCATCCACACGATGCCCGCCTGCTGACCGACCACCCGGAAATCCTGGATGAACTGTCAGCAATGGCAAGGCGTCCCGAAGTCGTCGGTTTCGGGGAAATCGGGCTGGACTACTACTACGACCTCTCGCCACGGCCTGCCCAGCAATCGGCGCTCGAGGCGCAACTGGACGTGGCCATGAGCGCCGGGAAACCCGTCGTCATCCATGTCCGCGACGCGTATGACGACCTGTTGTCGATCCTGGGCGCGTGCAACGCGTGGGCACTACCGGTCGTCTTTCATTGCTTCTCGAGCGACTGGGCGTTTGCGCGGCGTTGTATCGATCGTGGCGCCTTCATCGGGATTTCGGGCATCGTCACGTTCAGGCGTGCCGAGGAGGTCCGCGAAGTGGCCAGCAAGGTACCGGTGGAGCGCCTCCTGCTCGAGACCGACAGTCCCTATCTCGCACCGGAACCGTTTCGAGGACGCCGGAATGAACCGGCGCTCGTGCACGCCGTCGCCCTTGAGGTCGCCAGGCTCAGGAACATGGATGTCGCCGATCTGGCAGCTCTTGCCAGCGACAATGCGCGAAGACTGTTTTCGCTGCCCCCTTGCACCCGGAAGGGCGCGACCCGAAGCACATCCGTGCCCTCCGGGGAGTGACACGCTGCGATTTCACTTCGTGGCGTGGTTGTGATGGGAGGAGGGGCATCCCCTCCCCAGCCAAGCGGGCCGCGCCGCAGAGCGGGCGCCGGCATGCCTCGCCGTGCCGATGCGGGCCAAGCAGGTTGGCAGGCTCAACCGCACGAGAACGTCAGGATGCGCTTTCCGTTGGATGGATCGGAAAAGGCGGCGTCGACCCATTCTTACGGAGTCGCCTCTTCCGATCCCTGCCCGCCCTACGTCTCGTGTGCTTTCGAATGGCCTTGGTCTGTTTCGTGTTGGATGCCATGTCATTGCCCTGGTACAGATGTGATGCGTGTCACCCGGTCGGGTTTCTTCGCTCTCGTAGAAAGACCGTCGTAGGGTAGTCACACTGTGGGGGCATGTCAAGGAGAAAGCACGGCGGGAGCGGTGCCACGCCGCTCCCGGGCACTCGTCATCCTCGTCATCCGGCCTGAACCGCGATCTCTCGAGGTCGCAGGGAATCCTGTTTCGGCAGGTGAATCGTCAGCACCCCGTTCCTCAACTCTGCCGAAATGCGGTCCGGATCGATGCCCCCGGGAACCACGAACTTCCTCGTGTAGACGAAACCGTCATCCTTCTCGTAGTCCTTGAGGCAGGTGCAGGTTCCCTCCATGGTGAGCTGGTTCTTCTCGAAGTTGATTTTCACTTCGTCCAGCGTCACGCCGGGCATGTCCGCGTACATCAGGATCTCTTCAGTGTTCTCGAAGATGTCCACGGCCGGCGCGTAGGTCCTCCGGCGCTCGATGCGCTCCACGTCGGTCGTCTCTCGCTTCGCAACGTTCTTGTCACTCATGGCCGTTCTCCTTTCTCTATAGTAAAGTCCTCCGTTGTTTGCCTCGCTTCAGCTCGACTTGACCTGGATCTGCCTCGGCTGGCTCTCCGGTGCCTTCGGAAGCGTCACCGTGAGAATGCCGTTCCTGGCCAACGCCGTCGTCTTCTCCAGATCGACCTTGCAAGGCAGCGCGAAACTCCTCGAGAACTTCACCGAGGCCCGTTCGTGACGGTGCGTCTGGTACCCCTCCGGAACCTGCGTCCTCCGCTCTCCGCTGATGGTCAGCACGTCCTGGTTGACAGACACGTTGACGTCCTTCTCCGACAATCCGGGGACCTCCGCAACAAGGGCCAGTTCGTTGCCCATGTCGATGAATTGCATCCGTGGCCATCCACTCGCCCACTGCGGCACAGAGGGCAGGTCCCCTCCTTCCGTCATTCGGCGGACCCATCGGTCCATCTCACGACGAGCCTCATCCAGCATGGCAAACGCGTTGTCGATGTCATTCCAACGAAGCAGCATGATGCATTCCTCCCGTGACAGGTACTTCGCCTCTTTTCTCCCGCGAGGCGGGGTCGCGGCGAACTGAAACACACGACAAGTCACTAGATAAGCTTGGTGGTCTTCAATTGGCAAGATAGACACCGGCGACCCACCGTCAAGTCCTGTACGTCATGTTTTTCCACTTTCAATCCGACGGGTTACGTGCCTTCTTGCCTTGCACATCCAATACTAAGCGCCGTGTCTGCGACGGCAAGGGGGCACGAAATCGAACCATCGATCTCGTAAGGCGCCCAGCGGAATCGTCACCCAAGTCCGCCTTGGGAAGACCGACTTTCTGGTGCGATCGCCGCCGGAGTGATTTGGCGGAGCAGCACGTGGCTGCGGAAGGCCCTCGGAATCCCGGAGCGCTGTGTCTCGTCTCGGTCTGAGTGGTCCGGGAGGCGAATCGGCCGGCGGTTCGTCGTGATGATGTCATGGGTGACATCCGATAGACCTCGTGATAATGGGCGGATATGGTATAGGTAGGCGTTCGAGTGCTTGCATTCGAGGCGGGCATGTGGTATTCACATTTCTGAACTGGGCAGGTCGAAGGCCCCCGCTCGAGGGCGTTTCGAGCGGGAAGTCGAACTTGAAGGAGGTCTGTTATGGATCCGGTGCAGGAAACGGCAAGCCTGATGGAACTGATGGTGAAGGCTCTGGTGGATGCGCCCGAGGCGGTTCGAATCGATGTGGTTTCGGGGACCCAGGCGGTGATCTATGAGGTTGCGGTGGACCCGGTGGATGTGCGGCGTGTGATTGGACGCCGTGGGCGCACGGCGGATGCGCTTCGGGAGATCCTGACCAACCTGGGTTCCAAGGCTGGTCGGCGGTTCATGCTGGAGATCGTCGAGCCTCAAAGGTGACGTAGCTGGCGGGTGGTTCGATTCCTCGTGCATTCCTGTCCTCGTGGCCCTTCGCGCTCACGGTGCAAGGCAACCTGCGGCACTTCAACGAAAATCGCTCATTTGTCCGGAAGGGTCTGCCGATACCCATCGGTAGGCGAGTGGCTGCCAGGAATGGCATTCGCCGTGGTTGCTGAGCGTGGCTAGGCCGAACGGTGGGCCAATATTGCCATGCGCATGGGTTGGGGGGATAGGATCTGTTTGGAAGGATGGGAGATACGTGGTGACGGGGAGTGCAGTGTGGCTGGCAGGTTTCTCGTGATACCGGAAGGCGATTCCGGCTACGGTTCATGCCGAAACTGGCAAAAGACATTTGTATTTTGCGAATTGTCCGGGAACAATAGGAGGTAGGCATTGGAACGCAGCATCGCTTGGGAGGAAAGCCGATGACCGAAACCGTCGACAACACTGCGATATCACGGATGATGTCCCGCCTGTTGGCCATCGTCGCGATGGTGCCCTTGCTTCTGGGTGCCGGTCTGGCAGCGGCTGGGCAGGGAAAAGCCGCCGGGAGTGAGACGAAGAACGGAGGAATGGGGGATGGCTGTTCCTATGAAGTGGAGTATCACGCAAACGGCAAGGTGAAGTCTCGAGTGGGCTTCACGGCGGGTGCGGACGGTCAACCAGTCCTCGGGTGCAAGACGACCGTATACTTCGAGAACGGCAAGATGGCCATGGAGCAGGAGTTTCGCAACGGTCTTCCCGATGGTGTCTATCGGACGTTCTACGAAAGCGGACAGGTGGAGATGGAGTACTGGTACGACAACGGCACGCCGGAGGGCAAGGTCACCTCCTGGCACGAGAACGGCCGGCTGAAGGCCCAGGGCAGCATGAAAGGGGGGTTGCGAGATGGACCGTGGGCGACCTGGCATGAAGACGGCAACATCGAGTCGCAAGGTGAGTATGCCATGGACCAGAAGATTGGCGTGTGGTTCTACCAGAAGGCGGATGGCGTCACTACCAAGACCGTGGACTACTCCGTTGGCACGGAGACGCAGTGAACCGGTACCGAGAGAACCGCTGCCGATCTTTCGGCTCGCAGGCACCAGGAGGAAACCATGTCGAGTGAAATGCCCGTTGTGACGTGTCCATCGAGAAGGTCCGGAACAGGAAGGTGTCGCTATGGTTTTGCAGCGGCAATCGCACTGCTTGCGGCTGTGAGCACGGCCACGACGTGGGCCTTCTTCGAAGAACCCGAACTTCCTGACGACCGGAACGAATCAACGATCCACTATTCTCTCGTCGGCGCGCTGGCCACGTGCGCCGGGTACGAGGAACTGGCCTACCGTGTCGCCACGTATGATCAGCTCACCGATCTGGGTATCGATCCATCATACGACGGCACGTTGTGCGAGGGTTGGGTGCCGGCCCCTCCCCCGAATCCCGTGGCGGCGGCGGTCTCCGGGGCCATCCTGACGGACCTGGTGGACGGCGTGATCAACGGGTGTGCCAGTTACGTGCCGCTCACTTTTCCCAACGACGAGAAAGGGCACGATCCCGCCTGCTTTGCGAACAGATTCAGGGGTACCGCCCACTTCTTCCATTTCCCCAACGACGATCGGCTGGAGCGGTTGAGGGAATGGGCTTTCACTCCGAACGTGCCTCTGTATGGCGACATCTATGCGGCCTACGGCGGCTTCACCGCACTCCCCATGACGTGGCGTTGTGTGGCCGAGTGGCTCGAGCAACCGATCGACACCGGTCCCATTACCAGCGACAGCCTCGAAGCGCTCGGGATCTACCTGCACTCGATGGCAGATCATGCGTCCCACTTCGATTGCATAGAGCACACCGAGAGTGACGAGATTGCTCTCAACATTCCGACGCACTATGGGCAGTGGGGGACGAGTTACTGTTCGTTCTTCGAGCACTATCAGGAGTTGGAAGGAGATGAGTCCGAACTGGACGAAGCGCCCTTGTCGCGAACGTTGGAGTCAGCGGTGGGCCACGAGGCCATGTTGTGGCTCTACGACGGCATTGTGCCTCACGACCAGCCCTATGACTTCTCGGGTATCTACGGTGAACTCCTCGCATGGCGTGGAGCCCACCCGGACCTCTTCGTGGGAAAGCCGGATCCCATACCGGCTGACCTGGACAACATCGACTACCAGGAAATCATGGAGATGGTACAGGGCATGATCGTCGGAAATGCCGGGGAAGGCGGCCGGTACAACGGCATGTACCGTATCGAAGATGCGGATGATATCGCCGCATTCTGCCACGGTATCCAGGGGTTGTAAGCCTGCGCGGTCCTTGCCTCCATCCGGACGCCGCGCCGCTCGCGCCCCCCCCTACCCGGCTCCTTCCCCGCATCACCTGCGGAACCCGGAGACCGCCCCGAATCTGCGCTTGAGTACGGGGAACGACCCGATCATCAGCACCGTTATCAGCGTGCCCACGGCGGCGGACGTTACGAATTGCCGCACAGGGATTTCGCCTTTCAGGAACGCATACCGAAAGATGAGATAGAACAGCACCCAGTACAGGGTGCTCGTCAACAGCCCGGGGGAATAGCGCCTGGTCACTATCGTGGCCACGAGGTGCCAAAGCCCGTTCGTGGCCATCTGGAACACGAAGGTCAAGGGGAGGACGATCCAGGCGCCTCCCAGGATATCGTACAGAACGATGGAGAGGACTATGAGGGTCATCAATAGTGTGTTGAATCCGAAGAAATGTTTCCACCCGTAGTCGGGCCAGAAGTGGCGCCGCACCATCTCGACGAAGTTCTCGCCCAGGACAGATTCGTCGACGATGTGGATGACATACGCGAACACGTAGGCCCAGAAAAGGAGACTGATCGGAATCGACAGTGTGCCGCTCGTTCTCGCTGCCGCAACAGTGATGTCCATCCTCACCTCCTCTGTTGTGTCTTGGTTGTGCGGCACAACCAGGCGATTGAACCAGGCTTTCCGATGTCCAGTCCCTCCTGTCGTGATACCGCAAGGACAGGAGGAAGCGGGTTGGGTGGATCCTCCACCAATTGACGGGCCGTGTCACCCCAATCGTCGCACCCCTCATTTTTTTGTCACATCTCTCCCCATGGCGTCAGAAACCAGGATGCAAGAATGAGAGAGCTTGTCAATCGGGGACACATCGTGACGTTCGTCAGATACCACGCACAACCAGGGAGTGGCAGCCCAGCGCGACGCCTTGCCCGCACGGCATCAGGCGGGCACGCAGAAGTGGCCCGTCATCCCGGAAAAGCTGTGTCGGACGCCACATCGGGTGCAGGCGATTTCGCCATCAATTTCCACTTCGCCGGGGAGACCCAGGTCACGATCGATTTTGGGTTTGGTCACTGGACTGTCGACACATGGTTTAGCGGGGACTACAGGAGCATCTGGGACGCGGACGTGTTGTCCACCTGTTCGATCGCCGTGAGCAACACATCGGATCATATCGACAATTTCAGCTACAATGCCGATGATGTCCCGGGCGAGATCGAGCAGATGTTCGAGGATGAGGGAGAAACCAGGTCGAGGATGCCATCCGGAACGCGTTGAGAGACGCTCTCCTCGAGCAACTCGACATGCTTGTGACGAAAGACTGTGCCGTTCTCCAGGACATTGAAGGGTTGAACAAGAAGGGGGGCGTTTCGGTCCCGGCCGGGGGAGAGAAGACCTTCACGGTCGTCATGCTCAACACCGGGGAGGCGATGTGGGGTTCTGGTATTGCAACCCAGCTCGGCCTGGTCGGAGACGGGGGCAGCAGTTGCTACGGGTACCTCCAAACCAATCGGTGGCACCTCGATGCCACGGTCTCCCCTGGCGAGGTCGGTGGGTATGATGTGCGTGTTTCCGGCCTGGATCCGGGCCAGGAGATTCGCTGCGAGTTCCAGATGGTCCGTGACGTTTCCGGACCCGGCACCGGCCCCCACTGGTTTGGTGATATCTTTGCACTCAAGATCACCGGGATGGAGATGATCACGCAGGTTGTGCACGCTGCGCCGTAGATGCCACGATCGGTGGCCTCCTTGTTCCTCCTTCCACGTCACCTTCTCTGGTGCTCGATATCCTGTCGAAGATCATTTCGGCATGGGTTCGCGCGGGCGTGACAGTGGCTGAACAGGCACGCGCCGACTCGTTCTCAAGCTGTTCTCCACCTGTGGGGAGGTTCCGGCGCACGTTCGTCCCCAGGCCCCCGCAGCAGGGCATCGCTCGGCCTCTGCACGCCGCGACGGTGCCTTGTGCCCAACCTGGCGCTCTGGTACGATAGGCCGAGGCGTATGTTCGGGAGTCAGGAGCCATGGAGGAAGTGCGATGTGCGGCGATCCCGGTTCAGGACAGGCGGTTTCGCAATCTGGCGGCGGGCGGCGAACCGGCGAGAAGGCCGCCTGGACCCTGGGCTGGCTGGGCGGATTCCTTTGGGTGCTCATCCTGTCGGTGGTTCGTCTCGTTCAGGGCAGCGTGGCCAGTGGCATGGCCGGCATCGCCCTGTTCGCCGCCGCGGTGTCGATGATCGTCGTCTTCGCGCCGTGGCGTCACGCGACGGTGCGGCAATGGAAACTGATGGTCCCGGTGTACGTGACGCTCTTCGGCTCCATCGTCTGGGCTATTTCGACCATGGGGGCAGGCGAACTTGGGCTGGGTTGGGGGTCCGCCTTCTTGGTCCTGCCCTGCCTCATCCCGCTCTGGACGGCCGGCACCAAACGATGGAACGACGTGAACGGCCCACCTGGAGGCTCCTGACCTGGATCGTCGAGACCCCCTGGACCAGAACATGCGCGCAGGGCTGCTGCATCCTCGAGACCGCGGGCGGCTCCGTCACCTTGGCTTTGCGGCCATCTCGGGGCCGGGGGGCGGGAACACCCGAACGGCTGCGAACACGCCGGTGGGCTCACGCCCTTGAGGGTGCATCACATCCCTGCCGGGTCGACGCCCGACAGGAGTCGTCCCCCAATCGCCGGCGAGGCGCGATCCTCCTCGAGTACGATGAATGCATGAATGCCAAAGCATCCGCACGGTGAGGTATAACGCAGATCGAGCCGCTGCGCCACGGGCTGGATCTTGTGGGTGAACGTCACTGAAGAGCGAGCTTCGAGCGAGAACCCTCTTGCGAATCGCCCGGCCCCGGGCAACACCGCCGCCAACCAGTCGAGGCCCACCTGTGCGCCCAACTCCAGCGACGTTCCGCCTGTTGTCGGGGTGGGGTAGTATCCCAGTGGCGGATTCGCCTCTCGCGAAGGATTCATCCACCCGAGCCGGTAGTCCAGCCGGAGAAGACCGAGTCGGGAGCTTCCATCGACGAAGATCCACGAGAACGCCCGGAGGTCCGGCGCAGTCAGCACTGAAAGCCCCACCCGCGACGGCTGCACCGCCGTCAACCGGAACTCGAGATCGGTCCATCGGCCCGGACGCGCGAACTCTTTGCCCAGGGCCACCTGGAGCCACCCCACCTCGACTTCCCGGGACGCCCCGTCATCCCGAAGCGTGCCGGAGACTTGCTGCGAGACATGGAATACGATCTGCCTGGCCGGCCGAGACACGTCCCCGATCGCCGCGACGAACGCGGGATCCTCTGAAGACCATAGATCGTAGGCAACCTGGACGCCGGGCTCGACGAGATGACGGATACTTTCCCACGCCCCCCCCCCGAGAACGAATCGGCGGCCGATGAGCGTTCCCAGATCGATCGTCAGTGGCACCCGGTGGCGATACAGGGCCGAAGCCAGTTGCGAGTCGGTACCATCAGTGGCGCGTGCCAGCGGCGCCATGAGGTCGCCTCGATAGCCCACGGAGGCCTTGGCGGTTGCGATGTGCCACGGCTGAACCGTCCACACGATACTGGCTCGTGTGCTCGAGTAGAGCGGCCCACCAGCCTCCAGGGCCGGCGTGACGGGCGCTCCTGTTCCGCTCTGCTGCCGAAAGACCCCCCAGTCGGCATCGACTCGGGCCACACCCAAGCCGATTCGACGCGCCTGCCCAGTATATGAGACGTCGAGTTCCGGTGTCCGGCCTGCGAGTGAGAATTCGTGGTCGTCGAGATCGACGTAGCGGCGGACTCCAAGGGTCCCTGTCCAGCGTTCACCAGGGACCTCGAGCCGCGCGCGGGACGCCATCACATTCCCGGCCCGCGTCTCGATGTCGGTCCCGAAGTCTGCCAGGTAGTCCGGGTCGCTGAGCGCGCTCATGTCCGCGTAGATCCCGAGTCCGTTGTCAAAACGTTGTGCATGTTCCCAGTCCCACTCCCAGCGGTGGGACGGCGTGTCGGGCGTGGCGTCGGCACGGTAGCGCACTCGAGCACTGCCGCTGCCTGACACGTTCTGGTAGGCGAGTCGGCCGAACGCGCGGATGCCCCGGATTTCGGTCCAGCCGAGCCCCAGCCACAGGCGGTGGCCCCGGTCGATTCGCCAGGTCCAGGGGAGATCGACGTCGAGCCCGTCCTGGCCGTGTGCCACTCGAGGAGCCAGCGGGCCTGAGTAAATCCCCGGGACCAGCGGCAAGGTAAGGCGCGGCAAGTAGAAGACGGGGACGCCCTTGATCTTCAGGACCGCGGACTCGAGGCGGAGTCGTTCTGGACGCCCCGGGAGTGCCGGCATCCATGCCGGGTGGCGGGCTGAGGAAGTGGGAGGCTGTGTCTCGGCCGCGGGCACTTCGCCGCTGATCGTGCTTGCTGCGGCGGTCTTCGTCGCCGGTCGCGGTTCGATGGCGTTCGGTGGACGGGCTTCCAGGAAGACGGCGTGGCGGGCGGACAACACGACCAGGGGGCCTTCCGGGGCGGGGGGCGGTCCGCTGCTGCCTGGATCTGTTCCGCGCTCGCACCAACAGGGAGCGAAGAGGGTGTCGAACAGTTGCAGGTCCTTTCCCGTTGCCCATTGTGCGCCCGCTGCCCAGGCATGGGCGCCTGCGTCCGCAAGGAAAACGTGGCACTGCCCCAGACTGCCCGCGCCGTTCCCGGCGTCGATGGAGACCTCCATGGCCTCGAAGGTCGTGTCGGCCGCGCGCCAGAGCACCTGGCCGCGCAGGCGAACCACGCGATTCGCCAGGTCGATCTGGGCGCTCGAGGCGGTCAGGCGATATCCACCCCATTCCAGGAAGACCCCGTTCTTTCCCAGCATGCGAAGTGCCTTGCTATCGAACGTCAGGGAGCCGGCGCCGAGCGTCACGAAGGAGGAGATCGTGGTGCTCGATCCCGCAACGTTCGGCCGTGTGCTGTGTTCGTCCCTGTCCACCGTGGCCCCGGGTTGGGAGGGAGAAGTTGCTTCTCCGGCGTTGCGTGCCGGCGTGGACGCTTCGTTTTCATAGACCTGGGCGATTGCGGGTCGAGGCCATGCGAGAAACGGGACAGGGAGCGAGAGCATGATCGAGAACAGGGTCAGGAACCACGGCTTGTGGCGGCCGGTGTGGAGGGCGACGGCGCCGCGGCGCATCCACGACAAGCGGTCCCGGGCCGGCCGGAGCGGCGGTGTCGGGGCGTGTCGAGGGGGGCGGCCCATGCTGGTTGGCCGTTGAGCCGCGTTGGTCACATCACCGACTCCGTGGGGCGAGCGATGGCCTGCTCTGCCTCGTGGACGATCGAGAGAGATCCACAGAGGATGTTCGCACCTCTCTTGTTGCGGCCAAAGGCCTCGATCGTGTCCGCGACGGTTGGAGCAATGGAGATTTCAGGCACTGGGGCGCCGGTCGGGATGGCTTTTCGTGCCACTTCTCGAGCGGTTTGCCTGAGTCGATCTGGTTCGATGCACCTGTTGGCCGAGCTGCGTGTGCAGATCAGGTGGTCGATCTCCGGAAGGAGAGGTGCGAGAAAGCCCCTGACATCCTTGTCCTCGAAGATCGCAACCGCAAGCCATCGGGGGCTTCCGCGGCAGGTTGTGCGCAGGTTCCGGGCCAGGGCGAGGGCCGCGTGCGGGTTGTGCCCGCCGTCGACCAGGAAGCGGTATCCTTCCGGGTGGCAAAACCACTCGAGCCGTCCGCGTAAGCGAGTGGCCTCGAGACCTTCGCGGATGGCGCTGGCGGTGATGCGGAACGTCATCCGGGTCAGCCTGGAGGCCGCCTGGACGGCCAGGGCCGCATTGTCACGCTGATGGGTTCCAGGTATGCCGAGGCGGAGACCTTTCAGGCGGAGGCTCGGGGAGACGAACACCAGGTCGTTGCCCGTTCCGTCCATTCGGAAGTCCTCGTTCAGCACGTCAATGGGCATGGCCCCATTGGTCGCGTCTGGTTCGAGCCACGCTCGAGCTTGACCCGATGCCCCGGTGACGAGCGGTCTGCCGGGACGTCCTATGGCGGCCTTTTCTCGAGCGATCGATCCCAGGTCGCCGCCCAGTTCTCGCACGTGGTCCAGGGCGATGGATGTCAGGATGGAAAGCAACGGGTCGCAAACGTTGGTGGCATCGAGTCTTCCGCCCATGCCCACTTCGACGAGGGCGATGTCAGGGTGTGCCTGTTCGAAGGCGAGAAAGGCCATTGCTGCCGCGGTTTCGAAGAGGGTGAGGCGGTCTGGCGCGGCGCGTCGCACCAGGAGGGCGAGGGCCTGCCCCTGCGTGTTGGTGAGGGGGGTGCCATTGTAGCAAATCTGTTCGTGGAAATCGGCGAGGGCCGGGGAGGTGAACGTTCCCACCCGGTACCCCGCAGCGCGCAAGATGGCGTCGAGAAACGCCACCGTGGACCCCTTGCCGTTGGTTCCTCCCACCAGGACGGCAGGCACGGCACGTTCCGGGTGGCCGAGGCGTTCCAGTGTCTGGCGGAGCAGTTCGTTCGAGGTTCTCTGTCCTGGGGCGATCCAGCCGATGAGATAGTCAGGAGTCAACATGGGGCACCACGGCGAGGTGGATCAGGAATACAACATCGAGTAGATGTTTGCCACGACCCTGCGCATGTCTTTCCTGTGAACGATCATGTCCACCATGCCATGCTCCAACAGGTACTCCGCGCGCTGGAATCCCTCGGGCAACTTCTGGCGGATGGTCTGCTCGATGACCCTGGGCCCCGCGAACCCGATCAAGGCGCCCGGTTCCGCGATGTTGACATCGCCCAGCATGGAGAAGCTCGCAGCCACTCCTCCCGTGGTCGGGTGACACAGCAAGGAGACATACGGCAGGGCGGCTTCTTTGAGCCTTGCCAGGGCGGCGCAGGACTTTGCCATCTGCATGAGCGACAGGACGCCTTCCTGCATCCTGGCGCCGCCCGATGCGGCGATGAGGATGGCGCCGGTTCGGGCGGCCAGGGCGTTCTCGAACATGCGCGTGACCTTCTCGCCCACGACCGAACCCATCGAGCCGCCCAGGAAGGTGAAGTCGAAGACACCGACGTGAACCGGGAGGTCGTCCAGGGTTGCGGACCCGTACACGAAGGCATCATGAACGCCCAGTTTCTTCTGGACGGCCGCCAGGCGTTCACGGTAGGTCTTCGAGTCCTTGAACTCGAGGGGATCGACGGGGACGATGTGGGCATCGATCTCCGTGAAGCTGCCTTCGTCCACCGTCATGTCTATGCGGCGTCGCACCGGAAGATAGTGATGGAAGCCACACTGGGTGCAGACGTTCAGATTGGCTTCGAAGTCCGGGCGGTAGATGATCTCTCGGCACTTCTTGCACTTGAACCAGATGGCCTCGAGGGGCCTGCTGGCCTGCGGGCGCGCGGTGTCCGAGGATTCCCCCAGCGCGTCGGTGGCCAGCACCCAACCGGGCACGATCCCCTGTTGCCCGTTGGCTGGTTGTGCTCCTGCATGACTCACGAGTTCCTCGAACACCCTGCTCCCCGGTGGAGCGTAGCTTTCCGGGACGAGTTTCTCCATGACGAGGTCATGCAGCACCGGCCGGAACTGCTTGATCTTCTCGTTCTCCCGTGACGGGTGCACGCGGTTGGTGAGTAGGATCAGGACGATTTCGCGTGCAACGTCTATCCAGATGGATGTCCCGGTGAAACCCAGGTGACCCACGCTCAGCCCGGTGAAGAGTCGTCCTGCGGCCGACCCTTCGCGTGCGGGCACGTCCCAGCCATAGGCGCGCATGGAGCCGTCCGGGAAGACGCGTCTGCGCCAGAACTCTTGCACCACGTCTGGTCCGAACAGGAGTCCTCGTTCGCCATGGTAGGCCTTGAGCATGGTCACGGCCAGGGCGTGGATCTCCTCGGCGGTGGAGAACAGCCCGGCATGTCCTGACACCCCCCCCATGACGTGGGCGTTGTCGTCGTGTACCTCTCCTGTCAAGTAGCGGTCCAGGCGCCTGTTGTATTCCGTGGTGGCGAAGGCTTCCCGGGGCAGGCCTCGTCGCGGCGGCTCCGCGCCCAGGGGCAGGAAGAAGGTGTGTGACAGGCCAAGGTGCCGGTAGATATGCTCTTCGCAATACGTGTCCAGCGGCATACCGGCTGTTCGCTCGATGGCTTCCGTGAGAAGAATGAAGCCGAGATCGCTGTAGATGGCGCTCGAGCCTCTTGGCTGAACCTGTGGCGAAGCCTTGACCTCCGCCATGATGGCTGCCCTGGCTTCCGGGGTTCCGGGCTCGAGGCTGCCGAGTCGGTGGTTCTCCACGATCTCCTGGTAGAATGGTCGCCAGGCGGCCAGTCCGGCCCCGTGGATCAACAGGTCGGAGATCAGGACGCGGTCCTTCCACCCGCCCGAGTATTCGGGAATGTGCCTGGACACGGGGTCCTCGAGGGACATTCTACCGGACTCGACAAGGGTCATGACGGCAGGCGTCGTTGCCAACACCTTGGTCAGCGATGCAAGGTCGAATACGGTGCCTCGAGTCATGTTGCGTTGACTGGGCAGTCGTTGAGCGGCACCGTAGGCCTTGAAGTGGCGCACCACGCCTCCGGCTGAAACCAGCATGACTGCCCCGGGAAACACCCCGTCGGCCAGGGCCTGTTCCAGGCAACCGTCCACGTTGGGAGACAGGACTTTTTCTCCGAAATCCATCGAGGACCCCCGTTCAATCGGAATCAATCGCGTCACGCCACGACCGGCTCCCGTATCTCAAGTGTGCCCTTGTTACCATCCAGGGTCGCAAGTGCCCCGATCGGCAGCGTGGCGTTGTTTTCTCCATGGCCGAAGGGAAGCCCGTGGACCACGGGTCCGGGAATGGCTTGCGCGAATTGCTCAAGAATGTCCACCACCGGCCGCCCCGCAGCGCCAGGCTCAACGCAGTCGACCATTTCTCCGAAGGCGACCCCCGCCGCCTGTTGCAGTTTGCCGGCGAGCTGGAGTTGTGTCAAAAGACGATCGACCCGGTAGGGGCGTTCTCCGATGTCCTCGAGGAAAAGGATCTTGCCTCGAGTGTCCAGTTCGAACGGCGTGCCGAGTGTGGCGGCTATCAGGGAGAGGTTGCCGCCGCAGAGTCGTCCGGTGGCGCGCCCCTCCGACAGGCAGATCGACCCGCCCGTCCCGGCTGCCACAGGACCGGGAATCGTGTGCGGCCGGGTCAGCATGGCCATCATCTGCGCCAGGCTCGAGGCGCTGGTCTTGTGCAACCCGGCCACGAGGGGGCCATGGAACGTGACGAGCCGCGTCATCTCCGTGATATGGTTCAGGAGCGGCGTCAGATCGGAGTGGCCAAGGACCACCAGGGGATGCGTATCCACGGAAGGCAGTACCAGGTCCGGGAGTAGTTGCATGACTCCGTATCCACCGCGGGCGAAGAAGACCGCCCTGATGTCCGGAGACGTGAACAACTCCTCGAGTTCGGCGATGCGTCGTTCCCGGGACCCGGCCAGGTAGTGTTCTCGATCGTGGATGTCGGCCCGATACCGAACCCGGAAGCCCTGAGTCTGGAGCCAGGCAACGCCCGCATCGAACGCAGCCCGGTCGAATGCGCTCGATGGAGCCGCGATGCCTATGACATCCCCTTTTTGCAAAGCTGGTGGAAGGACCATGGTGGCATGATGCGCGAAGGCCGGTGGGGTTTCAACGAAATTTCCATGCCCGTTCGCCGTTCGGGCCGAACGGCGCCATCGCTCTGGCATGCCGGCTACTCCGGTTCGTGTCCACTCTGGCATGGTTCCCTTGCATCGCGAGCACATTGACATGCGTCCAGTGCCAAGGGGAGAAACGGGCAGGTATCACACGCATGGTCCGGGTCGGCATGGAAACGGCACAAGGCCGCCGGCATGCCTCGCTCCGGCTCGAGGATGGCGGCGGCAAGGCCCAGGATGAGATCCACGGGGAGAAGCGATGGCTCGACGGACCGATTCTTCGGGCTCCCTTTCGACAGGATGCGGCCCGAATCGTGGAGATACCATCCCCCGGCCATGCCCACGTCGCGAAGCCGGTCGGCCGGGATGGGTCTTCCCGCCACCACTGCCTCGGCCAGGCGAACGACCTCCGCGAGCGGTTCCAGGTCGAACTCCCCCAGCCGGCCTTTCGTGCGCATGGTCACCCCCGTGTGACCTCGAGCGTCGCGGTGCACCACCAGGTCCGCCTTGTGCAACCGGGCAACCTTCACTGCACCGGTGCTGGCAGATACCACCGCGACCAGGCTGGTCTTGTTGGAAAGACGGATGCGCAGCGCGGACTTGAAGTCTTGCTCGGCACGAATCCAGTCGAGTTCTGTCGCGTGCGCGGCATCGAACAGCGCCATCATGATGTCGGTCACGCGTTGTGGCTCGCGCGGGTGGCACAGGTTGAGTCCTCGAATCAAGTTCGGCAGGCTGACGAGGTGATCCATGGGAATGCGCGACGCGATGGAACGGCCTCGAGTCTCCTGTAGCCTCACGAATTCCAACAACTTGGATAGTTCCGGGCGATTCATAATGCCGAGGTCCTCGGCGACAAGCCATGACGCCGACTTCTCCTGCTTGCCTGGTGCACGGGTGCCGGCCCGGGCATGCGTGTCCAGTCGCCCGCCCCCGGTGTCGACGGCAAGCACGCCTCGTTCCTTCTCCAGGGTATCCGGATCGAGACCGTCTGGGAGATGACCGGCCGGGACGTAGACCACCGGGACACGCGCAATGCCCGGGTACCTGGTATCACCAAAGCGCCGGAGCAGCCAGATGCTCAGCGTGGCGTCCAGGTCGGGATGCTCATGGGTCAGAATCGCGGTGACGCGACGGGGTGCAAAGTCGTCGATGATGCCCTCCTGTGGTCGAGCGGCTCGTCGCTTTTCCCGGGCAGCCCGCCTGTCGGGGATCTTGGACCTGCGCGGATTCGATGGAATCGTCGATGGGCAGGTGCCCGTGTCGGGGCCGATGGCCCGCGATCAGACTGGGCGGGTACTCTAGACGACCACCTGAAGCCCTGTCAAGGACCCTTTTGCTGGATGAGTGGTCCGTCATGCGCTCCGGGTCTTGAGATGGAGCGTTCCCGTCACGCATGGCCTGGTTGCAAACGGACAAGGAACGCTGAGAGATCCTGGGAAGGGCGGCACGGAATCAAGGATTGCTGGTCTCGGTGCGAAGCTGCGCATGGACCACCCAGGCCTCCTCGAGCAAGCGCTCCAGTCGAGCCTCAGCAGCGCGAACTCTGCATAATCATTCACCTCATGCCTCACCTCCAGCGTGTACATCAGACTACCGCCCCGATTCACGCTCATTCGTTACGAACCAACCCGCTTCGAGCGGTTCGAGGTCCTCGAGACATCGTGACAGGGCAATGGCATCCACGTTTTCGGCCAAGGGGAAACTGTCGGTCCCGGCGTGGATGACGTACAACCGGAACAGGTGCAGGTCGGCAAGCGCTGACCGCATCGACCGCGTCACTCGAGGTCGTTCCGTGCGCTTGATCTCGAAGCCCACCTTCTTGCCGTCGTGGACTATCAGCAAATCCAATTCTGCACCGGTGTGGGTGGCCCAGAAGTAGGTTTCCTCGTCTCGAGCGCCCAGGATGTCGAGCATCTGCGCAATGGCAAACCCTTCCCAGGAGGCCCCCACCTTGGGGTGCCCCTCCAAGGCGTCGGGAGACGACAGACCCAGCAGGGTGTGAAGCGCGCCGGTATCGCTCAGGTACACTTTGGGAGACCTGACCTGGCGTTTTCGCAGATTCTCGAACCAGGGAGAGAGTTGCTGGACCACGAACGCACCGCTCAGCAAGTCCAGGTAGCGACGGACCGTGGTATCCGACACCCCGAACGAGCGGGCGAACTCGGACCCATTCCACGTCTGACCGTGGTAATGGGCCAGCATGGTCCAGAATCGCCGCATCGTCTGAGCAGGAATGTTGATACCAACCTTCCGCAAGTCTCGATCGAGAAAGGTTGCGACATATTGCCGCCGCCACTCGACGCTGAGCGTTTCGCTTTCGGACAGATAGCTCCGGGGCAACCCGCCCCGCACCCACAGCCTCTCGAGGTTGTCTGCACCCACTTCAGCCAGACTGAACCCCGACAATGGGTGATAGGCAATTCGCCCCGCCAGGGTCTCCGAACTCCGCTGCTGGAACGTCAAGGCAGCACTCCCCAGGAGAAGAAAGCGCGTGGAAGGTGGTGCCCGGTCAGCAAGCACCCGGAGTACAGAGAACAACTCGGGCTCGAGTTGGACTTCGTCGAGAATGATCAACCCACGCAGGCCGCGCAGGGCCAGACCTGGTTCAGCCAAGCGCGCCGCGTCGGCCGGGTCCTCGAGGTCGAAGAAATGGGTCGGCCCGTCCCACTGAGCTTCGACCTGATGGGCAAGTGTCGTCTTGCCTACCTGCCGGGCTCCGACAATGGCGACGACCGGGAAATGGCGGAGCAGGTACCGAACACGGGACAGATGTCTCGTGCGCTGGATCATGACATACCCCCGGGCTCTCAGCGTCCTTGAACAGATGTTTACCATGAAATCTCGATATCAACCACCGAAATTTCGTGGTTGGGCCAGACGAGGTTACCCCCGCTACGGGAGGCAGACCAAGATGTCAGGAAGCGGGGTACGAGGTGGAGACAGAACACCAGCACGCCAACCCGACTTCGACATTCCGGCACGAAGAATGGCCTATTCTCGACCTCTTCCATCCTCCAACCTATTGATTTCAAGAACAGGCTGAAGCGTGCGGCTGGAATACCGGAACACGAGTGGGGGAATTGCGAGATTGACCACATCCTCCCTCTAGCTCCTGGAGGCAGCAACTGTCCGACCGATCTCCAACTGCTATCAAGACGCCGCTCCTGTCTGAAGATGGCATTCGAGCAGATCGTGGTGAGAGACTTCGAGGCTGGGCGAATCAGCTACGAAGGCGCGGTGATATGCGTGCTGAAGTGGCAGCGGCAGTGACTTTCCGGCCAGCGAGCCGCGCCTCCCAGGAGAGACCTACCTTTCGTAGACTGCGCACCTGAGCGTCGGGGCACCTGAGGATCCTTGCGGAGCCATCCGCGCTGTCCAGAACCTGAGTAGTTTCGCGGCGAACCGATGCTGTTGAAACAAGACTACCCCAGATTCCACGCCGAAAACGCCCTGGAGGGCGGGAGCCACAGCCTATTTGGAGAGGACTTTCTTCGCACCGGCGCCACTTCCTACACCACTGATTCATGCTCCAATCGCTCGTGACCCTGGCTCCGCCCGCGGGACTACCTCGAGAAAGTTTCCGGGTGGTATTTCGGCTTTGCCACCTGACCGAGCACGTTTTGTCCGATCCGGCGGACTACCAGGCGTTGATGGACATGTTCCTCGATGCGGCCGGCGGGTGATCGGAGACGGGCCGGGTCACGTCCGTCCGCGGCCGCCGCACCTGCGGCAGACCCGGTAGCGCACACCGCACCTGCCCTGTGCATCCGGCTCTGTGCGCACGATCTCTCGCCCGCTCCCGCAGCATTCGGGGCACAGTGTGCCTGGGGGCCTGGGTTGTGATGCGAAGCCCCGGTAGGCCAGGAACCCGGCGCAGGCGAGCACGATTAGGGCGGTGAGCGGGTCCACGACGCATGTCCCTCACTGGCGGTGCCACCTCGTTGGCGCGAGGTGGGTCGAGGCTACGCCTTCTTGTCCACGGACCTTGCCAGTTCGATGTAGCGAGACCAGGGAATCGCCGGCCAGGTCTCTGCTGCCAGCGCACCGTTCGCTCGAGTAATCGTCGAGACCTTGGTGGCCGTTTCCGGCCCGTCCGCCTCGTAGATGTCCATGAAGTCATAGGGTCCCAGAAGCGCATAGTGGGCGATCCACTTGACTTCTGGGCACATCTCGTCCACCTGCTTCTTCCATGCCTTGCCGATCGCTTCCCGGCGTTTCAGGTCCGCGCTGATTTCCGGGGTCAGCTTGGTCATCAGTACGTACGTGGCCATGGCATTCCTCCTGATTGGTTGACGAAGAATCATCGTCCTCGAGGCGACAATCACGCTGGTTCCATCATACACCGCCTAAGGAGCGTTTCTCAAGATATCCCCGTCGACACGGAAACCTGTCACCATGGTGTCACCGGCGGAATCAGGCCAGAATCGGCAGGACTGGACGGCAGATCGGTTGGGACGCCGCAGCGATGAAGCTATTGTTTTTCAGGTGGCCGCTTCCCGGATCCCCATCCTCGACCTGGGCTTGCGCTACTGGTCGGGGACCGGTCACTCCACCTGCACGGCAACCGGGATATACACGACCGGCTGGGTCGGGTCGTTCGTCTCTGCACGGATCTGGAATTGGTAGCCCCCGGCAGCGAGTCCTTCCGCCGACACGTCCAGGTCCAGGGTAGAGGCTTCCCCGCCCGCGATCACAGCCTCCGCTGCGCCCTCGAGGTCACGGAACGACACGAGACCGGCCGAGGGCAGCACCGAGGGGGCCAACTCGACGGCGGAGTATGTTCGTGGCACGGTTGGCGCCTCTCCGGGTCTGATAACGGCGACCTCGAGGCCTTCCCTGCCTTCACCGTCCTGGATGCCGACTCGAGCCCAGCTTTCGGGCGCACCAGGGATCTCCTCGTAGTAGAACCGGATCCTGCCATCGGGAAAGAGCACGATCTGGAAGGTGTATCGGAAATCACCGGCATAGTCGGGCACGTTCTGGAACTGGACATAGGCGACGGAACGGGACGAGTCATAGTAGAAGTAGGCGCGATCCGTGGAACCGAAGTCGAGGTCGGCCCAGAACGGAGCGATCAAGTTGGCCGGCGCATCCGAACTCGGAATCGGCAGTTCGCGATAGGCTTCTGTGGTATCTTCCGTGAGCGTGATGTAGCCATCGGTCGAGACGTAGAGCTGGTTGAACGAGCCCAGGTAGAACGGGAAGGGCTTGGTAAGAAGCAGTCCCGACGAATGGGCCTGATCCCCAGTCAGGTGGAGGGGCAGGACTTTCAGCTCTAGGTCATCCCACACGAACGGGATTTCGTACCAGGTGTATGACACGGTGGGTCTGAGGGAGTAGGCCAGTTGGCTTTCCTGCGGTCCTGCGTTGGTCAGCGCGATACGGACCGTGCCGGAATCTCCAGAGGAGATCTCGAGGGGAACTGGACTCACGTTCCATTGCAGCACCGGTGCCGGGCGTTCGGCCAGCTCGAGTTCCACGATGCCCACGGATCCCGTGGCGGCGGCTCCCTCCGCGGGAGCCTGGATGGGAATCATGACCGACACGTCGTAGAAGCCAACGGCGCTGGCTGTGAGCATGCCCGACGTGGCGCTGGCGTCGTCCAGCTCGAACAGGAAGTTGCCGGCGCTGTCCGTTCCGGTCTCGAGCACGTCGCTGGCGACTTCCAACGTGACGCGTGCAGCAGGGATAGGCGCGCTGTCTCCCTGGTCTGACGATACGACGCGCCCGCTAACCACGATGCGAGGCGTCCCTTCACCGTCGGTCAGGATGCCCGTGGCCAGGAAGGCTTCCAGCAGGCTGGAATAGAGCCGCTGCGCCTGGTCGGACGCCAGCCCGATCTCGGTGGCCGCGCCGAGCATGCTGACCGCGAATTCGGTGAAGCCGCTGGCCGGCGTCAACCGGTACTGCACAGTGTTGTACGCGCAACGGGCGAGCAACCGGGCGGCGGCCCAGGGGTCGTCGTCGATGGGTGTCACCGCGTACCCATGGAAGGTTTTCCCTGGAGGGGTTCCCGACACGGCCAGGTACATGGCCTTGTTGACGATGGCGGAGTCGTAGTGCAGTGGCGTGTAGCCGCCGTCGCTGCCGATGTACCCGCTCATGTGTCCCGGCATGCCGAATATCTCCGGGTGGGCGAGGTTGCGGACCGGCGGCCTTCCAGGGATGTCTTCCCCGATGGACCAGTCCAACTCCCCGGTGGCGTAGGCCTCCACGAACGTGCCGAACAGGTCGGCCAACGCCTAGTTGAGGGCACCGGACTGCCCGGCATATTCGAGGTCCGGGCCATGGTCGATAACGCCGTGAGTGAGTTCATGCGCGATCACGTCCACGGCCACCGCGAGGGACGTGGCGCGCGACGTGCCGACGCAAAGCACCGCGTAGTCCGTGATCCAGGCCGCGTTGTAGCCAGACATATCCACCCGCACCACCACGTCCATGGGACTGTCGCTGTCGTCGATGCCTTTTCGGCCATGCTCCTCGAGGTAGTAGTCCAGCGCCATGCGGACAGCGGCCAGCGCGCTGACACTCGCGCCATATTCTGGCTCGTCGAACCTGGTGCCGGGACCGTAGGTGATGTGGTCGTATTCGTCGAAGAACTGCCGGTCGTATGCCGAGAAGACGGAACCGTCGCTGTGGATGACATAGATCACCCCGGTCTCCTCCTCTGAAGAGGCATCCACGAAGAAGGTGTCGTCGCCGGCAGCATCTCCGTAGAGGTCCGGGTAGGCGTCGTCATCGTAGGGGTGGAGGTAGCCATCCACGAGATAGGGAAGGGGGAAGCCCTGTCCGCGGTACAGGTTCAGGGCATAGACCTGCCCGTCGTCGCCCGTGCCCGTGGCCGACACCTGGCAATCGGTATCGTTTTCGCTCGAACAGGTGGGCCAGGTGGAGGTGTCGAGACGAACCAGGTCCTCTCGAGCCAGTACGCGGCCGTCGACCTTGCTCACCAGTGCCCGAACCGGGCGTGTCTCACCCGTTCGGGCATCCAGTGCCTCTGCCACGAACTCCAGCGCGGCTTCCGCCGCCCCATGCGGCCCCACCCACAAGAAAGTCTGGCCTTCCGTTCCCAGGACGCGCAGCCCCTCCGCGCGGACGCGGTCGGCCATCTCGCGGGGCGACAGGACGCCCTGCTCGACTGTCCGGATGTTCGCCAGGCTGGCGTTGAGGGAGGTGACACGGCCGCCTCGAACATGAAGATTGAGTCGGGCGCCGCGTACCGGCAGCTCCCCACGGTATTGATGGAACTGCAGGTGCCTGGCACCGTGGGTGTCCGTGTCGTCTCGAGTCAGCCGCAAAGTGGAGAGTGGGTCCAGGGCCAGGAGGTGACCCAGCCGGGTGCGCACGCTCTGGCCCGGATCTCCGCGGCCCAGGTCGGGAAACGGGAGGTCGACCCCTGCCGCGGCCTTCACCCGGCCGTCGCGATCGTACACCGCCCAGACACGCCCGGCGCTGGAGATCGAACCTCCTGGTGCCTCAGGGCGCACGCCGGCAACAGCGCTCGGATCGCTCCTCGATTCGCGCTCGACAAGGGCCGTTCGCCGCTCCATCTCTCCCGGGGTGCCGGGGTCGCAGACGACCCCCAGAGACGCGACGACCATTCCGAGAACAATCCCGGCTGTTCTGCACCTTCTGTCCATGCGGGCATTCCCTTCTCCCGGCCGGGCACGACCGGAGAACGCCGATGATACATCTTTCGCGAAGCGGCTCGAGAACGGAACGACAGCGGGGAGCAACAGGGAGCGCAGAACACGGCAAGCACAATCGGTACTGCGGGGAAAGCCTTCCGCCGACGCCAGCGGTCGAATCATTCGGGCTGGCTGCTACCCAGTGTACATCGCACGGTCGCACCGTGTCAACGGGATTGACACTGCCAATTTGTGCGCGAAATCGCGGCAGAAATCCGGCTGGATAGCGGTTGCCACCAGGTTTCCAGTGGTAGATTGGTCATTCCGTGGGCCTGCTCGACCCGGCTCGAGGACTCCGCCCACTGGTGGGCCGGGCCGCCAGGCCGAGTCTTGGGTGAACCACGATAGGCGTTGTGACGAAGAAACTCGGTGGGCAAGCGCATCGACGCAGCAGGACCACCCCGCGATGGGGTTGTAACGGTATGTTTTTGTTGAGAAAACCAGGTGGGGGCGGGTATTTGCCTGCCGCGCTGGATTCTCGCCAAGAAAATTCTTGCGCTGTTGGTTTGTCAGGTGTACGGATGACAGCATCCCAAGGGTAGAATCGCGTTAGCCGTCGTGGTGGCCGTGCTCAAAAACCGTCTCTATCACGAGATGTCGATAGCGATAATTTGCGATTATGGGTGAGAGAAAAATCTTGGCCCGTCAATAGAAAACATGGATTAGCGCTCGACCGATACTCTCTTCTCGTTCACAATAGCATGGGGTGTTCTGCCTTGCGACCTACTCGGGCTCGTTGTAGCGGATGTCGACCCGTTTCGTCCTGGTAGTTGCTTTGACACACGTCCAGAAAGTCCGAAAGCGCGTGGGAAGAACGTCGCAAATAAACGCGGTGCGTCGAGCACCGCAGTGGAGGCCCTTCTGGCTGTCGTGGTTGCCTGCTCGAAACACGTCTGATGCAGGGACATTGGGGGATGGCTTTGGGGGCGTGGTAGACCAAGGAATAACGCTGAGATCGGAGCCCGGGCGTGCCGAACAGAAGCTGACACGAGCACTCGCGGCGAACCAGGGAACTACGGCGTTGGCAGTTGTTCCGACGGAGAGGTGTGACATGCCAGGAGAGCAGCAAGTACTGACTCCCTCCACAAGTGCTTCGCTCGAATCGGTGTATCCTCAAACCAAATGGCTCGCCCTCGTGCCGGGCATCCTGCTGCTTGGGCTGGTCGTGGCGGGGATGGCGTCTCTCTTCTCGCCCCCACAGGATGCCGGACCGTACGGCATGGCTGCGGGGAATCAGCAGAGAACCGATGATGGCGCCGGAACACCTTCGCTCCGCGAACAGGCCATCGAATCCATCCGGATGGCAGCAACACTCCAGGAAGAGGACCCCGCCGAAGCCGAACGGCTCTACCGGCGCGCCCAGCAGGTTGCGCTCGACGCAGGTGACAACGGAGTGGCCGCATGGTCTCTTCGCATGCTCGGTGACATGAAGAGCGATAGCGCTGTGCGAAACGCACGGGATGGCGATGGAAACGCCCCGGCCGAGTTCGACGAAGCCGAGGCGTTGTTGCAGCAGGCGTTGGAGATGGATCAATCCCATGGGTACGTGCAGGACTCTTACCTCGACTTGCTAGCATTGGCCGCTCTGGAGAAAAAACGAAAGGATTACCCAGCGGCAGAAAAAAGGTACCGGGAGATTCACCAGATCGCCTCGATGGACTCCGGCATGGCTCCGCTGATAGCCTGTTCGGCAGCAGCCGACCTTGGCGACTTGCTTCGCGAAACCGAGGGAGACGTGAAGAATGCGCAGAAGGCCTACCAGGATTGCCTGGCGACCTATCGGGATAGGGGTGACGCGCCCCGGGAGGCCTACTACCTGTGGCGGCTCGGCGTCAACGCGTTCGAGCGTCTCGCCTTTGACGAGGCCATCGAAAGCCTCGAGAAGAGCGTGAAGATTTGGGACGAGGAACGCACATCTGGCCGGCTGAAGGAGTGGAATCAGAAGCCGATTCCGTGGTGGACATGGGTCTCGGAACAGTGGCTGGCGGTGGCTCGTATCCTCGAGATGGAGGACCTGCAGGACCGCGATGGCGTGCACCTTTCCGAAGCGGGCAGAGTACGGGCGCAAGACGTGGACCCTGAGTGGATAGCTGGGCTGGCCGATGAGGCCCGGATGTGGGCCCAGGAGATCCCGGCCACCACAGATCACATGCCCTATGCTGTGTGGGCCACTGCACTGTACCACCGGCTCACAGCGGCGCGGGACGGGGCGGATTCCTTGGACGTCGAGCAAGACTTGCTGCGCTTGCGCCGGCAACGCGCCGACCACGAACTGGCGTTCCTGGCTGGCCGCGAACTGGCCGCATTCTATCTCGAACGCGGCGAGCGTTCCAGGGCACGCGCGACCGTGGCAGGTACCCTGGAGATGTTTCGGCCAGTCTACGCAAACGTTCCTTTTCTCAATCTTCACCACGAAGATCTCCTGAGGTGGCAGCGATCGCTGTCCGAAGGCCGCAGCGAGGTTTCGCCGGGCCGCTAGGCATGGCTATTCCTGCCAGGGTGCGCGTCAATCTCCGCAGCATAGGTTTTTGGCTTGGAGGCTGCTATGTGGTGGTGTAGGAAAAGATACATCTGCTTGATTGTTGGGCTCGTGGCGCTCATGGCGTGCCTGCACTTCTCGATACCAGGTTGGGGCGTTTCGGTGGCATAGGAGAAGGTCCGCACCTCGTCGTGGCCGGCCCAGATCGTGGAACTCGTCAGGGCCCAGGTTACCCGGTTCTACGCCTTCCCCCACTTTGTCGGCAGTACCGATCGTTGCCGACTCCGACTCCAACGCCACAGCCCGATCTCCAGCGACGGCCCCTGCAACACCGCGGCCGCTGACCCAGGTGCAACGAGCAGAGCCGCGGGGCTGATCTTGCGTTCACCAGCGGTGGGGGCACCTGGTTCGATCCCGGAGGAGACGGATCCGTGGCACGATCAGGCCGAGCCCCCAGGAACGTTGTTCCCCTTGACCGACCCATCTGCCACACCCTGGTGGTGCTCCTCTTGGCGGTGCTCTTCTCGTCGTCCCCTGTGCATGGTGACTAGAGCAGCCAGGTCAATGGTAGTGAGACTGCCGAGAGTTTCCGCGTAGACCTCATCCAATTGTCTCGATCTCCCTATCGCGGCGCGCCCACGGTGAAGGCCCGGTGTGCAACCGGGTCTCCCGAAGACCAGGCTTCCACGTTGCACCTGCGGCTTCCCGGAACCAGGGTGGCAGATCCATCAAGGACCGTATCCATCCAGTTGCCGTGCACGAATGGTTTCGACTGGCCCCTCGAGGTGGCGAATCGCAGTGGGCCGGCGAATGAGGCGCGCGTTACGTTTCGAGCCGGTTCGGAGGAGACGTCGGCCGACCGTGCGCCCATGCCCTTCTTCATCCGCCGCAACGATTTTGTCGAAAGGCGTCTTGCGGAAATCGCACCGATCGGGATCAACGCTCTCGCCTGCGGCCTCCCTGGCGACATCTGTGCCGTGGGAGGACGTGCCGGCTCGACCATGGTGAAGGAGCCGTTCGAGCAATCCGTTCTCCACCTGTCATACAGCGATGGCTTGCCCGGTAGAGCCGTGATGTCGCTGGACCGTGCCGGCAAGACACTGTGGATTCAGACGGAGGATGGTTATTGCCGCTACGATCCTCCCGGCGTACTACGGTGCGGACCGGCGACACCTGGGCTCGCCCGCTCCAGGCCGGGCAGATATCGAATCGTGGCGGATCCCATCCTGGAAGAATGTGCCTGGGCGTTGCGGCCCGGCGGCAAGGTCAGGGCGGTCCATGGGCCATCTGGACCGATCGGCTCGGCGTTGAGGGAATACGAGGACGAGGTGCTGGAGGCGTTGGAAGCAGACGACATCGTGCTGCTGAACCTGGATCGCTGCCAGCAGCTTTGGGTGCTGGAGGGCGGGAAGCAGTACGACGTGTTCGTGCGCTGTCTTTTCGAAGACCCCCGCGACTCGAGCAGCCCATGTGGAGGATGGGTGGCCCCCCCCTCGAACCAGGTGCCGCTGGATGGCGATATCTGGCATGCAACGGGCGATCCTGCCCGCGTTGCATGGGTGTGGGGCTGGGGAACCGGGACGCTGAGAATCGACGCCGCTGTCGAGGATGGGAGCGTGGAGACCGGTGTTCGCCCCAAAGGAAGCCCCGTGTACGAGGAGAAGCTGCACACCCTTCTGCCGAAAGATGAGAAGGGGGGCTCGGACACGAACGTCCGATTGATTCTTCCTACCCGGGAGGGGGTCTGGATCGCTGGAGCGCAACGCGTCTGGTGGATCCCGAGAAAAGACTCGGGAGACGCAGAGCCCGGCGCCCCGGAACCGGGGAGTGCAGGCGACAAAGGTTTTGTTGGGCAGGTGCCTCGTGCGACCAGAGAGGGCGCTTCGCCGATCATCAAGGCCATGGCACCCACCGATGGCGGTGCCGGGGAGGCGCTTCTTGTTGCGACCGACCTGGGCGTGCACCGCTGCTGGCCCACTTTTGATGCCAAAGACCGCGTCACGTGCCGGGCGAGCACGCGAGTAGGGTACGCCGGTCCACAGGACGCGCGAATTACGGCCGCCTGGGCCGACATGAGCGGACGGTTCTGGGTGGGAGACTCCCGCGGTGGCGTTCATCTTCTGAGCCTGGACAGAACGTTCGTACCCCATTGGGCCGACTCCATCGATCTGGGCGACAAGTACTATGCCGGCTCTGAACCTTTGGAGTCCGATAGTGGTGGTGGAGCTGACAGGGGCTGCTCGAGAGAGCGTCGAGCGGTTCAGGCCCTGGTGAAGACCAGCCGGTGGCTGTACATCGCTTGTTCGGACATGCTGTTTCTTTGGGACGTCGAGGGGCTTCCGGGCAGCGGAGGTGTCGCACCCCGGAGCACACCTGTCCCAATCATGTTCCAGAAGCCCTTTCTCACACCCGCGAATGCGGACGACCTGTTCGACCGTCTTCCCATCGCAAGAATGCGGCTCGACCCTCAGAGCAGGGTGTTGGTCGCTACCAGCAACGGCCTCTACAGCGGTCCCCCTGTCGGCAAGGGGGGCGACAACTCGCCGGTCTATTTGCGGTCAGTCCCACTTCCCCTTCCGCACGTAGGCGATGACACGGGAAACGGTGTCCCACGAAATAAGATCTCGGACTTCGCCTGCGATCGGAAAGACCGCCTGTGGGTGATAGTCGGCGGCAGCCTCTCGTACTTCAAGGTCGAGCATCGAGGGAACGCCACGAGCAGCGATACCGGCAGCGGGACCGCGCAGGCGAGCGACGAAGGATGCGGAACGGATCGATCGTCACAACAAGACGGGACGCCGGCGGACAACGCTCCAGAATGATGCGCGTTTCCCCTCCACCCCGTGACCTCCTCATGCGGCCCGATCGCGGGCACTGTCCTCCCACGATTCTCGCCACACCCCGTCAACGCCGGAAAGCCAACGTTCCTGTTCCACGGTGATCGCCATCGTTGCCCGGAGCGTCTCGTCCCTCTTCCGCTCACTTCACCTTGCCAACCGGGCGTGAATCTCCTATCGTATTCCCCGCGAGAGGCACGGCCTTGTCCGGCAAGGCGCGACGGGACGGTCTGGCGTCGCTGCCGGTCTCGGTCCCCTCACGGCGGCTGCCGAAGCAGTGCCCGGCCGTAGCGGGTCGGCTCGATGGAGCGGTATGGCATGGCGTGGCTCGTGGATGCAGCCCAACTGACTACACGTCTCGGCAAGGCCCTCGTCTCGGGCCGTGTGCCAAACTACGTCATCGCCTTCGTGACCGGACACTGCAACATGTCCTGCGCCTTTTGCTGCCCGGCTTCCCGGTCCATCCGTGACGCGGATGAACTCGACCCGGACCAGTGGGGGCGCGCCTTGTCCGGGTGCGACGCACTGGTTCATCTCACCGTCACCGGCGGCGAGCCCTTCTTGCGCGACGACCTCCTCGACGTCGTCTCGAGTATGGTAGGTTCCAGCGGCGTTCCTCGGCTGAGCATCAACACCAACGGGTACTTCACGGGCAGGATCTTCGCCACCCTCGAGACGCTGTTGCGCCGGTTCCCGGGGGTCGACACCTGCCTGGCGATCTCCCTGGACGGACCTCGAGCCGTTCACGACGCGCTGAGAGGCATGCCCGGGGCGTTCACGCGGGCCCGATCCACCATCGACGAGGTGGACAGGCTGCGCTCGAGGTATCCTCGGCTCACGGTCCGTCTCACGTCGGTCCTACAGCCGGACAACGCAGATGTGCTGGGACCGTTCCTCGAGGAGACCGCCCTCTGGCCCGTCGACTTCCACGAGCTGGCCTTGATCCGTGACGTGCCGATCGAGGTTCAGCGCCAGGTGGTGGAAGCCTACCGCAGGCTCACCGCCGTGCAGCTCCGCCGGGCATCCCGCCGCTACCTCCAGACCATGGATTGGCGGCTCGCCCGGCAGCTCCGGCAGGACGTGTTGGACCAGACCGCCGAAGGGGCGAGACCGTTTGGTTGCCTCGCGGGCGGCCGGATGATCGAGGTGATGGCCGACGGCACCGTGCGCGGGTGCGAAATGGAGAAGATGCGGCCTCACAGCAACCTGGGGCGGGTTGGGGGTGACGCACACACCATCGTGGACCTGCTGGCCGGCGAACCGGCGAGGCGGTTCCGGCGCAGGGCGGCGTCGTGCCACTGTACGTTCGAGTGCGCACTGACCTGCAAGACCGTATTCACGCCTCGAGCATGGCCCCGCCTGTGGATGCCACGTCGCTTCGGGCCGGAACAGGAGGACCGATGAACCCGGTGGCGGTCAGCATTATCGTCCCCGCGCACAACGAAGCCTCGAGGCTCGATACGTGCTTGTCATCGATCGTCGAGATGTCCCGAACCAAGGGCTGGCAGGCACTGGTGGTGGACGACGGGAGCACCGACGAGACCGCCAAGGTCGCTCGAGGCGCGGGCCTACCGGTGATCCGAAACGAGACGCCACAAGGGGTGGCGGCGGCCCGCAACCTGGGAGCCAATCGCGCCGATGGCGACGTGCTGGTCTTCGTCGACGCCGATGTGGTGGCGCCGGCGGAAACACTCGAGGCCCTCGTCGCGCGGTTGGTGGACGATGCTGGCGTGCATGCTGTGGGTGCGTGGCCCGAAGTTTCGGACCTGTCGCCGGAATGGAGTGCCCGGTTCGTGGGCCTCCGCGCTGCCATGCCTTTCAAGATCGGGCCGCGATCGGACATCGAGTGCTTTTCCGCTTTCCAGTCCGAGTGCGGGGCCATCCGTCGCGAAACGTTCCAGGCCGTGGGAGGCTTCCCGGACCATCACCGGGGCGTTGGCATGGAAGAGTTCGAGATGGGCCACACTCTCGAGCGTCTCGGTTACCGGAATGTCATCCTGGCCGATGCCCACTACTACCACCATTTCAAACCGCTCGGTCCCCGGTGTCGCGAGCTGTACCGGCGAACGCGCCGGTGGGTTCCGCTCCTGCTCGACCGCGGGCGTCTCGAGTCCACCGGGGCGGTGGGAACTGGCCACGAGACCCTGTCCTGCGGGCTGTCCGTGGCCGCTGCCGCCGGGTTGGTGGTCGCGCCGTTTCACGCCGGCGGGCTGGTGTTGTCCGCTTCCGCCCTGGCTGCGCAAGGCTTGGTCGAGCGGCGGTTCCTGGCCCTGGCCCGGCGCACGTGCGGCCCCGCGATGGCGCTGTACGCCCTGCCTGCGCTTCAGTGCATCAACCTGTCGATCGCCGCGGGGTTTGCGGCCGGGCTGGTCGACCAGGTCGCGCGCGGCGGCCGGACGCCGGAGCAACGGTGATGGGGCGCTCCTGTTTCGGCGCAGCGCGCTGCGCCCCTGCCTCCCTCGCTCCTACTCGCTACTCGAGACGATGTCAAGATGGGTTGGGCGACCCTATTGGGGTCCTCGAGACGATCGCAACTCCCGATAACGTGTCTCTTCATGGAGTTCCGAATGGTGCGAACGGTGTTGGAAGCTCAACAACCAATGGGAACCGGTCAGCAGGAATTGCCCGGTTTCGTCGCGGTTGGCGTCGATCCGCTCCTTGATGTAAGGAAGGAGGTCCGGGGCGTACTGCACCTCGTCGAATATCACGGGCGGTGGGTACATCTCGACGAAGGTACGCGGATCTCGCTGTGCAGCCCCGCGGACATCGGGTGGCTCCAGGGAGACGTAGCGGTGGTGCGTTCCGAAGAGGTGCAGCAGGAGCGTGGTCTTGCTGGCCAGGCGGGGTCCGGTGAGCACCAGGGCCGGGAACTCGGCGGCCGCTTCCTTGAGGATGGGCTCCAACGATCGCTCGATGTCGGCTGGACGCACGGGCAGCCTCCTTGGTGGAGACGCGCATTTCGAATGCACGAAGTCAGGTGCTGGAGGCGATTCACCGCAGGTTGAGCCGGTTGGCCACGGAAGAACGGCGTCTTCGCACGGCTTGGCGGTTGGCGACCGGCCTGGGATCCTCCCATCCGACGGAAAACGGGTTCACCTTCGACTGGAACGTCGGCGTGCCGTTTCTCCCAGGATCGTCCCTCAAAGGGCTCGCACTCGCCCATGCGCGCCTGATCGGGATGACCGAGGACCGTGTCACGGCCCTGTTCGGGCTCCAGCGGGACGAGGACCGGGTGCGCGAGGACTGGAGCGCGTCGGGAGACCTGGTCTTCCTGCCCGCCTACCCCAGCCGGTGGCCGGACATCGAGGTGGATGTGGTCAACTGCCACCACCCGGAGTACCATGGAGATCGCCCGGGCAGCCGTCCGGCACGTCCGGCTGTGGACTACGAGAATCCCAACCCTGTCTTCTTTCTCACCGTGGCTTCGGACCAGGACTTCATCTTCCGGCTGTTCAGCCGGACCGGAGACCTGCGGGCGGTCGAGCGCGGGTTCCAACTCCTCGAGGAGGGCCTGGGCACGCTTGGCGTCGGGGCAAAGACTGCCGTGGGGTATGGGTTGCTGGCGCCGGTCTCGTGACGAGTCGAGGCAGGTGGTGATGTGCGGGCTCGTGCCGCGGAAGATCTCGAGAAGGAAGGGATTGTATTACAGATGGAACAACGTTCGTCATGCCCCGGTCGTGCGAGCACGAATGGACCGGAGAGGGACATCTTCAGGGCTCTACTCTTCGGCACAAACCTGGCTCGAGGGAGAGGAGGGGGTGCAGTCGTAGTCTTGCGGCAAGAACCCGGCCGGGGCGTCCTCCCACGTGCCGGGCCAGAAGTAGTCCGGGAAGCCGTCGCCGTCCAGGTCCCAGGTCGCGCCGCTGTGTCCGGAGTCGTCCGGCATTCGTAGGTCGGGGAGTCTTCGTCGTACGGGAGGCTGGACAAAAGGTCGTACGCCCTTCAGATGTCTCGAGACGAGGACCGTGAGCGGTTCGATCGGATGGCCGTGGTGCTCGACTACGCGGCGATGTCATTCCCGACAAAGGTTCCGAACGGGCTTGAAATACCGCGCCGCGGCTGCTAGCCTTGAAAAGATACGTTGGTCATGGTGTGCAGCCGCGGCGTGCGACCTGCGGAAAACCCGGGTTTCTGAGAGTTGACTTGGATACGAAACGGATTCGGAAGCTGGACCGGTTCGCCGGAAAACCCTTGTGCCTGTCGTTGACCGTCCTCGAGCGGGTGCGTCGCACCGTTCGGCCGCGTGCCGGCGAGCCACCGAAAAAGATCCTGTTCCTCAAGCTCATCGAGATGGGCTCCACCGTGTTGGCCTGCCCGAGCTTCGAGGAGGCGACCGGCATGGTCGGTCGGGACAACCTGTACATCCTGGTGTTCGAGTCCAACCGCGCCATCGTGGACATATTGCCCTACTTCGAGCAGGACAATGTGTTGACAATCGACGATCGCAGTCTGCCCCGGTTCGTGCTCGGACTTCTCCGCGTGATGTGGCGAACCCGCCGGGAAAAGATCGACACCGCCATCGACATGGAAGGGCTCACGCGGGCGTCGGCGATCATCACCTACCTGACCGGGGCGAAGCGGCGGGTTGGATTCCACAATTTCAGCGCCGAAGGTCCCTACCGGGGGCGGCTGTTCACCATCGAGCTGGGATACGCTTTCCAGCACCACACGGCCCGGATGTTCCTCTCCCTGGTGCGGGCCCTCGAGGCCCCGCTGGACCAGGTCCCCAAGCTCAAGCGAACCGTCGAAGTCAGCCCGGACGCCATGCCCCGTTTCGAGCCCACGTTGCAGGAGTTGGAAGAGATGGAGACAGGGCTCGATCAACGCTTCGTGGCGGGCTCGAGCGGAACCACGCCCCGGGGGCGCATTCGGGCCCGGCGAGGACCCAGGGTCATCTTGAACCCGAACTGCAACGACCAGCTCCCGCTCAGGAAATGGCCGGAAGATCGTTTCGTCGCCCTGGGCCGGCGACTGCTCGGAACCAGGGACGACCTCACGCTGATACTGACCGGCAACCCGTCGGAGCGGGCACCCTCCGAGGCGATGGCTCGAGCCATCGGGCCGGCGGACCGCGTGATCTCCATGGCCGGGGACACCTCGCTACGCCAGCTCTTGACCCTGTACCACCTGGCGGACGTCCTGGTCTCGAGCGATAGCGGTCCGTGCCACTTCGCCGCGCTGACACCCGTCCACGTGGTGGCCCTGTTCGGCCCGGAGACGCCGGCGCTATACAGCCCGCTGAGCGACCGGGTGACCACGATTTCCGCCGGCCTGGCATGCAGTCCCTGCCTCAACATGCTCAACCACCGGCTGTCGTCCTGTACCGACCCGGTGTGCATGCGAGAAATCCCGGTGGAGACCGTGCTGGGCGCCACGCTCGAGGCCCTGGCTTCGCGCCCGCAACGGCTCGATGCCGCCCAGGCGCGTGCTCCCGCAGGTTCATGATGGACTTCCTCGAGACAGTAGGCCAGGCAGGCGAACACGGCGACGGGTCGGCAGACCGGACATCGAGTGCTTGGCGCGCTGTAACCCAGGCAGGCGTGATGATGGACGTGTGGCTCGCGAGGCACCTGGGCCGGAAGCCGCGCTACCTGCCCATCGTGCTGGCATTCATGACGTTCCGCTGCAACCTGAGTTGTCGGGCGTGCGGGGTCGAGTTTCAGCACGACGAGACGAAGAGGGAACTGACCACCGGGGAATGGAAGCGCGCCCTGGACTCGATGGCCAGGCTTCGCACGTCGATCATTTCCATTTCCGGTGGAGAGGCGCTCCTGCGGCCCGACATCTTCGAGATCATCGCCCATGCCCGGCGGCGAGGGATCGCGGTCCACCTGTGCAGCAACGCGACCCGTATCGGTGCGCGAACGGCCCGGCGGCTCGCCGAGGCCGGAACCCACACGGTTTCCGTCTCCCTGGATGGCTCGAGGCCCGCCGTGCATGACGCCATCCGTGGCAAGGGGTCGTTCGAGGCCACCCTGGCCGGCATCCGGGCGCTCAGGCAGCACGCGCCGGGCGTGCGTATCGGCATCAACACCCTCGTTACCACCGTCAATGCCGCCGACATGCTGCCGTTGTTGGCTCTCGCCGAATCCCTGGGTGCCCACCAGGTGAAATTCGCGCCTGTGCACACCAATCTGCTCCACAGGGACAAGCCGGTGGACGCATACGGGGACCTGATGTTTCGCACCGAGGACGAAATCCGCGGCCTCGAGATCGAGGTGGCCCGGTTGATTCGGGCGTCGAGACGATCACGGGTCCAGGTCAATCCGGCCGCCTACCTCGAGGGGATCGCCGACCTTTACCGGACGCCCAGGCGATTCCGGTGCTTCGCCGGCCATGCCGTCTGTGCCATCGGGCCGACCGGCGAGGTGACGCCCTGCTGCGACATGTCCGGAGGCCCGAGCATCAGGACCCGGCCGCTCGAGGAGATATGGCTCGGGGACGCCTTCCACGTGCTGCGGCAGGAGGTGAGGCATTGCCGCGCGCCGTGCTGGGACACCACCAACACCGAGCTGAGCCTGCGGTTGTCGGTACGAAACCTGCCCGCCGTGCTCCCCGATACGTGGCGGGCGCTGCGATTCTACTTCTGAAAGGAACAGCGATGATTCCACGACGGCGAGCCTACCTGGACCCGGACGAGTTTTCCTTCGTCGCGCGGATCCTCGAAACCGGGTCAACCCCGGTCCACGCGGTGGCACGTCTCGAGGAGGCGGTGGCGTCTCGAGTCGGCACGGCCGCAGGGGTCGCAATGAGTTCAGGACGCCGGGCGATGGTCGCCATCCTGTCCCACCTCGAGGTCGGTCCCGGGGACGAGGTGGTGATACCGGCCTACACGCTCAAAGACCTGGTACCCCTCATCCAGGGACTCGGGGCCACAGCCGTGCCTGCGGACATCGACCCCGAAACGTTCAATGTCTCCCGGGATACGGTCGCCCCGAGGCTGACATCGAGAACTCGAGCGATCCTGGTCGTGCACCTGTTCGGCGCACCGTGCGATATCGAGGGCATCGTGGACCTGGGACGGAACCGAGGTATCCCCGTGATCGAGGACTGCGCCCACGCTCTGGGCAGCAGTGTCCATGGCCGGCAAGTCGGCTCATTCGGCCGCGCCGCCTTCTTCAGCTTCGAAACCACCAAGCCGGTCAACACCTTCGGCGGCGGCATGGTGGTCACGAACGATCTCGAGTTGGCAGCAGCGGTCCGATCGGCCCGCGCGGGCGCCTGCATGTCTTTCGAGGCGTTCCGCCAGAAGACCACTTCCGTGGTGCTCGAGGACCTGCTGTTCCGCACCGGGTTGGCGGCCCCATTCCTGTTCTTGCTGGCCACTCCCAGGTTCAAGAGGTGGATGAACCAGGCGTACCGGCGGTTGCAGCACGCACCCCCGGCGGACACCGCCTACCTGCCGGTCCAGGCCGAACTGGGCCTGCGGAAGCTGGCTTCCCTCGAGACGCGGGTCGCGGAACGGGAGCAGATTGCGCTCCGGTACCGGGCATTGCTCGCCCCCCGAATCACGATCCAGAAGGTCCCGGCCGGGTGCCGGAGCACCTGGTACTTCCTCGTGGCATTGCTGCCTCGAGACGCTGCTCCCGTGCGTCGCGCGCTCCTGCTCCGCGGCATCGACGCCGGGGTCGAGGACGAGATCGCCGATGACTGCGCAGCATGGCTCGAGCGGAGCGATTGTCCAGTGGTGGCGGACGTCGCCCGCCGTGCCATCGCGCTGCCGATCTACGAAGGGTTGCGGGAACGCGACCTTCGTCAGGTGGCACACACCTTGAATACCCTGGTCGCGGGATGACGGGGAGCAAGGCGCGGGGGGCGGAGCAGGACAGGACGGCACCGGTAACCCTGAGCGCGCTGACTCGGACATGGCGGGGCGGGGGCTACCCGAACGCCAGCATGGCTCGAGCGCCTCGCAAATGCACCTTCCACTCCGTCCAGGTCCTCATGCCCATGGCACGCCGGAACAGGTAGCGCGGCCTGAGGTAGAAGGCGCGATAGGAACGGTCCAGGAACGCCTGGTATTCCTCGGCGCTCAGACCCTCCGGGACGTACACCAGGGCGTTGTGATCCAACGTGGAACTCTGTTCGAAATCGAACTGGTATCCTCGAGCCGACAGCTCTTCGTAGAACGTCGTGCCCGGGAAAGGCACGAACTTGTTGAAATGGGCGAAGTCCAGGTCGAGTTCCCGGGCGAACGCCAGGGTCCGTTCCAGGGTCTCCCGGGTTTCGGCGGGTGAGCCAACCAGGAAGTCCGCGCGCACCCGCAGCCCGGCTTGCCTCGCCCATTGCACCGCGCGCCGGTTCTGCGCCGCCGTGTTACCCTTGTTCAATGTCTTCAGGATGGCGTCGTCCCCGGACTCGAGCCCGAAGAGCACCTGCCAGCAGCCGGCGTCCTTCATCATCGAAAGCATGTCGAGGTCCACGGCGTTGACTCGAGTCAGGCAGGTCCAGGGAAGCCGGGGGCGGAAACGGCGCAATTCGCGACACAACCGCTCGAGACGGCGGCGGTTGAGGGTGAAGGTATCGTCGAAGAAACGGATTTCCCGCGCGCCGTACTTGCCGGCCAGGAGTTCGATCTCCCCCATGACGTTCTCGACGGAGCGCTCCCGGTAGCGCTCTCCGAACACGGCCCGGTCGCAGAAGTTGCACCGGGAGGGACAGCCTCGAGATGTCATGACGTGGGCGAGGGGGAGTCGGCGCAGGGATGCCGGGCAGGGCTCGTAGGCTTCCAGCGGGGGCAGGAGGTGGCGGGCCGGGTAGGGAATCGTGTCCAGGTCTTTCACGAACGGCGCGGGCCCGGTCCAGCAGGGCTTGCCGCCGGCCTCGAATACCAGCCCGGGAATCGACTCCGGCTGCGGTCCCCCGCCCTCGAGATGCGCAAGCAAGGCGGAAAAGGTCGTCTCGCCCTCCCCCAGGACCAGGAAGTCGAACCGGCCGGATTCGATGGTCTCTTCGGGCATGGCGGTGGGGTGGGACCCGCCGGCCACGAACGCCGCGCCGGGAATGATGCGCCGGAGGATGTCCGCGGTCCTGACAGCGTTGCTGAAGGAAGGCGTGGTGACGCTGACGCCGACCACGTCAGGCCGAAAGCTGCGTCCTTCCACCGAGATAGCTTCCCACGGAAGGCCTCGAGCACAGTCCAGGATGTGGACATCGTGGCCGTCCCGCTCGGCCACGGCAGCCAGGTAGGCCAGGCCCAACGACGGAATGATGTTCTCCACCCCGGAGAAGAGCTGGCGCTGCCCGCCGATGTCGGTGGCGCCAAAGGGCACGTCCACCAGCAGCACTTTCATCGCTCGACCTCGTTTCCACACCGCACCCGCAACCGCTCGTGCCGGTCCCGGGGGACCCGGCTCGACCGCATACCGCCCTGCACATTCCGGGATTGTGTCCAGTATGAGAAGACCCGGCGGTCTCCCTGGGTGCGCCTGCGTTCCGGGTGAAAGGACCTCGTCGCGGGGCTGACGCCGCCGGGACGGGGTCCTGTCGGCTCCCTGCTACAAGATACGGCCTCCCACGGCCTCCATCAGCCCCGCGTGGGGGGCGGGAATGACCTCGATGTTGGTGACCATGCCCGGTTCGGCGGCCTCCTCGAGGTACCTGGCGGCCTCCTCGACCTCGTACAAGGGGCCGGTGATGAGGAAAAAGGCCTTCCCACCGAGCCCCTGGGCCAGGCGCAGATCGAGGAGCCGTACCGCGTTGTGCTTCAGCGCCTGGTCTGCCAGAACGACCGCGGCGGACACCGAGAAGGTCTCGACAATGACCACCGAATCGATCTCCTGGTCCTGGTTGCCACCGGTCATGGCGGGGAAAACCTCCTCGCTGATGTTCGGGATGAACAGGCTGTCGACTACCGCCTCGCCGCCGTAGTGCAATCCCTCTTCCATCGCCTCCTGGACCTCGCGCTCGCCACCCGCCACGAGAACCATGTACTTGCCCGGGCACAGGCTGTGAGACTCGAGCACGGTGATCCGGGCCTTCTTGAGCATGACATCATGAACGAGGATGCCTCGAGCAACGCTGTTGGTCTCCACGAGGCCGAGTGCTGGGTATTTCATCATCCACCCATAATGACGATACGGTCGCTCGAGACCTCCACCACCTGTCCGGAGATGGACGCGTGGTGGTTGGCTCCGAGCTTGCCGGCTGGAATGCGCGCGATCAACTGCCCCTTGGAAACGTGATCGCCTCTCCGGACCACCGGCTCCGAAGGCGCCCCGCTCTGCTGCGTCAGGGAGATGGCGACTCGAGGCGGGTCCTCCATCCGGGTCAGGGGCAGGTCATGGTCCTCGTAGGGCTTCAACTGGTACCGGCGCGTGATCCTGTCCTTGCCGATCTTGCGATACTTGTTGAACTCGTGGAGCTGCCTGGGGGCATGGTGGTGCGGATTCTTGACCCCGGCCGCCCGCAACCGCTCGAGGATCTCGGCGTAGGCCCGCCTGGGACTGAGATACATCGGGCAGGCAAACTCGCACAGCCCGCACTGGGAGCACAGGAACGCCGCGGTCATCACCGACGTGGGCTGCTCCAGTTTGTATGCCAGCGTTCGCATCACCCTGTGGGGCTCGATATGGTGCCCCTGCATGTACCTCGAGCAGGCGTCAGTGCAGTAGCGGCACTGGCAGCAGGCGGCCACGCTCCGCCGGATCATCGCTTCCATGGTGATCTGCTTCTGCTGGACCACCGGGTGATCTCTCGGCAGGAACAGGATTCCGCTCGTCGTCTTGTTGACGGAAGCACCGGTGCCGACAATCCGGCCCATCATCGGTCCGCCGTCGATGATGGCGATGTCCTCCACCGGGATCCTGGGCTGACAGCGCAGCAGAAGATCCAGCACCGGCGTGCCGATGGGCGCGATGATGACTTGCGGGTGTTCGATTTCCCCTGCCAGGGTCACGATCCGGTCGGTCACCACACGACCGCGAGCAGCTCGAGCCACCTGGACCATGGTCAACACGTTGCTGACGACCGCGCCGACCTGGAGTGGAATGCCGCCCTCCGGGACGATTCGTCCGGTGAGGTCCGCGAGGAGTATGTGCTCGTCGCCGGCCGGGTAGGTGTTGCCCATCAGGCCAAGCTGGACGTTGCCGCGTCCGTTCAACTGCTCCGTCAGGGCCTCCACCGCTCCGTGGTAGTGTTTCTTGACCCCGATCAGGCCTCGAGACGCGCTGGTGTGGGACATGATCAGCAGCAGGCCCTCGAGGATTTCGTCGGCGTAGTGCTCCATGACCCGCTGGTCCGACGCGAGCAGGGGCTCGCATTCGGCCCCGTTGGCCAGGACCAGGTCCACCTTGGCATCGATCTTCACGTGGGTAGGGAATCCCGCTCCGCCGCAACCGATGATGCCGGCGTCACGAACGATATCGACAAGAGACATGGATGGTGCTCCGTGTATAGCCGCTGGTTTCTTTTACAGAATAGCGCGGGGCGGTGCAACCGAAAAGAGGCTGTGCAGGTCGGGTCTCGGGACTTCTCCGCCAAGGGCTCTCCGGCGGAGGGCCGTGACAGGGAGACGCAGGCGTCGTCTCGCGGGAGTGATCCGAGTGGATGAGTCACCGAACCACAGTGCTCCCTGGGTGTCTCGCGCGATGAAGACAGCCTCGGGAGACAGGCCGTGCTGTGGGCCGAACGGTCCTACCACCCCGTCCTGGGGCGTGATGGCGTAGGTCAACCGAAGGTCCTGGTCGCCGCCTCCACCGGTGGCGCCCCCCTTTCTACGCTCCGATACGAGTGCCCAGATGTTGCCCCGGCTGTCCTGGCCGAGCGCGCAGATGTTCGTCTCGACGGCGTTGCTCGAAGAGACGCTTGGTGGCGAGGAAGTACCGTGGGAAATGGCCCGCATTACCCGCGGCTTGCGATGCGACCGCTCCCCGTGCGATGACGGACCGGCAAAGCACGGGACGCCTTCGAGTGCCGGTGATTTCGGGCACCAGGGCGGCGTGTCGGTGGTTGCGGACATTGGGGAGCAGGTTTGGTGTTCGGGCACACGAGGGGTGGGACTGCGAGGAGTTCGCACCAGGTGTCATCCACTTCGCCGTCCGGATAGGTGAACCAACCGAAGAACAGGGTGGATTCATCTGTGCGATGAACGGACACAAGGCCAGTCAGGGCCACGTCGAGCCGGGCGATGTACAACTCGTGAATTCGTCCGCTGACGAAATCGGGGACGAAGTCCTCCACCGCCAGGGCCAACGCCCCGCCATTGGCGTCCCCCGTGTCGGGGGACAAGACGTCCTCCTCTGTTGGTGGTGTTTTCATTCTACCCAAGCCCTGGGAGAAGTCTCAAGGGTTTGCTGGTTGTTTTGGTCTGGTGCCGGGAGAGCCGGGCAAGGCGGGCGTTGGGTACGTGGGACAGTCCAGGTCAAGCGGCTCGTACCCCCCTTTTGAAAGTGTCTCGAGAATCCCTCTGGGGTCGTCCAACCGCCATGGGAAAGGTTTCGGACCGAGGGCAGACCGGTAGAGGAGCGGCCCGAGCGGGCTGTTCGGATTCGGAGGAGGATGCGGGGGGCTGGTCATCCCAGTGGGTCAGGATGTGAGGAGATCGAACCCATGGTCTGCTGATAGAGCCGCCTCCGTGTCTTCGGGCGGTAGCGGCTCGAGCGCCGGTTTCAAGAATTCGTTCTCGGCGACCACCCCAACGCCCCTACCCGTCCAGTCCTCCCTGCGCCAGCAGGACCGACCGGTAGTCGTCGTCGCACCGCAGGCAGGTGTCGAACCAGGCTCCCTCGGCCACAAGGCGATGCTTGTCCTCGAGGAGGTCTGCCCAGTCGACCTGTGCCACCAGGCCAAGGCGGTGGCCACCTGGCACATCGTTGACACAGGAGAGGAGGTCGCCGTCCGACGTGATGAAGGTGACCGACGCGAACATCCCACATCTCGAGCAGGCTCCTGGTCGCGGGCGTGCGTCGCCGTGTCCTCCCCGGCCGTGCTTCCCCCGCCAGAAAAAGGAGAATCCGCGTGCCTAGGACCATCTCTTGCTACTCTCCTCTCGACCCGGTTCGGGTTCCCTGGGTCTTCGGCCCAAGTGGGTGCAGATAGCGAACGATGGCCACAAGAAGGAAGGGAAGCAGGGCGTGGACAATCGCCAGGCGGGGTAGGGCACTTCCCAAGAAAACGGGGCCTGGCTGGGCAAGGCAATCCACGAAAAGATGGTTCCCAAGAAAACCGTTCTCCGTGATCTGGCCGCGAACTCCTCCGGCAACGAGGAACCAGGCCCCCGTGCTCAGGAGCGTCAAGAGAAGAAAGAGAACCGCCACACCCCAGTCCCGACTTTCAAGGTGCCTTCGGTTCCCGGCCAGGCGAACCATGAGGGAGACAAGGCCCAGGGCATGGCCACCGACAAGGACAAGGCGTGAGTCGATCTGGTCGAGAAGTCCGAGAATGGGGAAGCTCGGGTCGAATCGCAAGTACGACACCATGGTTGCCAATCCGCCCGCAAGGACCCACGTTGAGAGTTCCCAGGCAAAAACCATGTCCCACAGCGAGGCCTCCTTGCCGGCGCCGAGTTTTCTCCAACTCCAAACCAGCAGGCATACCCAGACGATGACACTCGCAAGCTCGACTCCGAATGCCCCGCACCAGCCCATGGCGGTCCTTTCGGGACCGCAGCGATTCGCGGGAGTGATCCGAGTGGATGAGTCACCGAACCACAGTGCTCCCTGGGTGTCTCGCGCGATGAAGACAGCCTCGGGCGACAGGCCGTGCTGTGGGCCGAACGGTCCTACCACCCCGTCCTGGGGCGTGATGGCGTAGGTCAACCGAAGGTCCTGGTCGCCGCCTCCACCGGTGGCGCCCCCCTTTCTACGCTTCGATACGAGTGCCCAGATGTTGCCCCGGCTGTCCTGGCCGAGCGCGCAGATGTTCGTCTCGACGGCGTTGCTCGAAGAGACGTTGTCGTTGCCAGCAGGAAGGAGAGGGGGCGCGGCACGCAGCCGCTTCGTCCATGCCTCGACTGGCTGGAAGCTGTGCGACCCGGTGTCGCCGATTCTCCCACGGAAGAGCTTGTCGCCTTGCCCCCATGCCCACAGCCGGTTGGTGTGGTCCAGGAAGATGTGTTCGATGTCGATGTCGTTCCGCTGCCCGTCCGCCGCCGGTCCCTCTCCGGTGCTGCAGGGCCTCAGATGTACGGTGACCGCAGGACTCTTTCGAGCGTCGCCCGCCGCGGTCGAGGCGCCAGCGGTGTTTTGGTAGGTGACATCGAAACAGCTCAAACCGTCCCTGACGACCCAAAGCCTTGCTGACTGTTGGTCCTGGACTTCCACGGCAATGCTCTTGACCTTCGCATTGGCCCTCCTGGCGTCGGTTTTCCGAACCCGGGGCATATCGACGGTTTGCAGGTAGGCTGCACGCTGGGTTCGGTATCTCGTCCAGTCCGGTGGGCCGGTGTAGATCCCTCGACTGGTGGCCACCCAGAGCACACCGTTCTCGTCCACCAGCATTTTCGCTATCTCTCTCTGTGCCGCGACATCCACGATGAGGCCTGACCGGCGCTTCTGACCGGGCTTCTGGAACAGGACGGGTTCGGGAGAGTCGGAGGGACAACGCGGGCCCTCTCCGAGCGCGACTCTCGAGGCCCCCACGTTCCACCGATAGAGGCGGTCAGCGTAGGCGATGTACAACCACTTTCCGACCATGGCCAGGGCGCGAACAGACTGCGGGCTCATGAGCGTTCTGCATGCCCTGGTGCTCGCGCCCGTGCCGCTCTTGGTTTCCTCGCTCGTCGTTTTCAAGACACCACGTGCTGGATAGGTCGAGCAGGCCCAAAAGGGAGCAAGTGTGTGGCCCTGCACGAGGGCGTGTACGCCGCCGGAAGAATCACCAACCCAGAATCGTCCGGCCCGGTCTGGTGAGGCGGCGGTGATGTGGGCGTCCCGGGGTCCGAGCGATCCTTCCCCCGGTGGCACTCTGCGCTTACAGGTTACGCCGGGGTCCCGCTTCTCGCTCAAGTTGTGGGTACACTCGTATCTCCCTGCGTCGGTTACGACGAGCACGGGGTCACCCACATCGCCGTCAAGGGCGCGGATCGCGTTGATATGCAGGTGCGTACCTCCGGAAACCGGCTGGAGCGTCGCGGCGCCCACGGTTACTGTCTTCTTCTTGTCCAGAATCGGCGGATCGTCCTTCCCTGCTTTTTTCCTCGGGAGCCACGACAGGCCGCGGTCATGGCCTACCCAGACGCCGTCGCGTAGTGGCAGGATGGCGTGGATCGTGGAGAGGTTCGTGATTTGCTCGAGATCGAGACGCCTGCATGCCTGTTGGTCCGTTTCCGGCTCAGGCGCTCCGGGGAGACCCCCTGTGGCGGCCGCACGGCGGCAGGCGATCAACGCGGTTCCCCCTCGGCCCCACACCCAGCCCGGTTGGAAAGGATCGGCGACCGTGCTGGAGAGTTCCAGGCCGGTCGGCACTTGAAGGGGATGGCTCCATCGATCGCATGGTGGCCCGGCGTCAGGCGCGTCCCACTCCGGGAGAGAGCGTTCGAATACCGTGTAGCGCATGTCCAGACTTTCCAGCACCCACAGTTGCTGAAAGGTGCCCAGGTCCAGTATCGCAATATCGTCTGCCGATACGCTGTCGAGCCCGCGGGCCGCGGTTTCACGAAGGACGGTACCGAGCTTCTGGTCGACCTCCTGAACAGCCAACACACGGCCGTCCGGCAGCACCTCCCAGGCACAACGCGCGGGATAGATCGGATCCGCGATGACCCGATAGCTCCGTTGGCGCACCCGGCGCTCTTCGACCTGTTGTAGGGATGGACGCGTTGCCGGTCGTGTGCACAACAGGGTCCCCGGACCGTCATATCGGCACACCCCCCGGGCTGTCAGAATCCAGAGGACTCCCTCACGACCGTCCAGGGATATGACCGTGTCATCGGGCAAGCCGTCGAGGTAGCTCAGTCTGGACCCGGCTTGCTCGAAAGGATCATTCAGGATGGTGACACCACCTCGTCCCCCGATAGCCCAGTAGTGGCCAAAGGGTTGGATAGCACTGACACTGACAGGCGCCGTCATGGCATCACGAGTGAGATAGTCCGACCTCCTGATGAAGAACGGCATCGGAACATCATGATGACATGCTGACTTTGTGCCGCGGTAGACGTCCATGCGAGCACTGGCGGTAGGAGCGGCACGGTTTGCCAACGTCAACGGCCAGTCGAAGGTCGTTCCACAGGGTGGCTGGAAAGGGATCTTCCAGTTCTTGCTAGGATCCATTCCTCCCGGTTGGAGAAGCAGCCAGTGGGTGCTTGCGCGTGGAGACCACTGCGAACAGCGCAGCCTGACGCCCAGTGTGTGTCGGGTGGGCTCACGGGGTACCTGGACGAGGTCGAGTGTACCATCGCAGGTCACCTCGGAAGCCGGCGGGTCCTTGCCGACGTTCGCGACGACGGCCGTGGCCTGAGGTGCCAGGACCCAGGGCAGAAGAGCAATGAGCACATACGTGATGGGTCTGACGGCACGGGCGGCTGAGGAAGGCAGCAGGAGAAGTCGTTGCACGCGCACCACCTCTTCAGGGAAGAGCCGTCCGGTTGCCCAGCAACGGCCGTGGGAGCCGTACCTCCTCGCTGCCATGGTGGCTAGCGACGACGCAGGTTCTTGGGCGGCGTTTCTGGTGTCGGTGGTGGGGTGGGCGTCGGCGTGACCATGGGATCGTTCACGGGCGGCCCCACGTGGGTCCCCGGCAGCAATCCTTGTGTCAACTGCCATTTGAACAATTCCGCGAGCTGTTCCGCCCATGACCTGGGCGCCACCCTTTCCTCCGCTGCCGCCGCTCCCCCCCCTGGCAGTTCGAGCTTGATGGAAAACGCCAGAATGAAGAGGCCAACAATCAAGTAGATGCGTTTCTTTGTCCACTGTATCATTGCCACACCCTTGAACAACCCGGAGCTGTATTCGAAAAGGAAATGCGCCCGTGGCGCACCATCATCGGACAGATTCGTTCTTGCCAATGCTGTCAAGATGTCGGTTTGCTGTCTGGCAAGGCTGCTGTTGCCAAATCAGCAATTCCTCACGGTAGAGTTTCAGAAGAGGAACGTTGTCGTGGGCAGGCCGATAGGTGTCCAGCGCGGCGTCGACCACGGAAGCAAACCTTTCACAGTCTGCATGATCGAGATAGAACCTGGCGAGTTCTCTTGCAGCCATGAACGCGAGTTCGTCGTCGTCGTTTCTGGTCAGGTCCTCCAGGGTGGCCTGAACAGATGCTGGGTGCAGGCCCACGAGCCGGTCATAAGTCGCTGCCGTCAACTCCGCGTAGCGAAGATGGGCCTGCGCAAACGACTTATCACGAAAACGCTCCGCGTCATCTCGGACCGCATGGACCAATGTCGCACCGCCGGACCGCAGGGCGTTCGCCCTGACGTTTCCCGCCTTGGAAAGGTGCGCGCCATCACGTTCAAGGAGATCTTCAAGCTCAAGAACCCGGGCTAACATCGTGTCTTGAGTGGCCAGCCATTGCCACCACGCGAACGACTTCCGATCCCACTCTTCCGGCTTGCCGAACTCGGCAACCTGTTTCCAGAGGTCGCTGCTCGCTTCGAGGTCGTCGATGGCTTCGTCGAATGCCAGCCGATCGATGGCATTGCTGCCCAACATCCAGTAGGAGTAGGCCTGCCTCGGAACATCTCCAAGGTCTCGATAGGTCTCCAGGCACTTTTCCCTCGCTTCACGCACAGTTTCCACATCTCCATGGGTCTGGCGACGAATGTTCCCGAGGTCTGCTTCGATAGAGCATTCGACCCTTGGGTCCAGGCCAATGGTCGTGGAGAAAAGCTGAAGAGCTTCCCGATACCTCGAGGCTGCGACGTCGAGACGCCCCCTTCTCTTTTCCAGGGTTGCCATGGCTTGCAGAACAAGACACTCCTCCTGCGCCAACTCGTGGGCTCGGCTCAGGTCCAGCGCCTGGTTCAACAGGGCATCGGCCTCGGCAAATGCTGCCACAGCGGCATCTGCGTCTCCGTCCTTCCGGAGAGCATCGCCGTAACTGCCCTTCAAGTCACCAAGCAACCTGAGGCTGAGCGATGCGGTTGCGTAGTCTCCGGCCTCGAGTGATTGGCGCAACGCCTGATGGTAGAGCTGTTCGGCTTTGGCGTCGTCCTCGGCCTCGACCGCGGCTCCCTCTCGGAGAGATGCCATGGCCAGTTCGCGCAGCGAGGGCGGTGGATCGGCATCCGCCCGTTTGAAAGCCTCCCAGGCAAGACTCGACGAGCTGGAACCTCCGGATGCGGAAAACAGGGGCGCAAGGCCCACGACAAACAAGATCATGATCCCGGCTGGTATGGCCAACGCCCATTTCGATGTTCGTGAGTCGTTTTCGCTGTCGTTGACAGGCGCATTGGGAGTACCCAACGCTTCCGACGCATTGGCCATCGTCATTCCTCCCGGGCTGAGAACACGGAGCGAGAGAGCACGTTGATCCAGTGGCGGGCGCGCCCCCTACCTCATGCATACGGCACGCCTCCTGGTGGCGTGCCCCTGTCGTCTCTCTCGCTACTTCCAATCGGCGAAACGGCGGCTATACTGAAGAAAAAAAGCCTGGTGACGTGCCCCCGCTTCCTCTCTCGCTACTTCGGGACTGCGGCCATGAGATCCGAGCGCTAACTGCGCAGCAACAACGTTGACACCACCCCCTCCATTTTCCCCGAATCAGAGCAGGAGGCACAAGTGTTTTCTTAGAGAAATTTGTTGGCTGCCACCAAGATCCCTTATGAGTCATAGAGTCACTCTATCACACAAGGCATCGAGCCACAAACAGCACTTTTGAGTCAGCTCAACCGCCTCTTCGTCGACGCGATGGCAACGAGTGTATCAGTTGCCACGTAGACGTGTCAACAATCTTGTCCTTCTTTTTCACGAGTGATCCGACGCCATGCTTGACCGGGGAAAATGCTCGCCACGACTGCAAGATAGGTTTGGCGGCACTGCTGCCATGCCTCCCCTACTCGCCAGCTCGCACAACCTGCACGCGTGCCCCGGGGGACCCTCCGGCGACGGCGCTGTCGTACATCATCTCGGCCATGGCGGGCGGCTGGTTGAAGCGTCCGGGCACGATGGCTCGGGCACGGAAACGAAAGTCGTAGGTCCCCTTGGGCAGAGTGTCGTAGTAGTAGGCGACCCGGTCGTCCAGCATGGCCACGTGGGTCGGGGCCAGGGTCGGCGGGCGGCTGGGAGTGGCCTCGGGCGGAGCAGTGGCCAGGGCCGGGTTGAGCGGATCGAGCCCGGCCGCCAGGGGCACCGTGATGGCTACTTGGTGGCGATCGGCGGGATTGACCACCTGCAAATGGTCCTCGATCACGTCCCCGGTGGCGAGTTCGAGGGTGATGCCCGGTTCGGAGATGGCATGCTTCACCGGGGGAGCGTCTCCAGGCTGCACGACGAGGAGTTCCCGCGTGACGACGAATCCCCGGGAGAATGGCTCGGCCAGTCCCACGTCTTCCCCGGGCAGCCAACTTTCGGCCAACCGGAGCACGATTTCCCCCTGGTCCGGGCCGGCGGCGAGACGGACGCGCCCAGGGCCTCGAGCCGTCGTGACCATCGTCGCGGCAGGCTGCTCCCCGGACACCTCGAGCACCCTGTTGTCATCTCCGGCGCGGATGTCGATCCTGGCCTCCGGGCCGGGTGGCAAGGGAGGCTGCAGCCGCTGAGCGAGGGCGGCCATGGCCGCTGCGTTGGCGTTGGTCGTGCCCCATCCTCCGTCCTTCCCGAGGGTGACCAGGGCGTCGATCAGGGGCGGAAGCCGCGGCTCGTCCGGCTGGTACCTCTCGATTGCGCGGATCGTCAGCGCCAGCGTGCGGGCCTCGGAAGGGAGCACCAGCGCGCTGCGCTTCTCGATGCTGTCCTGCAAGCCGCCGTAGACCGGTTTCCCTTCCCGTTGTTCGATGACCACCCCGTGCCACAGGTCGTCCGCCAGGGCCTGGGCCACAATCTCCTCGCCCCTTCCGCCCAGCGAGAACGCCAGGGCGACTCGAGCCTTGCCCTCCTGGTCGAGGTAGGCGGCTCTCCGCGCGAGTTCCGCGGCATAGCCCGGGTCGAAGTCGCCGGCTTGGGCCAGGGCGAGCAAGGCCATGGTCCGTTCCCCGTCCCGCTCGCCGTCGATGAGCCCTGCGGCGTCGGAGCGGAGCGCTCGACGCAATGCCCGCTTCAGGGTGTGGCGCAGGTCGCTATCGATCGTGTATCCCCGGTCGCTTGCGGCCTGGAGGAACTCGAGGGTCCAGGCGGTGAGGGACACGTAGCCGCGAGCGCCCGGCCAGTAGGCGACCAGGCCCCGGCCGTCCACTGCCCGGGGGAGCGCTTCGAGCGTTTCCTTCACCGCGGCGTCCAGTTCGCTGGCCCGCTCCTCGAGGTGGAGGAGTTCCCGGAAGGCTCTTGTGCTCAGGATCGCCCGGGCCCGGCTGAGCTTCTGCTCGGTGCAGCCGTAAGGGTACTCGAGGAGGAAGTCCAGGCCATCCGCCAGGTCGACGAGGACCGGTTGGTTGGTCACGAAGAAGGCCCGCTTCACGCTCCCAGGGCGTGCGTCTTTCGGAATCGCCGGGAACTCGAGGGGCTTGCCCGGAGCCATCGTCACGAGCCGTCGCCGGGTCACGCGCCGGCCAGCGTCGATCAGGGGCAGCCGGACCTCGAACCCGTCGCCCACGCCGTCAGCCGTGCGCTGGACCCGGAGGCGCACCAGTACGTCGGTCCGGGAGAGCGTTCCTTCGGGTGTCAGGGCCGGCATGGGCACCTCCACGGGAAACCCGATGCGAGCCGGCTGTTCCCCGGCCAGGGCAAAAGACAGGCTGTCCTGGTCGCGCACCGTGGCCCCTTCCACGTGGAGCCGTGCTCGAGCCTCCCCCTCCGGTCCCTCGATCACTCGAGCGGTCGCTTCGGCCACGAAGGCGTCTCCGGGCCGAACGAAGCGGGGCAGGGCGGGCTGGACCAGGACCGGAAGCCGCACCGAAACCATGCCGGTGGCAAATCCGAACCGTTCCGCGCCGCTGGCGGCCTTGGCGCGGATCTTGAAATTGGTCAGGTCGTCGGTCAGCGGGACCTGGACCGTCGCCACGCCGCTCGAGGGTATCGCGATTTCCGGCTGGTAATAGGGGATGGGGCAGAAGTTCCTGCGGACGGTCACCTTGTCGAGCGGGGCCGGCTCCTCGGTGGGCCCCTCCCCGCCACCTGGCACCTGGGCCACCGGCAGAAACCCGAACGGCAACTCGCGCGTGTCCCGGATGACCAGGTAGGAGGGGCGAGGGCGGATGAAATCGGGCAAGGGGTCGATCCTTTGTTCCTTGCCCAGGGCCAGAACGGCCTGGTCCACCAGCCACAGCGTGACCTCGCCCGGCAACGGCCCCCCGTCCGGATCGGTCAGCCGGATGGTCACCGGTATCGTCTCGCCGGGTTGCGCCTTCTTCGGGTACTCGAGGGACACGTTCACGAGGTTGTCTCGAGGCCTCACCTCGAGCCACGTGGTGGCAGCCACGGTGGCCGGCTTGCCCAGGTCGACAGGGTTGGACGCCGACGGCGGCGGCGCCTCGATCCGGCCCCGCATGACCACCACGTGCACCGGGAGCCGCGGCGCATACTCCCCGCGAATCGGAACCGTCACCGTCGCGCTCCCACCGCGGACTCGAGTCCAACCGTAGGTGTTGCCGTCAGGCGCCTCGATCACCACGAGGGCTCGAGCGTCCTGGAATGGACTCTGGATGACCAGTTCGGCAGTATCGCCGGGGTCGTAGGCCTCCTGGTCGGGCGAGACGGTGAACACCCGTTGCTGCGGCTTCTGCCATGTCACCGGTTCGTCGCCGCCCGCGTACAGGTCCACTGCCACGACCTGTGCCCTGCCAAGGGCGTCCCGGGCCTCCACCTCGACGATGTAGACACCGGCTCGGGGCACCGGGAGCGAGACCTGGACAGGCTCCCGGCCGGTGACGGCCAGCGTCTCCGCGACCGGAGTATCCACGATGTCGGTGAGGTAGCGGGCCACGCCGTCGGAGAAGTCCCCTGCCTGCAAACGGGAGTGCCACTGCCGGCCGATCAGGCGCACCACGACCTGGCGGTCCGGGATGCGTTTCCCGTCGTACCCCACCATGATGATCTCGGGCGTCACGTGGTCGGCTCGAGGCAGGAAACGCGGCGTGCGGACCCCGAGCACGAACGGCGGCACCGCCTTGATCTGCCTCGTCGTGGTGACAGTCTGATCGTCGTCGCCGGTCACCGTGGCCTCGATCACGTAGGTCCGCGGCTGAGCCGTGGGTTCAATGGTGGGATCGAGGGCCAGCGTGCACGCCCCCTGCGCGTCCGTCACGTCCTCACGGGTCAGTTGCGCGGTGGATTCGAACGTCGCGGTCCGGCTGAACCGGCCGTCCGAGGAGTAGAGGAACCCCTCGAGCCGCGGTGGATCGAAGGTGTACGGATACTGGGTGACGCGCCACCGGACGGGTCGTGCGGCCACCGGCCCGCCGGCATAGTACCCGCTCGAGAGAGACACCTCGAACGGCCTGTCCAGGGGGACTTGGTCTGGCCCGTGGAGCCGGACCTCGAAACGTGGAAGGCGGTACGCCTCCTTGCGGAACGACATCCGTGCGCAGGTGGTGGCAGCCCCGAAGTCGTCGTGGACGCGGAGGCTCCCGGTGTAGATACCGGCCGGCATGTCCTCTTCGTCGAACAAGAAGTAGAAGCTGCCGGCCTCGGTAATGTACAGGCCGAAATCCCAGGTGGCCCCGCCCGGCCCCTCGAGGTGCAACTCCGCTTCGGGCCTGATGATGGACAGCTTCCCCGCGGCCCACTCCCTGACGTAGCCTTTGATGTGGACCGGCTCCTCCGGGCGATACACCGGCCGTTCGCTGAAAACGTGGCACAACGTTCTTGGCGCCGGACCCCGGCCGCCCACCTCCATGAACGTCCACTGGAGCCATGGCTCCTCGGTCTTGCTCCAGTGGTTGTCCCGGTACCCGTCCGGCGCTCGGAGCGGGTCGAGGACCAGGATGTCGTCACCCTTGCGCACCACGATCCTGCCGATCCGGGTTTTGCGACCGGGACCGGGCGTCGGAAAGGCACCCCGGCCTCGCCGATCGGTCACGACACGGCCCAGGATGGTCCATTCGGGCTTGCGCTCGGCGTCGAGCCTGGAACCCTCCAGGGTCACTTCGGCCGAAGAGACCGGTGCTCCCGTGGACAAGGATGTCACGAAGAATTCGACCTCGGCCGCCCCTTCCACGGCCGTCAGCGACAGGTCCGTCACCTGGATACGCATCCAGGCCCGGGTCGTCCGGCCGTCGAGCGGCCTCAACCCCACAAGGTAGGTCCCCGGCGCGTTCTTCCCGTCGATGGCGGCGAGGTGCGGGGCCAGGTCCAGGCCGAACCGGTGCGACTCCCGGCCTCCCATGGGGTGCAGGGCGACGATGGTCGAGACCGGCGGCGACCCCAGTGTGGCGATGTAGGCCGCGAGGGTGTCGGCGGAAACCCGGTCGCGAGGCGCTACCGGCGGGGGCTCCTCTCCCGGCCCGGGAGGCCGCCGGGACTCGTCGACCACGACCGGCTCGTCCGGAAACGGCCACAACGCACGCTCGAGGGGCGGGACGGGATAGATACGGAGGTCGGCACGGTCGAATCCCTGCCCTTCCAGTGGAACCATCCCGGGGCCGTACCGTTCCACCACGCCTTGCGCCGCACCCCATCTCAGGAACGGCTCAGACCCCGGGAACGACACGTAGACCTCGCTCTCCCCCTCCATCTCGAGGGCTCTGCCGCTCTCATCGAACAGGGGTACGGGCTCGATGCGCACCCGGTAGAGCCGCTCCGGTGCGAAATCGCCGCGGATGTCGAGAGTCGCCCCGTACACCTGGTGGGTGCGGTCGGCCGTCGGGGGATCGATCCGGACGAACCGCCTGGCGGTCACGGGATCGACGGCGCCCAGGGGGGCGGAGAAAGAGATTCGGATGCTGGAGTCCCTGGATGAGCACAGGAGGGCCTGGGACGGTGCGTACCGGGCGCCTCCGACCCCCAAGGGCAACTGCGAAGCGCCGCAGGCTACCGCCGTGACGTGGAAGGGCTCCGCGGTGGCAAACGTGAAACGCGCAAAGGCTTCGGTGGCGTCCTCGAGCGCCAGGTGGAATGAGACGATGGCTCGAGTGGCTGGCGGAACAGGCTCATCCAGGATCAACACGTAACGGGCCGGCGCGGCCGGGCCGGCACGCTCAAGGGCCTTGACGACAAAATCGTCTCCAGCCAGATGGCTCGCTCCTCGAGCGTCCACACCGGGAAGGGGGCGAAGCTCGATGTCGATCATCCGCGCAAGGGCGCCCGGGTCGATGGGATCGGCAAAGGTGAGCGTGATCGTGTCCACGTCGAGCAGTTCCCTGGCATTGTTGGCCGGAATCGTCTCGATGGGCGCCTCCATCAGGGTGTCCAGCACCACCGTCTCTGCGCCCGCGGTGACGGTATAGCGGCCGAGGGGCGGCCAGGGCACAGCGGGACGGAACTGCAGCGTCCTTTCGTCGAGCCATGTCCAGGCGCCCGGCTGGGGTGGGGTGACGGTGACGAAGGTGCCAGGATGGTCCTCCGGTCTGTTCTGTCCCGGTCCAAGCGGTTGTTCGAAGAACACCGTGATGGCGTCCCAGCGCCGCAGAAAGGTCTCCGGCACCACCACGGTGCCCCTGGCGCCCGACGGGCGCTTCACAGCGTATTCGGCAAGTCCTCCGGGGCGTGTCTCGGAATACACGAACAGGGGGGTGACGAGCAGGACGGCAACCAGCATCCTCCTGGCCCACCACGACGTCTTCGGCGATCCCGTGCGCATCATGCTTCCATCCCTGCTTCAGTGGTCCTTACTTGTTCAGCCACCGCGCCGCCCACCGGAACTCCGGCGCCCCGGACGACAAGCGGGGAGAGGTTTCCCCGGGCTCGAATGCATACCTCTCGATCACGTCTCGAGGCGTGCTCGACGGGCGTGCGACTCCCACCACGGCCGGACGCGCTCGAACCGGGGGCATGTTCTCGGGCAGGTGCAGTGCCAGGAGATAGGTGTCCGGCTCGAGGCGGTGCTGCTGGACGACGCCTTCGCCGAGGAGCCGTCCATGCCGGTCCAGGAGCTTGCACGAGACGACATCGCGCTCGGCCCGGACGCCCACCCCGATGGTCCCTGGGTCGGTCACCTGGAACGAGAAGTAGCGCGTTCCCCCGGCGCCGAGGAGTATGCTGGGTCCCAGGCCTTCCCCGGTGGGCGTGACCGGGGTGGAGAGCAACTGCACTTCGCCCCACAACGAAGCGTCGCCGATGGGCCGGAATACCAGGGTCACCGGCGCACCCGCCAGGTAGACGTCCATTTCACCACCGTCCGGCAGAACTAGAACCTCCGGCGGTGCCTGCTCGAACACCACGAGCGCCACCTGGGACGCCCTCGAGCGGACGTGAAGCACCATGGCCTGGTCCGGGGCCACCCGGAGTTTCTGGAGATCCCCTTGCAGTGTAATGGTGGCGGGCAGCGCGAGCGTCGTGGGCGGCGCGCTCCGGGCCGCTTCCGCCGCTGCCGTTCCCCAGATGCCTTCGGTCTCCAGGCCGGGAGCGTCGATCCAGGCGAGCACCAGGCCGGGGTCGTGCTCGAGGCTGACCATGCCGCCCGACACAGGGACCGGGATGTCCCGGCCGCGAACGACCTCCCCGTCCGGGGTGACCACAGTGGCTCGAACGGCGGCGCCTCCCAGGTGCAAGGTCGCCCGTTGCACGCGCTCGGTGTCGAGCGCGGCGAGGGGCAGTCTCACCGTCCCCCGTGCCGGTTCCCGCCGCTCGTAGGGCGCCCCGAACTCGAGAGGTGGTTCCATGTACACACTGGCAATGGGGAACAGTTCGACCCCGAACCCGGCCGCTCCCTGGCCCAGGTGAAGCAGGAGAAGGCGGGACGCCGATGTCTCGAGCTGTTCCTGGAACGGCTCGCCGTCCCGCCAGTGGACACCGGCAGGGCCCTCCTGGTTCGAGAAGACCGCGGCGATGTCGTCGCCGAGCACCAAGATGACCCGTTTCGGGCCGTCGGGAAGGTCGAACAGGCGGGCGGAAACAGCGTCCAAGGAGCCCTCGAGGGCGCCCCAGGTTGCGGTTTCAGGCGTTGGCTCGTCGAATACCTGCCGGGTCAGGCGGACTTCGGCGGCATCCGTGCCGGGAGAGGCGGGCCAGAGCCAGGCCAGTGGGTCACCGGTCATGGTGAACCCGACGGCAAGCGTGCTCTTCATCCCCACCGCCATGGAAGTGGACAGATCCGAAGGGAACGCTTCTGCGCTGCCGGCGACGGCGACCCCCGCCATTCCCCGGGACGGGGTGGCCGTGACCGCAACCCACTGCGCTTCGCGCGCGGCCACATCGCACGCCACCCGGGTGCCGGAAACGGCACGTGCGCGCACCTCCGGGGTCTCCGGCGACCCGAGCACCAGGCGCTCGGCCTGGACCCGCGCCGGGACGCCAGGCTCGGGCAGGTCTCCTGTCAGCCCAAGAATGCCGTCGCTGCTGGATACCAGTCCACCGTCCGGGACGACACACGCCATGCCGGGGGCGGGGCACCACCGGATACTCGAGGCACCTGCGGTGAGCCGGAACAGCCCCGGCCGGCCTGTCGCCACCCGCATGGCGGCGACGCCGGCCAGGGTCTCCGAAACCGGCGCCGCCACCGTGCCCGCCTCGAGCTGCCGTGCCGACTTCGCCGTCCGTGTCGCCGTTTCCACCTGCAGCGTGATCGCGTCCGGTCCGCCAAGGGACCAGACCATCATCCGGTAGGGGGGTGCGCGCTCGGCAAGACGACCATCGAGCCGCATCTCGATGTGCGGCGAACGGCCCATGGATGCGCCAACCCGCCGCCAGACTCCGCCTCGAAGCGTCTCCAGGGCGCACCCGACCACCTCGCGCGTCTCGAGAGCGGCCACGAGAAAGTCAGCGGGACGCTGTATCTCGATCGGCACCACGACCGCGTCCTCGCCGATCCCCAGTTCCCGGGTCCCCGGGGGTACCAGCGGGCCGGACTCTCGGACCGTCACGGCGTCGAGCGAGACGCGGGTCCGGCCGGCATCCGAACCCACCGGGTCCACCTCGAGGGTGTAGCGGCCGGGCTCGAGGCGTTCCAGGAGATAGGCGTTCCAGCCGCCGGGACGGTCGTCGTTTGCGGCAACTTCCCGCGTCGAGACGTCCCGCAGACGGACGCGAACGTCGTCGGCACCGAAGGTGCTCAGTCGGACAAGGTCGGCGTCGCCGATGGAGATCGGCACGCTGGCCGGGGCGTCGACCTGGATCGACAACCCGGGAACCAGGCAGCGGGGCCATACCGCGATCGTGTAGGGGACCCGGTTGTCCCGGCGCCGGTTGACAGCCTCGAGTCGGTACGACCCGGCAGACAACAGCCCCCTCCAGACCCCTGGAGGACCGATTTCCGCGACCTTGGCAGCTTCGTTCCCTGCTCCTCGCCACGACAAGGTGCCAACCATGTCACCCGTCAACTCGATTTCGGTCTCTGTCTCCGCTGCCAGGTCGAAGGTCCACACGTCCGGCGGGCGCGAGCCGTTCCCCGGCTCCTCGGTCCAGAGATGGTGTATCCGCGTCGCCACCGGGAGAACATGGGGACCGTGGCCACGCATCGATTTCGGCACGGCCAGCGGTTCCACCAGCACCAGTCGCCGGCTATCCGTGGCGCCGGGGAGCAGGACCAGGCGGTACGAACCGGGACGCAATCGCACCGTCGAGCCGGAAGCCAATTCCCCGGCGTGGAGCGGCCAGCCGCCCTCGTCCTCGAGGCGGGTCGCATACCCTGTCGAGCGGCCGAATGCATGGATGCGGACCTCCTGGTCGTGATCGATCGTCATTCGATAGACCGCAGCGGTGCCGGCGGGGAGGTGGACCCGCAACGGTGTTCCGGGCGTGATCTCCCCCGACTCGAGGATCGGCGCGCGGGACAGGGCCACGCCCAGGTGCCCCCGGCTCCGGCCGACCGCACGCACGGTCAGCAGGTAGTCCCCGGGACGCAGCGGGTGCTGGATGAGGAAGTTCCGGCCCACTCCGTTGGATCGAGCCGTGGCCAGGGTCGGGTTCGTGCGGGTCCGGAGTGCGCCTTCCGTCTCGAGCAACCCTGTCGTCTCCAGCCGGTAGAGGCCGGGTTCTTCCACCTCGAGCCGGAACGTCGCCCGTCCCCCGGTGTCCAGGTCCAGGTAGACCGGGGACTCGTCGCTCAGCACCGGCCAGGCGCCGGACGTCTGGCCCTCCGAAACCGGCGCTGTCGATTCGTCGCCTTCGCCGGCGGGCGCTCGAGGCTCGAAACGGATGGTGTATGCCCTGGACCTGGGATCGAGGTGTTCCACCCGTATCGTGGTGACACCGGCGGAAACCTCGAGCCGCGGGTCCGGTCCGGCCCCCTCCACGCTCAGGTCCACCGGTCGTCCGTCCTCGGTTTCGGCCACGATGGCACCCGCTTCAGGCACCTCGACCGGGATGGACAGGTCGTTTCCTCCAGGAGGCATGAACACCAGGGGATGGCCAAGGTCCACGGGGAGAGGACGCATGTCCAACCCGACGTCCAGGCCTGGTCGCTCGCCCAGGATCAACAGGTAATGGAGGCCGGGATTGAGGCGGATGTTCGGGAAGAGTATTCCGCCCATCGGGGCGGCGTCGCCAGGCGGCTCTCCGGGAGATTCGGCGCCGCCCACTGGTGCGCCGGGCCCGGCGAGAGTGACCTGCGCAATCCCTCGCTCGATAGGTACCATGGTCAGGACGTATGGGCCGGGGTTCAGAGACCAGGTGCTGCTCCCCTGCTGCATGAGGGGCTCGCGATAGCCTCGCGGCCTCTGGAAGAAGAACGGCTCCACGCGGAAGTAGGCGTCGACGCCCCGGTTCAGGATCCGGTAGTCCCCCCCGGCCCGCACGTCGAGAAACAGGGTGGACTTGGCGGTCAGGTTGAACCGGCGAGACCAGGTGGAGGTCTCGTCGAGCACGACGCCCTGGATGGCGATCAGGCGCGCCGCTCCCCGGCTGCCCGGGGCCACGGTCAGTACCGCCGTGGCATCCAACTCGTCCTCCGGGTAGCCCGTGGAAACCCCCGACAGCCAACAGTCTCCCCTTCCTTCAAGTCGCACGGTCCGATCGACCGCAAGAAAGTGATCGAGCCGGTACCTCTGTCCGGGTTCCCCCTCGACGACAACCAGGTAGCGTCCGGACGGCATCCCGGCAACCCGGAGACTCGCGGCAGGGATCGAGGACTTGGTCGTGATGTGCCGCTTCGTTCCCCCGCCGGTCAGCACGCCGAGCGAATAAGGGACGACGCGAATCGAGGCATCCGCCGGTTCCGGAAGCGTCAGCCCGAAATAGGTCGCATCCCCGGACGCGAGGAAACGGTCGGAGCCGAAGGGGCCGATCCGGTGTTCGTGGCGGTAGCATGTCCCGGTGTCCGGGATACCCGCGCGCACGTACAAGGGCGTGGCAGCGGACCCGTCCGTCCACGGCAACGGCGGACCGCCATCGACGGTCACCGTGTACCACCCGCGATCGAGACGCGCCGCGAACAGGCACGAGCGCAGGGGGCGTCCTTCCTCTGGCGTGACGATGGCGCACGTGACCTGTGTGCCGAGTCGCCACCCCCCCGTCTCCCAGACAGCCATGTCGGCGAGCGCGCGACCGGCGGCTTCCACAATGACGTCAGTGGGGGCCTCCACCCACAACCGGTAGGTGCGCTGCTGGAGATCGGCCAGCGTGTCGGAGATCCGGTCCCCATCTTGCAAGCGTACATCGCGCCCCTCGTGCAACTCGACGAACGGCAGCACCTCGAGGCGCACCTCACCCGCCTGGCCGTCCAATCCGGTCACTCGGAGCTTGTAGGTTCCCTTGTCGAGAAAGGTATCCAGCCGGCCGTCCTGGTGACCAGGAACCCCCGCCGCCACGCCGGGACCCGCCGCGGCATCGACCAGTGCCAGTGCGACGCCTTGAACACTCGAAGCCCGAATCGCATACCGTCCGAACCGGTCGATAGACAGAAGGATGTCGTGCTCTCCCGCAGCAGGGACAGTGTCGCGCTCGAGACTGCCGCCCTGGGATGGCGCGGGCTGCTCGAGCTGGCCTGGCACCTCCTGAGCCTCCGACCTGGCCGCCGGCGCCATGAACAACGCCCAGGCGAAGAGAGGGGAGAACAGGTAGAACCGCGCTCGGCCGTGCCGGCAGGGTCGCGGGGATCTGCCCGCATCGAAAAGCCGGTGCGGCCGAGCGAATGGCGGCGCGTCGTCAGGTGGCCGGTGGCCCGTGGCACAACTCGAGCCCATGCAGCGCAACATCGAGACACCTCCAGGGTCGGAAACCGGGCAGCAGGACCACCCTACCACTCCGGTCCGGGCCAAGGCAAGGTTCCATCGCGTTTTTCGATACGCGAAAATGGGGCTATCGACGCGCCTTGTAGAGGAGCAGGAGGTCCTCGAGGCTCTCCCGGGTACGGATGGCTCGCAACCCGCCGTCGAGCAGGACATGGGCCAGCCAGCGTTCGGGCGGACCTTCGGGAAATGTGGCGCAGAAGCGCTCCAGCGTCTCGAGCAGGTCGTCGGGCAGATCGTGCTCTTCGCGATAGGCGCCGAGCGCTGCACGATCGAGCTTCCTGGAGGGGAGGATCCCGCCGACCATGCCCCCTGGCACGAGGACTCGAGCCAGCTCCCGGACCATGGCTACCGGGTCCGGTAACAGGGTGAGACTGGTGGACAGGGAAACCAGGTCGAATTGTTCGTCCGCGAAGGGGAGAGAGCCGGGAACGGCGGCGATGACATGGGCTTCACCGGGTACGCCGACCGTGCTCGCGGAAGGCGCCTCGATGTCGTGTTCGTCCAACAACATATCGACTACTACCAACTCGGAGTGCTTGCCCAGCCTGGCGGGCGGTGGTCCGCCCCGGCACATGATGGTCAGAATGGCGTCGGCCCGGGGCACGTCGAGGAACTCCACGTAGTCTGAATAGACAGCGCGCCAGTGCTCCGGAACGCGATCCGGCTCGGCGACGGATCCTTGCCTTCCCTTCATGCTCGTCTCCCGAAACAGGACCTCGGACAACACACCCACTGTGGTTCCTAGCATGTTGGATCGGATGATGTCAATTGCCTTGATTTCCTACCTCCTGTCACTCGCTGTGAGAAAGAGCGTGACGAGGCACCGAAGGGCCAGGCTACACGAAAACTGCTGGTCACCTCTCGATAGGATAGGGCGGAGCGGGGCATACGCATGGGTGCCGTTCACCCCACGGCAGCTTCCGGCCGCCCCAACTGCCCGCAGGCGGCCCCGATATCTCGTCCGCGGCTCCATCGAACGGCGGCGTGGACCCCCCTCTTGACCAGGTAGTCCTGGAACGCCTTCACCGCCTCGAGGCGGGGTGCCCGGTAGCCGGTATGGGGGGTTTCGTTGTACGGGATCAGGTTGATCTTCGCTGGGATACCTCTCAAGAGCGCGTGGAGTCGAACGGCGTCGTTCAACGAATCGTTCTCGCCGGCGATCAGGACGTACTCGAAGGTGATCTTCTTGCGGCTCGTCCTGGGATAGCGACGGCAAGCGTCCACCACGGCAGCCAGGGGATACTTGCGTGACACAGGCATGAGTTCCCGGCGGGCCTCTTCGGTGGTGGCGTTGAGCGAGACGGCCAGGTTCACGGGAAACGACCTGCCCAACCTCTCCATGGCCGGCACGATCCCCGCCGTGGAGACCGTGACCCTCCGGTGCGACAGGTTGAATCCGTGCTCGCTCAGGAAGATCCGCAAGGCGGGCTCGAGGTTCTCCATGTTCAGAAGGGGCTCTCCCATGCCCATGACGACCACGTTCGTGACGCGCCTACCCTCGTCCAGGTGTCGAGCCACGGCCTGGACCTGGCCCACGATCTCTGCGACCGACAGGTTGCGCACGAAGCCGCCCTTGCCCGTCACGCAGAACCTGCACCCGAGCGGACAGCCGACCTGGGACGAGACGCACACGGTGACGCGGCCTTCTTCCGGAATGAGGACGGATTCGGCCCGTTCGCCGTCGTGCAGGGCGAAGACGAACTTGCTGCTCCCATCCTCGGACGCCACGATGTCCCGGGGCTCGAGACGACTGATGCACGCCACCCTCTCGAGCGCCTCGCGGAAGGTCCTGGACAGGTTGGTCATCTGGTCGAACGAGGCCAAGTCCTTCTGAAAGAGCCACTTCATGAGCTGCACGGCCCGGTAGGGTTCCCACCCCTGCTGCACCACGAATCGGCCCAGCCCCTCGAGGTCCAGGTCCTTCAGGTCCGTCTTTTCCAGGCAGCTTCCCGGGAGGATGAAGCCCCCCCCTGGTCGCGCCGGAGTGGCGCCCGTCCGTCCGCCACGCACCGCCACGTCGTTCATGAGTCTGGTACCCCTGTGCCCCCGTATGTCGATTTCCCGATCGCCACCTGGAGACGGCTGGCATGGCGGGCGTCCAGAGGGCCTTTGGCGCGGCTCGGCCCCCGTCATCCGGTGCGCAACCGCTCGCCAAGCCGATCGAGCCGATCGTCCTCGCCCCGGCACGCCAGTGCCTGCTCGAGCGCGCCGGGGGAGCCCACGAGCACCACCAACCTGCGTGCGCGGGTGACTGCAGTATACAACAGTTCGCGGCGCAAGAGATTCCGAGTACCGCCCCCCAGGGCCAGGACGACCGCAGGCGCCTCGCTACCTTGGGCCTTGTGGACCGTCAGGGCATAGGCCAGTTCCAGGCCGGCCCGCTCCGGGCGTGACAGGGCATGCACGCGCCCGCCGAAATCTACCCGCACGGTCTGCTCCGAGACGGTCACGACGCGCCCGATGTCGCCGTTGAACAGGTCTCGCTCGTAGTTGTTTCTTGTCTGCAACACCTTGTCGCCGACACGCCAGGCGTGTCCCCCGCTCGTCCCCAGGCGCGCGGCGGGGTTCAAACGTGCCCGGAGCCTTTCGTTCAGCGCGCTTACGCCTGCTGGACCACGGTGGGTGGGGGTCAGCACAAGGATGTCGGAAACCGGATCCAGGCCGTACCTGCGCGGCAGGCGCACGCTGGCGAGTTCCACGACCACCCGGGCGGTCTCCTCGGGATCCTGTGTGGGCAGGAAGAAAAAATCCGCCGACTCGGCCTGCTTGCCGCGTGCGAACAGCGGCATGCGGCCGGCGAGAATCCTCTGGGCATTGACAGGGATCATGGAGCCTGTCGACTGCCGGAACACTCTTTCGAGGGCGATGACCCGAAACTTGCTCGAGGAAACGATGGACCACAACACACGTCCAGCCCGCACCGGGGGAAGCTGGTTGACATCCCCCATGAGCACGAGCGTCGCCTGGGCGGGCATTGCGTCGAGCAACGCGGCAAACAGGGGCAAATCCACCATCGATGCTTCGTCGATCAGCACGACGTCGGCCTCGACCGGATTATCACGGTTGCGCCGGTAACGCATGTCCGGGGGCAACGCCTCGAGCCACCGGTGCAGCGTCCGCGCTTCATGACCGGTGGCTTCCTGGAGGCGTTGCGCGGCCCTGCCGGTGGGCGCGGCGAGCAGCATGCGAATGCCGGCAGACTGTGCCATGGCGACCATGGCCCTGACGATGGTCGTCTTTCCGGTCCCCGGCCCGCCGGTGACGACGAGGAGCGACGAGGAGAGCGTCGCCTTGACCGCCTCCCGCTGCCTTTCGTCCAGGGTCAACCCCAACTCCGATTCTATCCGGGCCAGGTCCTGCTCGGCGCGCCACGGTGTCCCCGATGGCTGCCGGTTCGCCATCGTCTCGAGTCTGCGGGCGACGAAGGTCTCCGCGACGTGGAGTCCGCGAAGGTAGACTACGCGCCGGGATCGCCCATCGACAGGTGCACCGTCCGTGACGATTCGGCCTTGCTTCTCGAGGGTCACGAGTGCCCGCAATACGTCGGCCGGCAACACGTCCAGCGAACTCGTCTGCTCGACCACGGTATCGAACGGCAGGCAGACGTGACCGGCTTCGACGCTGCTTTCGAGCACGTGAAGTACGGCATGAGTTGCACGCATCACCGGGTCGATCTTGGGCCCCAGCATGCTGGCGATCTCGTCTGCGCGCTGGAACCCGATACCACGCACGGCCCTGGCGATGCGATACGGGTCCTGCTTGACAGCGCGGACGGTCCGAGGCCCGTAGTGCCGAACGATTCGCGCGGCCAGTTCGGGCGTCAGGCCGAGCCCGAGCAGATAGAGGAGGGCTTCGCGCGTCACGGGGTCCTGGTGCCACGCGGCGAGGATGGCTCGAGCCCGGGCCTGGCCGACGCCGGGGACACGCGCCAGGCGGCGTTCGTCTTCGTGATCGAGCACCCGGCACAGGTCCGGGCCGATATCGTCCACGACGCGGTGTGCCAAGCCGGTCCCCACGCCCTTGACCAGGCCCGAAGCCAGGAACCGCTCGAGGACCCTTGGCGGTACCGGTAAGGGGGTCGCGAAGGCCTCCACGCGAAATCGGCGCCCGCGCTCAGGGTCCACGATCCATCGACCGGAGAGCCGTACCCGTTCTCCGGGGCGCAGCGGTCCCATCGGACCCACGACGGTGTGCACCTGTCGGGTCTCCCTGTCGAGGAAACGGATGACGGAGAATGTGTTGCCGCGGCTCGAGACCACCTCCAGCACCTCGCCGGAAAGACACAGGATCCGGCGCCGTGTCCTCGAGATCCCGGGGTCGGCGGGCGGCACGGCATGCTTCGCCACCGGCTCTTCGGCAGGCGAGCCGGGCAAGAAGGATGTCTGGCGGTCTTCCGGGTGAACGGATGTCACGAACGCCTCGAGGACGACCGCGCGGGCACTACCGGACCTGTACCACGTACTGTTCGATATGGTAGTCCGCCGCGGGGGTGATGATGACCCGCCGGCCGAGTCGCTCCTCGAGATCGGCCAGGTCGGGATAGAGTTCGCCATAGAGCAGGTCGGCAATGGATGGCTGAGTGGTGAGGTAGACGTTCCTCCCTTCCGACGTGGCGACTTCCCGCTTTATCTGGCGGAAGATCTCGAACGCCACCGTCATTCGGCTCTTGTGGTAGCCCTTGCCCTCGCAGTATGCGCAAGGCTCGGACAGGAGCTTCACCAGGTCTTCTCGAACCCGCTTTCGGGTCATCTCGACAAGACCGAGCCTCGAGATCTTGAGGATATTGGTCTTCGCCTTGTCCTCGCGCAAGGCCTCCTCGAGACCACGATACACCTTCTCGCGGTTGGCCTCCTTCTCCATGTCGATCAGATCGATGATGATGATCCCGCCTATCGATCGCAGCCGAAGCTGGTAGACGATCTCCTTGATGGCCTCGAGGTTGATCTTGAGGGTGGTCTCCTCGAGGTTGATACTGCCGGTGTACTTGCCGGTGTTGACGTCGATGGCCGTCAGGGCTTCCGTCTGGTCGATGATGAGGTACCCACCGCTCTTGAGCCATACCTTGCGTCCAAGGGCGCGATTGATCTCCACCTCGACACCGTAGGCGTCGAAAATCGGTTCGGGACTGGCGTGGTGATGAACCTGGCCCTTGATGCGGGGCATGAAGGACTCGACGAAGGTGAGCACGTTCTCGTACTCTTCTTTCGAGTCCACGATCAACTTGTTGACGTCGCCGGTGAACAGGTCACGGACGGCACGCAGGACCAGGTTGAGATCCTGATGCAGCAGGACGGGGGCCGGATGCCTGTCGCGGTTCCTCAGGACGTTCTTCCACGTGCGCTGAAGGAACTCCATGTCCGCGTTCAGGTTCTTGAGCGGCTGGCCTTCGCAGACGGTCCTGACGATATAGCCGGTCCCTTCCTCCTTGTGGGTATCCACGAACTCGCGCAGCCGCCTTCGCTCCTTCTCCTTGTCGATACGACGGCTGATACCCACGTGGTCCACCGTGGGCATGAAAACCAGGTAGCGTCCCGGTAGGGTGATGTGAGATGTCAGCCGGGCCCCCTTGGTTCCCATCGGGTCCTTTGCCACCTGGACCAGGATTTCCTGACCCTCCTGGACAAAATCCTCGATGTGCGCGTCCGATGATACCCGGCTGTTGGCTCGCGGCAGGCTCTCCTCTTCTTCCTCCTCACTGTTGCTCTCGCCGTTTCCGACGAAACTCTTCACGATATCCGATACGTACAGGAACGCGGCTCTCTCGAGCCCGATATCTACAAATGCCGCTTGCATCCCGGGAAGGACGCGAACGACCTTTCCTTTGTAGACATTGCCGACGTACCCCCTGTCTCTCTCGCGCTCGATGTAAAGCTCAAGGAGCTTCCCATTGTCCATGAGCGCGACCCGGGTTTCACTGCCCGTGCAGTTCACGATGAGATCCAACGACATGCGTCATCCTCTGCTGGACCTCGAGCACGTAGCGCACAACCTCTGTTTTTTGCAGAAGAATCCCTTTCTGGCTTGGCTCACCCCGAAGGCTCCCAACCGGTTGCTTTCGGTCGTATCCAGGTTGCCCTCAACCTCCTCTCGACAGCGAACCGAACAGAACGTCGGAAACGATTTGAGTGCTCTTCCAGGAGGGTTCGGTAGCCCATGCTGGCATCAGACCCTCCCCTGTCCACACCGTGAACGGCGCCCGTCCGCTGTTGTTCCGGAGCACTTCGAAGTCCTTGTCTCCCGCTCGAGCATTGGCCATGACGTGCAGAAGGCCAAAAATGTTTAGAAACTCAAAAATGTGACATTCCTTGCGATAACCCACGGGCCGCCCAGCTCGAAGTCTGTCCTGGACAGTGGTCCCCATCCACCTCACCGCGACATCACGGCGATGTCGCAGCGGGCACCCAGCACAGCCTGAAGGGGACTACAACCTCAAGCGATACGGCCATCATCGAACTGAAAACTGTGGCGCGTCATGTTCGGACCACGCCGGGAACCGAAAGGTCTGGTCCCCGGCGCACCTTCTCCGGCGCGTAACACTACATTACCCAGCAGAGGTCCGCGTGTCAACCGGGAACCTTGGGCAGTCACGCCTCGCCGTTGCCGGCCTACCAGGCAACCCGGAATCCCGTTCCAAGGTCTCCCACCGCCGGGCCGCGCTCGACGTCCACGTTCGTCACCACGGCATGGCGGGGTCCCTGCCGGCAGAACTCGAGCAATCGGTCCAGTTGCTCCGGAGCGCCCTCGGCCATCACTTCGACACGCCCGTCGGGCAGGTTTCGTACCCAGCCCGCGACGCCCAGCTCTTCGCCCACGTTCTTCGTCGTGGCCCGAAACCAGACGCCCTGGACACGGCCCTCGATCAGCAGGTGCACCCGTTCCGTCATCTCCTCTCCCCCAGTTTCGGAAACCCTTCGGGTTCGGTCTCGAGGCCCAGCATCGCGAGGAATTCCTTCTCACTCAACGTGCCTACCCCGAGCGTGGCCGCCTTCTTGGCCTTGGACCCCGGCCTGGCCCCCACGATGACGTAGTCCGTCTTCCGGCTCACGGAGCCGCTCACACGCCCGCCCCGCTCGAGAATCAACTCCCTGGCCCGGTCCCGGGTAAGCTGCTCCAGGACTCCGGTGAGCACGAACGTCTTGCCCTCGAGCCCGGCTCCCCTCTGCCCCGGCTCAGTGCGCCCGCCCGGCTCGGCGGTCGTGGGTCGCTCCATGGCCGCCAATACCCCGGCGCCGGCCAGCCTGGCGACGATCTCCCGGTTGCCGGTCTGGCGGAAGAACCGCGTGATGCTGTCGGCCACGACAGGGCCGATGTCCTGAAGCGCGATCAGGACCTCCTCGTCCGCCTCGGCAAGCGCGGGCAGGGAGGGGAAAGCTCGAGCCAGCACCCGGGCCGTGTGTTCGCCCACGTGGAAGATCCCCAGCGCGAAGATCAACCGGTGGAGCGGCCGGGTCTTCGATGCCTCGATGGCCTCCACCAGGTTGCTCGCCGACTTTTCCGCCATGCGCTCGAGCCCGGCCACCTGCGCAACGTCGAGGCCGTACAGGTCGGCCGGGGTGCGCACCATGCCCTTCTCCACCATCTGATCGACAAGCTTCTCGCCCAGCCCGTCGATGTCCATGGCTTTGCGGGACGCGAAGTGCTGAATCGCCGCCTTGAGTCTCGCCGGACAGGCAGCCCCGGAGCACCGCCAGACCACCTCCCCCTCGGACCGCTCGAGTTCCGCTCCGCAGACAGGACAGGTGGTAGGCATCTTGAAAGGGGGGGGCTCTCCATCCCGCTCGGACAGCACCACGCGAACCACCTCGGGGATCACCTCCCCCGCTCGACGCACATAGACGACGTCTCCCACCCGGACGTCCTTGCGAAGGACCTCTTCTTCGTTGTGAAGCGTGGCGCGGCTCACCTCGACCCCTCCCACCTGGACCGGCTCGAGGACCGCGACCGGCGTAACGGCCCCCGTCCGCCCCACCTGCAGGACGATTTCCCGAACACGTGTCTTCTCCTCGTTCGGCGGATACTTGTAGGCGATGGCCCACCGCGGATGATGGGAGACGGCGCCGAGCGCTCGCTGCAAGGCCCAGTCGTCAAACTTGACCACCAGGCCGTCCGCCTCGAAGTCCAGCCCGTGACGCGCCTGCTCGAAGGAGGCGACCTTTTCGAGCACTTCCTCCATGCCGGTACACCGCGCCAGCCCGGGGGGGAGTTCGAACCCGAACGCCTCGACCGCCTGCCAGAATGACGACTCGGCACCATAGTCGCCACCCCGGATCTCGCCAGCGGAGTGGGCGAAGAACCTCAAGGGCCGAGAGGCGGCCACCTTGGGATCGAGCTGCCGGATGGAGCCGGCCGCGGCGTTGCGCGGGTTCGCGAACGGCTCTTCGCCCCGTCGCCTCCGCGCCTCGTCCATCTCCTCGAAATCGCTCAACCGCATGTACACCTCCCCGCGGACCGTGAGCAGCTCGGGGACAGGGAGCGGCTCCGCGGCGCCGAACGGCTCCAGGCGGGTCGGTATCGTCTTGATGGTCAACAGGTTGCTCGTGACATCCTCCCCCACCTCGCCGTTGCCTCGAGTGGCGCCCGCGACGAGCCGGCCGTTCTCATACACGAGTTCCACGGCAAGACCGTCGATCTTGGGGGACAGGGCATAGCGGAATGGCCCCGCCTTCTTCAGGATGCGCCGGGCACGGCTCTCGAACTCGAGCAATTCGCCCCTGGAGAAGGCGTTTGCCAGGCTGAGCATCGGCGTGCTGTGCCGGAACTCGCGAAAGGCCGAGAGTGGCTCTCCTCCCACCCGAAGCGTGGGAGAGTCGGGCTCCCGCCAGTGGGGAAACGCCTCCTCGAGCGCCATCAGTTCCCTGAACATGCGGTCGTAGTCGGCGTCGGAGATTTCCGGGTCGTCCCGCACGTAGTAGAGATAGGCGTGGTAGCGGAGCTGCCTGCCAAGTTCCTGGATGCGCTTCCTGGCAGCGGTCTCGTCCATGGATCGCCTCCCAGAGGGGTTTCCGTTCGGGGCGAGGCGCCGGGAGAGGTTCCCGATCACCGGCACCTCGTCGCCCAGGATAGGTTCTCGACACGGTTTGTCAACGCGAAATGGGTGAACCGAAAAAGCGCTTGACATTGCGAACCGGCTTTCTATAATAGGAAATGTCCAGCCGGCACCGAGCTGAACAGGATTGGAAGCCGCCGCCGCGTTCGAGCAATACAGTATCCCAGACAGAACAGATCAAGGCAATCCGACCACAAGAGTGTCGTTCGAGCAACGGACCATATTACAACCAGAGACCATAACAGTCGTGTCAACGCAACGCAGAATAGGCCAGATGTCACCGGATGCCTCGCACGTGTCCATGTGCAGGGGGCTGACCTCGCCGGTGAAGTGATTCCCACCAGTGCAGCCTGTTCTCACCCATCATGAAGAGAGAAGTCATGCAACTCAACCTCAAGGAACTCAAGCAGAAGAAGATCAACGAACTGACCACCATCGCCAAGCGGATGAGGGTCGAAAACGCGTCCAGCCTCCGGAAACAGGAGCTGATTTTCGCCATCCTGCAGGCGCAGGCGGAGAAGAACGGCGTCATTTTCGGGGAGGGCGTTCTCGAGTGTCTTCCGGACGGTTTCGGTTTTCTCCGTGCCCCGGACTACAACTACCTGCCCGGCCCGGATGATATCTACGTGTCTCCATCGCAGATCCGGAGATTCAACCTGCGTACCGGGGACACGGTGGCCGGCCAGATTCGACCGCCCAAGGACTCCGAGCGCTACTTCGCCCTGCTCAAGGTGGAGACGATCAACTACGAGGACCCGGAGGTCGCACGGGACAAGATCCTGTTCGACAACCTGACGCCGCTGTACCCGGATCAGAAGTTTGCGCTCGAGTTCTCCCCGACCAACTATTCGACCCGGATCATCGACCTGCTGACGCCCATTGGCAAGGGGCAGCGCGGTCTCATCGTGTCGCCGCCCCGCACCGGAAAGACCATTCTTCTACAGAACCTCGCCAACGCCATTACCAGCAACCATCCGGAGGTGGTTCTGATAGTGTTGCTGATTGACGAGCGTCCGGAGGAGGTGACGGACATGCAGCGTAACGTCGACGGGGAGGTGATTTCCTCCACCTTCGACGAACCGGCGTCCCGTCATGTCCAGGTTGCCGAGATGGTGATCGAGAAGGCCAAGCGCCTCGTCGAGCACAAGCGGGACGTGGTCATTCTTCTGGATTCGATCACGCGCCTGGCGCGGGCATACAACACCGTGGTGCCTCCTTCGGGCAAGATCCTGTCCGGCGGCGTGGATTCCAACGCGCTCCACCGGCCGAAACGGTTCTTCGGAGCGGCCCGAAACATCGAAGAAGGTGGCAGTCTCACCATCCTCGGCACCGCCCTGATCGACACCGGTTCCCGCATGGACGAGGTGATTTTCGAGGAGTTCAAGGGGACCGGGAACATGGAAATCCACCTCGATCGACGCCTGGTCGAAAAGCGCATCTACCCCGCGATCGACATCAACAAGTCCGGAACGCGGAAGGAAGAACTGCTTCTCGAGCAGGATGTGCTGAACAAGATCTGGGTGCTGCGCAAGGTGCTTTCACCCCTCAACAGCATCGACAGCATGGAGTTCCTGCTGGACAAGTTCATGAAAACGAAGGACAATGCGGAGTTCCTGGCAGCGATGAACAGCTAGCGGCGGCCACGTCCGGCGCGGGCACGGTTCCCCGGCGGAGCACGACGATCGAGGTGCGTCCACCCGCCGGGAACTTTGCTAGTTGCGGGTGGCGTGATTTGTCCCTATAGTATGGCGTCGTTTTCGACTTCGGAGCACACGCTGGAGAAGCTGTACGTTCCTCGATACCGAGGAGCAACACAGGGAAAGACATCATCATGAAAAAGGGCATTCATCCACGATACCACGACGTTGTCATCAAGTGCGTTTGCGGCAACGAGATCCCCACCCGGTCCACGCTGAAGAAAATCAACGTCGAAATCTGTTCGGCCTGTCATCCGTTCTACACCGGGAAGCACAAGATCGTCGACACAGCCGGTCGCGTTGAACGATTCATGCGCAAGTACAACTTGACGGAGATCGGCAACGCAGGATAGAGCAGACCGGAGACCGATCGGTCCTCGAGGCGTAGTGCCGGTTGCCCGACTGCGGGACGAACGGATCGACGTTCCGCATCCCCGTCACCGGATAGGGGACGATCTGCGAGGAACCGTCCGTGGTCGGCAGCTCGTGCAGGGGGCCGCCGTCACGACGACCGGGTTCGTGGGGCCGGGAGGATGGCGGGTGCCCGGGAGGGCGGGTGGCGCCACGGCGGTTTTCCGCTCCGTGCTCTTCTCGCCCTAGCCGTCTGCCCAGGGGAAGTATCCCGGCAGTGATTGCAGGGTTCTGCCCCGGAGCGGGCCGGGCCCCGCCGAGCGCCGGGGACGCCCTCGAAGCGTTGCCGCGGTCCGGGAAAGGAAGGTGGCGGTGTTTTCCAAGCTGGATGACGTCGTAGCGAAGTTCGAGCGTCTTACCGAGCAACTCGGTGACCCGGAAATCGTGAAGTCGCCGAAACGGTTGCGTGAGATATCGAAAGAGCGATCCGACCTGGAGCCTGTCGTGGCCACCTATCGTCGCTACAAGCAGGTGGAGGAAGAACTGGGAGACGCCAAGGAACTCCTTCGCGACGCGGACCCTGAAATCCGGGCCGCGGCCAAGGAAGAACTGACCGCCCTGGAGCAGGAGAAGGAGGCCCTTTCGACCAGGCTCCGCCAGCAGATGCTGCCTCGAGATCCCAACGATGCCAGGAACGTGGTTATCGAGATCAGGGCCGGGACCGGCGGAGAAGAGGCGGGCCTGTTCGCCGCGGACATCTTCCGGATGTTCAGCAGGTACTGCGAGCGTAACCGCTGGAAGATGGAGGTGCTGTCGCGCAGCATGTCCGAGCTGGGTGGTTTCAAGGAGATCATCGCGCTGATCGAAGGCAAGAACGTATACCGCAAGCTCAAGTACGAGTCGGGCGTCCATCGTGTTCAGCGCGTCCCAGAAACCGAGAGCCAGGGCCGCATCCATACGTCGGCGGTCAGCGTGGCCGTGCTCCCGGAGGCAGAGGATGTCGAGGTGCACATTGACGAGAAAGACCTCCAGATCGACGTCTTCCGCTCCTCGGGGCCAGGTGGCCAGAGCGTGAACACCACCGACTCGGCCGTGCGGATAACGCACATTCCCACGGGAATGGTGGTGGTTTGCCAGGATGAGAAAAGTCAGCTCAAGAACAAGCACAAGGCCCTCAAGGTGCTGCGCGCCAGGCTGCTCGAGCGGGAGCAGGCCAGGGCCGCCGAGGCCTTGTCCCAGACTCGGCGGGCGATGATCGGCACGGGCGATCGCTCCGAGCGCATCCGCACCTACAACTACCCGCAGGGCCGGGTCTCCGACCATCGCATCGGCTTGACGCTCTACAAGCTCGAGTCGTTCCTCGATGGGGACATGGACGAGCTGATCGACGCGCTGGCCGCTCACTTCGACGCGGAGCAGCTCCATGCAGAAGCAGGGAGAGCCTGACACAGATGGGCTGGACCGTCCTGGAAGTCCTCAACTGGACCACCGCGCATTTCGCTCGACACGATATCCCGAACCCCAGGCTGGACGCCGAGGTTCTCCTGGCAGATGCCCTCGACACCGACCGAGTGCACCTCTACACCAGCTTCGACAAGCCCCTCTCCGCCCGCGAACTGGCGGCATTCAAGCAACGGGTCAAACGACGCTCCGCCAGGGAGCCCGTGGCCTACATCGTCGGCCGCAAACCGTTCTGGTCGACCGAATTCGAGGTGGGACCGGGTTGCCTGATCCCCAGGCCCGATACGGAAACGCTCGTCGAGGAAGCTCTCCGCCTGCTGAGGGGCGGGCCCAGGCCAACGGCAGTACCCAGGCGAAGCTTGCCATGGAGTCCGGCCCTCGCCCTGCCACCGAACGGTGATGGCGAAACAGCCGGGGACCCGCCCTCCAACCCTCCCGCTGGGCAGGACAGGGGGCAGGTAGTCGAGGACACCGTCGCCCCGGCCGCCCTCCCCGCGCTGGAGCCCGACGCCACCGCGCCCCAGACGTCCGAACCCGCCCTCGTCCTCGACCTCTGCACCGGCGCGGCCAACATCCCCATCTGCCTGGCCCTCGAGACCGGTTGCCGCGTCATCGGTGTCGATACCTCGCCCCGGGCGGTTCGATACGCGAAAACCAACGTCGCGAAACACGGCCTCGAGGATCGGGTGGCCATCGTCCTCGGCGACCTGGTCACGCCGGTGCCCAGCAGGTTTCGGGGGCGCTTCGACCTCCTCACATCCAACCCGCCGTACCTCACCCCGGAGATGCTCGCCCGGACCGAGCCCGAAATCCGGCAGTACGAACCGCAAGACGCCCTGCTCGGCGGCAAGGACGGCCTGGATATCTGCCGCCGCATACTCGAACTCGTCGACAGGTGGGTCGCTCCGGGGGGCCGGGTGCTGATCGAAATCGGTAGTCCGCGGCAGGCCCGTGAATTGCTCGACGAAATGTCCCGGATCGGGCTCGTGGACACCTACACCCGGAACGACTTGTCGGGACAGGCCCGCGTCGTCGTGGGCAGGAAGCCAGGGGAATGCCCCGCGGCCGGCCGATGACACCGCAACCGCCCAGACCGAGTCAAGCGCCGAACCGCTGCGACAGGTTCAGGACCAGGTCCGCCACCCGTTCCGCCGTGGCGACTTCGATATCCTGTGGAACCCCCTGGCCAAGGCCGAGATA